>NZ_NGFP01000001.1 GCF_002149035.1 Streptosporangium minutum
GGGTTCTCCAGCACCGAAGGCGTCGCGGCGTCCTCCAACGCGATCCGGGTCAGCGTCTTGCCCCCGTCGAAGCCCATCGCGGCGATGGTCTCCGCGTCGTAGCCGGTGAAGCGGTCGTCGATCTCGAACGTCGATCCGGCCAGGCCGGTCCGGTTCATCGATCCGAACACCGACTTGCCGTCCAGCACCCCGAGCAGCAGCAGGTCCTCCAGGATGTCGGCGGTGCCCATCACCCCGGTCACCCCGGGGCGTTCAAGCGCCCGGCAGAGCCGGTCCAGGAGATCACCCCGATCGGCCATGGCCATCGGATCACCGCCGGCGCCGAGCGAGCCGCGCGCCGGATGGTCCGCAGCGATGATCATCACCCGGCCGTGCTCCCCCACCACGGACGGCGCCGGCACACGCTGCTTCGCCGCCTCGGCAATCGCCTCGGGGTTGTGCACCCGCGTGCGCACGATCTCGCCCACCGTGGCAGCCATGGCAATCCTCCGCAGGTAGAGTTTGTAAAGACATATGTTTGTCCTGACAAAATTACCAACCAGGGATGTAGGAGTCAACGACTACCCTGGGGATCGCAGCGGAACACATCCCCCACCTGGCCGAAGGCGACACGGGAACGCCCAGCTTGCACGCCGCTGGGTGCGCGCCGTCGCGCTGTTTGAGAGTTCCGCCGGTGACGACGCCATGAGCGGCGCGGACCGGGTGATGGTGCATGACCGGCATCAGGAGATCACCCGGGACGTGCGGTATCAGGTGACCGAGCCACGCCGCGGCGAAGGCTCCCCGGAGCCGAAGCTGCTGTCATCGCGTTGAGCCGGGAGCGGCTGCGGGTGCCGCGGATCGTCCGCGAGCTCGGTTGTGCGGACAAGACGGCGCGCTACCGGCTGGCACGCTTCAACGCCGAAGGTCTGTACGGGTTGGGAGACCGGCCCGGCGCCGGCCGTGAACGGCGGATTCACGCGGCAGCGCGCCGAACCCACCACTGAAGATCAAATCAACCTGGCGAAGTACTACTGGTAGCCGGCGGTGAAGCGCTGTACTACTGGTAGCCGGCGGTGAAGCGTTCCCGGACGAAGGCGCGTTCCTCCAGCGTGTCGACGAGGGCGGCGGCGAAGTCCGGGACCGTGATCCGGGTGTCGGGGCCGCCGATCGGGGTGTCACCCGCCTTGACCCGGTAGGCGCCGGTGCGCTCACCGTCGACGAGGTGGACCGGGGGCGGGCTGGCGTAGGACCAGTCCAGCGCGCCGCCCTCGGCGCGGAGCAGTTCGAGGGCCTCGCCCTGGGCGCGGGCCTCGGCCAGATACTCCTTCGGGAAGTTCGGGCTGTCGACGAACCGCTGCCCCGGGGCGTGCTCCAGGCTTCCGCCGCCGCCCACGACCAGCAGCCGCCGCACCCCGATCCCGGGCAGCACGTCGATCAGGGTCCGGACCGCCTCCGGCACGGTCTCGGGCCCCTTCACCGCCAGCACCACCGCGTCGTGCCCGGCCAGGACCTCCGCGATCGACTCGCGGTCGAGCACGTCGGCGTCGACCCCGCCGCCCAGCGAGGAGGCGTCCCTGGCGACGGCCGTGATCTCGTGGCCACGCTCGCGGGCCTCACGGACGACTGCGGAGCCGATGTGGCCGCTGGCCCCGATGACTGCGATCTTCATTTGCTGTCCTTTCCTGCACGCTCCAGGAAGTCCGCGACGAGGGGGGCGATCTGCGGCAGCTTCTCTTCAAGTGCGAAATGCCCGGTGTCGAACAGGTGCAACTCCGCGTCCGGCACATCCTTGAGGAAAGCCCGCGCGCCTTCCTCCACGAAGAAGGGGTCGTTCCGCCCCCACACGATCAAGGTCGGCGGCCGGTGCTCACGCAGCCACGCCTGCCACTCGGGGTAGAGCGCGACATTGCTCTTGTAGTTGAACGCCAGGGCGATCTGGATCTCCTTGCGGCCCGGCAGGTCGAGGAAGTGCTGGTCGAGGGTCCATCCGTCGGGAGCGACCGCGGCGGGGTCGGACGCGCCGCCCTCGTACTGCCCCCTGGTGGCCTCCAGGGTCAGCAGCGGGAGCACCTGATCCTCCTCACCGGGCCCCAGGGCGACGAACCCCCGCGCCGCCTCACTCAGCCCCTCCTCGTAGACGTTGCCGTTCTGCACGACCAGGCCCGCGATCCACTCCGGACGCCGTACGGCCAGGCGGAACCCCACAGGCGCCCCGAAGTCGAACGCGTAGAGCACGAACCGGTCCAGGCCGAGCGCGTCCACGAACCCCTCGACCACGTCGGCGAGCCGGTCGAAGGAGTAACCGAACCCGGCCGGCGCCTCGCTGTGCCCGAAGCCGGGATAGTCCGGCGCGACCAGGTGGTAGCGGGTGCCGAGAGCGTCGATCAGCCGGGTGAACTGGTGGGACGCGGACGGGAAACCGTGCAGCAGGAGCAGCGTGGGCGCGTCGCGGGGACCCGCCTCCCGGTAGAAGACCCGGACCCCGTCCACGTCCACGGACCGGTGGGCAACGTTTGGCACATCCATCTCACATGCTTCTTTCCGTCGAAGATGCATTAGTTATAGCCCGCCGACTTCTAACGCGTCAACCGGTCACGTACCATTAGAAATATGCACCTCCCGCTGACCGGCGAACCGGTCGCGCTCGATCTGATCAACACCCTCGGCGCCTCCCCCGACGGACCCGTGGACCACCTGACGACGGTGGACGCGCTGCGGGCATGGTTGCGAGCGCAGGCACACCGTCTTCCCCAGCCCGGAGCGGCCCTGAACGATGCCGACCTGGCGGCTGTCCTGGACCTGCGCGAGATCGTCGGCACGGTGGTCGACCACGCGCGACGAGGGGCCGAGCCTCCGGCCCCGGCACTGCGCGCGCTGAGCGGGGCCGACCGGCTGGCCCCGCCGTACCGGACTCTGAGCTGGGAGGACGGCCAGATCGCCGTCAGCGTCGGACGCGCGGGCGACTACCGGTCCACGCTGGTCGCGACACTCGCGGGCGCGGCGATCGACCTGCTGTCCGGACCGATCGCGTCGGTACGCGGATGTGAGGGGCCCGGCTGCCGCATGCTCTTCCTGCCCGCCCACCCCCGGCGGCGCTGGTGCTCTCCCGAACTGTGCGGCAACCGGGTCCGGGTGGCGCGCTACTACCAGCGCCACAAGTCATGAACCGCCATCGGCGGCACGTGTCGTGAAACACCCGGCGCCGTGACCTCGGCCGGCCCGCACCGGGGCGGGGGGCGGGCAGGCGGAGGCGGTCGGATCCCGTGTGCCGGGTCTCCGGCGGGGTGACCCGGACCAGAGGCGATACCCCTGGGTGAAGCGGATCAGGCCTCCTGGGGCCGCCCCGACAGCCGCCTGCGCACCTTCGCCGCGTAGGTGGGGTTGAGCGCGTCGCCGGCGTCGGGCACCCGCGGCAGCAGGCCGGGCTCGGTCGTCAGAGCACGGAAGAGGAACGCGACCGTCACCTCGTGGCCGGGCCGGAAGACGACCTCGATGCCGTCGCCCGCCTGGATCTCACCCGGCTCGACCACCCGGAGGTAGGCGCCGGGCATCGCGGCCTGCGTGAACCTCTTCACCCATCCCTTCTCGTCCAGCCAGCCCGCGAACGTGCGGCACGGGATGCGGGCCGAGGTGACCTCCAGGACCAGGTCCGCCCCGATCCGCCACCGCTCACCGATCAGGGCGCCGTTGACGTCGAGGCCCGAGGTGGTGAGGTTCTCGCCGAAGACCCCGTTGGGCAGCTCGCGCCCCAGCTCCTTCTGCCAGATGTCGAGGTCCTCGCGGGCGAAGGCGTACACCGCCTGGTGGTCGCCACCGTGGTCGCGAAGGTCGTACACCACGTCTCCCGCGACACCGCTGCCCGCCGTCCCCATCGGGCCCGGCGCGGCCACGGCGACCGGTCCGTCCACGGGACGCTTGTCGATCCCGGTGAAGTCGGCGTCGGTGTAGTCGGCGGAGTGCAGGTGAGCGAGGTTCACAGAGAGAAGCAGAGGCATAATTCGCACTTTATAAGGAGTGTGAAAAATTCATCCCACCTGCGAGGCCGAGCCGCTGTTCCTCGCCGGACCGCCCACGGCGGCCGTGGTCGCCAGGTCCGACGCGGACAACAACCACTGGCGCGTCCGCACGGTCCTGGCCGTCCCGCGCCGAGGCTGGAGGTAGTGCCAGGTATACCCCCGACTCTCGCCTCAGCGCCCATGTGCCCGCGAGCCGCCGCCGATTCAATGATCCACATGACGATCGCCGAACCCCCGCAGACCTCCTCGCCCGACCGCGCGGCACTCCCCGGGCCATGGGCCGAGGGCGTCAGTCTGGTCCTCGGGCCGCTGCTGCTCCTGGCAGGCGTGCTGGCACGGGTCGAAGAGAACGACTTCTTCCCCGGCCAGCTGGCCGCCTACGCCGCTCAGCCGGGGCAGATGGCCCTTTCCTACGGCCTCTTCGCCGCGGGAACCGTACTCCTGTGGCCTGCGGCGACCTCCCTGTCCCGCAGGATCGGCGCCTCCCATCCCGGCTGGGCCAGGTGGGGGGTCACGCTGGTGGTGCTCGGCCTGTTCGGCCGCGTCTTCCACGCGGGAGTCAGCCATCTGGCCTTCCAGATGGTGGACACCCTCGGCCTGGAGGCGGCGCGGAAGGCCGTCGGCGACACCTACGGCGCTTTCCATGTCTTCAAGGCGGTCAACGTCTTCATCATGACCGGCTGGATCGTGCTCGCCGCCGGCGCCTTCCGCGCCAAGGCCCTCGGCGCCGGCGCGGTCGGCATCACGCGCTGCGCGGCCCTCGCCCTCGCGGCGGGACTGCCGCTGGGCGTGCTCAAGGGCAGCAGCGACCCGATCTCACTGGCGGCCCTCCTCGGCCTGGCCCTCGCGCTCGTGCCCCTCGGCGTCACCGTCCTGAAGGAGACCCCCCGCCCCAGGTGGTGGGCCGTCGCCCTGACCGTCGCCCTGATCCCGGCCGCCTTCTTCCTCGGCGTCTCCGGCTGACTACCCCGGCGGCTCTCCGAGACCGGGGGCCGGATGAGACGGGTGAAGTCCGGAGAAGGCATCGGCCCCTGGTACGTACGGCACGATCCAGGACCGTCGCTCCAGGCGATGGCTGCAGAGCGGCTCGGAACGAGGACGGGAACACACCGGCGGCAGGGCGTGTCGCATGCCGAAACCTCGTGTCTACGCCTCCTGCCGGGCTGCCGGGCGGTAGTCCAGGACGATGGCGCCGGAACTGAAGGTGTAGGTGCCGGCGAGCTGCCAGGTCTTGGTGTCGACGCCGTCGGGGAACAGGCGCTTGCCCTT
Source organism: Streptosporangium minutum (assembly GCF_002149035.1). Lineage (GTDB taxonomy): Bacteria > Actinomycetota > Actinomycetes > Streptosporangiales > Streptosporangiaceae > Streptosporangium > Streptosporangium minutum. The sequence continues at coordinate 5,268 of NZ_NGFP01000001.1, forward strand.
GCCGACGACGACCGGGTGGAGGAAGAGCTTGAGCTCGTCGATGAGGTCGTGCTTGATCAGGTAGTTGACCAGATCGCCGCTGCCGTAGACGAGGAGGTCCTTACCGTCCTCGGCCTTCAGCTTGGCGACTCCCTCGGCGACGTCGCCTTCGATGACGGCTGCGTTCCACGTCGGTTCCTTGAGCGTGGTGGAGGCCACGTGCTTCGGGATGCTGTTCATCTCGCCCACGTCCTCGCCGGCCGCCTCCATCGCCTGCCAGGCCTCGGACATGCCGTCGTAGGTGACGCGGCCGAGGAGCAGGGCACGGCTCTGGGAGAGCTGGCCGGCCTGGAACTTGCCGTGGTCGTCGTTCCAGAACGGCGCGGTCCAGGCGGGCTCCTCCACGACGCCGTCCATCGAGATGTAGATGACTGCGACAACCTTGCTCATGTTCTGCTCCTCAGGGGCGGCGGGTCTGTCCGGCCCGCCGTTGCGATGTGCCTTCAGCTTCGCGGAACCCGTTTACGGATTACTTACGGCTTCCTTTAGACGCTGGGACTCCGGCGCCGCCTGCCCCGCCGGTACGACCGGAGAGACGCCGGGCCGCCGGCGGTTCTACGGGAAGACGAAGACCAGGTCCGCGTATGGCTTGAGCTGCTCGGCGCGCAGGAGTCGGTGTGGACCTCGGCGGAGGGTGAGAACGGCCAGTCTGCGGCGTCCGACCGATGGCTTCGTGACGGGCAGCGTAGGGCGGCCCTCGGCGACATCGGCGCACCCGTACTGGTTCTCGCGTTCGAGCACGACATGCACTTCCCGCCGGCATCGGGGGAGGATCGCGGCCTCGGCACTGCCCCACGGGCAGTTCGCGCAGGTCGCCGGTGCCACTGATGCTTGACAGTGTGGCTTCGGTTGATGCTTTACACCCCTTCGGCTGACCTGCGTTCCCGGGTGATCGGTTGCGGTCACCCGGGAGGCCGGGTCGGGGCACCGACGCTCGGCGGAAGGTCAGGAGGTGGTGGCGGCCCGCTCGGCGGCATTGCGCTCGACGCAGAACTCGTTTCCCTCGATGTCGGCAAGGGTGACCCAGCCGGAGCCGTCGGGGCGGCGACGGTCGCCGACCAGAGTGGCGCCGAGGGACAGCAGACGCTCGACCTCCTCGTCGCGAGTGCGGTCTGTGGGCTGGATGTCAAAGTGAACCCGGTTCTTGACCGTCTTGCCCTCGGGGACAGCGATGAACAGAATCGAGATACCCTCTGCCTCGACCAAGGCCTCGGGATCACCAGGTTGGTCGTCGTCGCTGATCCTGGTGTCCAGCACCTCGGCCCAAAAGGTTCCGAGCCGGTAGGTGTCCGCACAGTCGATGCTCACGTGGTGCACAAGAGAAGCCATGGCCGACATTGTGACGAGTGGCCAGACGCTCTTCGAAGGCGCCCCCATCAGGCGCTGGACATGTCCCAGCCCGACCAGCCGCTTCACTGGCCGCGCTGCGAGCCGACGGTCACATCGACTACGAGATCCAGGCACGGTGTAAAGCATCAGCCGATGCCGAACCCTCAAGCATCTGAGCCTCTCCACGTTACGAGGGGAGGCCCAACCGGATCCACAGCGTTGTCAGCAAGGGTGTTAGCAAAAGGCCCCCACCGGAACCCGGTGGGGGCCTCTGACCTGGGAGCCGCCTTGGGGAATCGAACCCCAGACCCCTTCATTACGAGTGAAGTGCTCTGGCCGACTGAGCTAAGGCGGCGTGCCGCGCATGTTTCGCGCGGCCTACGGCAGTCTACAGGCTCCCGGAGGCTTTCTGCGCCCCCGAATCAACCGATCTTGGGGCAGCGGACTCCGTCCTTGGGCACGGCCAGGTTGATCAGATAGTCGTCGACCAGACGGTCCACGCATGCCGAGCCGGTCAGGTACGCGGTGTGCCCGTCGCCGTCGAAACCGACCAGCACCCCGGAGGAGAGCTGGTCGGCAAGGGCCTCGGACCACTCGTACGGCGTGGCCGGGTCGCGTTCGGTGCCGACGACCATGATGGGGGCGGCGCCGGGGGCGTCGACCTTCTCCTGGGACGTCGCCTTGGCCGGCCAGTAAACGCAGGGCAGCGACGACCACATGACAGAGGGGCCGAACAGCGGCGCGTCGCCGACGGAATCGCGGGCGGCCTCGGCCAAGGCGGCGGAGGTGGCGGGGAAGCGACCGTCGACGCAGTTGACGGCCATGTTGGCTTCCGTCTGGTTGGAGTACGCGCCGCCCTCGCGGCGGTCGATCAGCAGGTCGGCCATGCGCAGGAGTGTGGTCCCGTCACCCTTCAACGCCTCGTTGAGCGCCTGGCGGAGGACCGGCCACGCCTGCCGGTCGTAGAGGGGGGTGATCAGGCCAAGGGTGGTCCACGCCTCGCTGATCCGGCGGCCGTCGCCGCTCTTGTTGGCCAGGGGCTCCTGGTCCGTCCTGCCGAGCAGGGCGGCGAGCTCCTCACGGGCCGGCTTCACCGGGCCTTCGAAGGGACAGTCCGCGGCGGTGAAGCAGTCTTCGAGGAACGCGTCGAGAGCGACCTCGAAGCCGTGGGCCTGAGTGGCGTTCAGCTCCAGCGGGGAGAGCGAGAGGTCCACCGCGCCGTCCAGGACGAGGGCGCGGACGCGGCCGGGGAAGAGGTCGGCGTAGACCGCGCCGAGCTGCGTGCCGTACGACTTGCCGAGGTAGGTGAGCCCCTTGTCCCCGAGGGCCGCGCGGAGCAGGTCCATGTCCCGTGCCGCGTCGGCCGTGCCGACGTGCGGCAGCAGCTTGCCCGAGCGGGACCGGCATCCGGCGGCGAACCGCCGCGAGCCCTCCTCCAGTGCGGCGACCTCGGCGGGCGAGTCGGGGGAGCCGTCGAGGCTGAGATAGGCGTCCAGCTCGCTCGGCGACAGGCAGCGGACGGGCGAGGACTCACCGACCCCGCGCGGGTCGAATCCCACCACGTCGAAACGGGCCCGTACGGCCTCGCTCAGCACCGAGCGCGCGCTGCGCGCGTATTCGATCCCGGAACCGCCGGGGCCACCCGGGTTCACGAGGATCGAGCCGAGCCGGTCTCCCGAGGCGGGGAGCCGGATCACGCTGATCTGGATCCGCTCGCCGTCGGGCCTGTCGTGGTCGAGCGGCACGCCCAGCTTGGCGCATTCGAACCCGTCACCGCAGCCCGTCCAGTCGAGCGCGGTCCGCGCTCGGTCGGCACCGGTGCAGGCTGTCGCGGAGAGAACCAGCGCCACGAGGGCGGCAACCGTACGGCGGAATCTCACGCTGTGCCTTTCGGGGGGCGGCAGATCGCATTCCGGGGGAATCCTACGCCCACCTCCCCGAATTCCTCACCGAGGACGGATCCACTGCCCCACGGCGGACTGATCGATCGCCCCGTCATCCCACCCACCCGGCCGCCCTGGGCGGGGAAGTCGCAGAGGAGCAGAGGAGTGGAGCCGGGGATGTGCCGGGAGCTCTCCGAGAAGTGCCGGCGACCCTCCGAGAGCACGCGACTTCCCAACCCCGGGACATCTCCGGACAGCCCCGGGACACCTCCCGACCGGGAAGACCTCCAACCCGGGAACAGCTCGGGGAATCTCTAAAGAGACGCCAGGAAGCCGGTCAGGACGGCGGTGAACTCCTCCGGGCGCTCCAGCGGCGGCAGGTGGCCGGTGTCCGGGAACTCGACCCGGCGGGCTTTCCCGATCTCCCGCACCAGCAGGTCGGACACCTCCAGGATCTCCGGCACGTCGGCCGTCCCGGTGACCACCAGGGTCGGCACCTCGACCTCGGCGAGCCGCCCCCTCGCCGGCGGCCGCAGGCCACGGTCGCTGCCGTGCGGCCCGGTCCACGAGCGCTCGTTCAGCAGGCGGTCCATCTTCAGCGCCAGCTCCCACACCTGGGGAGCGAGGTCGTCGCGGGTACGGCCGGGCCCGGCCACCAGGAACTCCGTCTCGGCCTCGGAGTACGCCTCCAGCTCCGCCACGTCGACGGTCTCCACCTCACCGGTGCGATAGCTCCGGAGCCGGTCGACCCCGATCACGCTGTGCACCCGCTCCCGGTACCGGGCCGGCATCGACGGCGGCCATTCGTACCCGGACAGCCCGGGAGCGACCAGGGTGAGCGCGGTGACCCGCTCGGGTGCGGTGAGCGCGGCGTCCAGCGAGATCTTGCCGCCGTCCGAGCTGCCCACCAGCACGGCCCGGTCCACCTCGAAGGCGTCCAGCAGTGCCAGCAGGTCCTCGTGGTGGGCGAACTCGCCGGTCGCGTCACCGGATTCGCCGTACCCACGCCAGTCATAGCGGATCACCCGATACCTCTCGGACAGCGTCCGGAACTGGTGATCCCACATCCGCCTGTCCGCACAGCCCGCGTGTACCAGGACGACCACCGGCCCGCTGCCGGCCTCGTCACAGCCGAACTCCGTGTCACCGAGCCGGATCATCGCCATGCCCGCACTCCCATGTTCGCCTGCCCGTTCCCGCATTCCGTTCCTGACGCAGAGATACTTCACGATCAACCTCGCGAACCGCCAGGACCGTCCGCCATCGGCGGAAAACGACGTGCGTCCTCAGCGCCCGCCAGCGACAATTCCGGTCATGCATGTGAACGTTGAAGACCCGGTCCGAATCGGAGAGAGCGGGCTTCCCGACGGCCGGCTGCTGGGCTGGGCGGAGTGGGGGCCGCAGGACGGCAGCCCGGTGCTGCTGTGCCCCGGTGCGGCCACGAGCCGGTGGCTGGGGTTCGGCACGGACGTCGTCGACGCTCTCGGGGTCCGTCTCGTCTCGGTGGACCGCCCGGGGCTGGGAGCCTCCGACCCCGCGCCCGGCCGGACCCTGGACGGCTGGGCGGATGACATCCGCGACCTCGCGGCGGCGCGCGGCCTGGAGGGCCTGATGGTCGTCGGGTTCTCCCAGGGAGCGCCCTACGCCCTCGCCTGCGCGGCGGCGGGCGTCGCGGTGGGGGCGGCGATCGTCTCCGGCGGGGACGAGCTGGCCGCGCCGGAGTTCGCCGACGCCCTGGAGCCGGAGGTCCGCTTCCTGGTCGACTCCGTGGCGGCCGACCCGGCCCGCGCCGAGGCGTCCTTCGCCGGATTCGGCAGTCCCGATGCGCTGTGGGAAATGATCATCGCCGGGAGTCCCGGCCTCGACCGCGAGGTCTACCTGCAGCCCTCGTTCGAGCGGGCCTTCCGCCGTGCCATGGACGAGGCGTTCTCCCAGGGTCCGGCCGGATACGCCCGGGACACCGTTCTGGCCATGGGACGCTGGCCGTTCGACCCCACGGGCATCACCGTGCCGGTCGACCTCTGGTACGGCCGGCAGGACACCAGCACGGTCCACTCCCCCGACCACGGCGCCACCCTGGCCGGCCGCATCCCGTCCGCGCGCCGCCATCTCGTGCCCGACGCCGGCGGCGCGCTGCTGTGGACCCATGCGGAGGAGATCCTGCGTACGCTGCTACGGCACACGACCGGAACGGCATCCGCCGGCTGAGCCGCGTGCGGCACGACCGGAACCGCGACCACAGGCCGAGCAGCCTGCGGCACACGGCTCAGCCGGCACCCATCGGCTGAGCCACGCCGCGGCACAGACCGGGACCGGGACCGCCGGCTGAGCCGGCTACCCCTCCGGGGGGCCGTCGGCGGCCGTCGCCGCCTCGCCGTACATCGTGTCGTGCTGCTTGCGCGGGGAGCAGACCGAGGCGGAGGGGCAGGCGCAGCGCCGCCCGCCCTCGTCCAGCCGGACCGTCACCGAGTCCGAGGGGACGTTGCGTCCCACGACGGTCCCCGGGCCCTCGGGGGTGTCGACCTTGAGGCCGACGCGGGGCATCTTGTTGTTCGCGTTGACGTAGAGCGGGTGCTCGTATTTGAGGCAGCACATCAGCCGTCCGCACGCCCCCGCGATGCGCAGCGGGTTGACCGGCAGGTCCTGGTCCTTGGCCATGCGCACGGAGACCGGCTCGAAGTCCTTGAGAAAGGTGGCACAGCACAGGTCGCGGCCGCAGGGGCCGATGCCGCCCTGCAGGCGGGCCTCGTCGCGGGGGCCGATCTGGCGCAGCTCCACCCGGGCGCGCAGGTTGCGGGCCAGGTCGCGGACGAGGGCGCGGAAGTCGACGCGGTGGGGCGCCGAGAAGTAGACGGTGTAGACGTTGTCGGAGTCGAGGTAGTCGACGCCGACGACCTTCATGGGCAGCTCGTGCCGCTTGATCAGGCGTTTGGAGACGCTGCGCGCCTCCGCGCGCCTCCGCTTGTTGCCCTCGTCGCGGGCCAGGTGCTCCTCACCCGCGATGCCCGCGCACACCGGGAGTCCGCCGATCTCCTCGCTGCTCCACTGCGGCGCCCACACGCACTCGGCCACCTCCGGCCCCGCGTCGGTGGGCACCAGCACCCTGTCGCCGACCTTGGGACTGTGCTCGCCCGGATCGAGGTAGTACAGCCGGCCGTAACGGGTGAAGCTCACGGCCATGATCATGCTCATGTGGCTCCAAAGCTGCTGGGGGTACGGCTAAGCGCCCACGGAGCCACACTACGCGTCACAGGCGGCCCCGTGGGCTTCCGCATCGGAGCACCGGCCCTGTTCCCCGGTGCGGAAGTTGATCAGAACGGGATTGTCCTCGTCCTGCTGTCAGCGCACGAGCTCGGCGAAGGACTTCTCCCACCGTTCCACGATCATGGAGATGTCGTAGCGCCCGGCCGTCTCCAGCGCGTTGGCCGCCATCCGGTGACGGCCCTCCTCGTCGTCGATCATCTTGAGCAGCCCCCCGGCCAGGGCGTCCACGTCGTCGGGCGGGACCAGCATCCCGTCATGACCGGAAGTGATGATCTCCCGAGGTCCTCGGGGACAGTCGAAGCTGACCACCGGCACCCCGCACGCGAACGCCTCGATGATGGTCATGCCGAAGCCCTCGAACCGGGAGCTGACCGCGTGGATGGAGGCCTTGGCCAGCTCGCCCTCGATGTCGCCGGTCGGGCCCATGAACGTGACGTTGTTGTGCAGGCGCAGCTTCACGGCCAGTTTGACCAGCTTGTCGCTGATCCGGCCCTCGCCGTAGATCCGCAGCTTCCAGTCCGGGCGTTCCCGGACCACCTGGGCGAACGCCTTCAGCAACCGGTCGTACCCCTTGACGGGCACCAGCCGCCCGGCGGCCAGCACGATCCGGTTGTCCTGCCTGGAGCGGGGGCGCGGCCCTCCGGCCAGCCCGTTGCCGATGGTGTAGACCCGCGTCCGCGCCCCGTCGAGCATGGTCCGGTAGTCCTGCTCGTCGGCCTCGGTGAGGGTGACGATCGCGTCCAGCTTCGGGTACCACTGCCGGATCTCCTCGAAGATGCCGGGCTGGTGAGCCTCGAAGTGCAGGTGTTCCTGGGCGATCGTGACGACCCGCCTGCGGGCGAACCGGGCGGCCATGATGTTCAGCCCGGCGCGAGTGGTGATCAGCACGTCGGTGCGGAGCCGCCGCAGCTCGCGCCTGAGCACGTCGTCGCTCCAGGCGCTGAAGGAGGCGTAGGCGCGCTCCTCGGGGTGGATCAGCGCGCTCGGCTGCTCGCCCAGCCGCTCCGCCTTCTTCGTGTACGGCCAGCGGACCCTGGCCCCCTCCCGCAGGTCCACCAGCGAACGCAGCCTGACCTTGGATCCCAGCGGCAGGAAGGGCAGGTCGGTGTGCTGGAAGACGCTGATCACCTCGACGTCGTGCCGCTCGGACATCTCGGTGGCGAGGTCGAAGGTGGCCCGGATCGTCCCCCCCATGCCGTAGGCGTTGAGGATCAGAAAGGAGATCTTCATGAGGTCTCCTCCTCGACGGTGAGCGCGACGGCGAGGCTGTCGGTGTCGGTGTAGTACGGCCGGACCCTCACCTGTCCCACGCGCTGGGCGGGGAAACGTACTTTGGTCTTCTTGTCGGTGATGTCGTCGAGACGGGCCGCCAGCGGCAGCCGTACCCCGGCGACCTCGGCGTGGAGGTCCCAGAAGGCCCGCCGCCTCACCTGTGCCCGGGCCATCGGCTCGATCTGAAGGACCCCTTCGAAGCGGCGCCCCCGGAAGAGCGCCGGACCGCTCACCGGCTCCGGGCCCTTCCTGGCCACGGCCACGAGACTGGCCGAGCCCTCGATCGGCTCGCCGTACGCGATCACGCCGTCGATCTCGATCACACCGTCGTCGGAGACGACGGCGGTCACCTCGACGTACGGTTCGACGTCGCGGACGGTCAGGGCGAGAGTGCCGAGGGAGGTCCGGAACGCCCGGATCTCCCGGTCGCGGGGCGTCTCGGCGTAGGCGAGCAGCCCGTCCAGCGAGAATCCCGGATCGTCGGTGGCGAGGGGTTCGTCCCGGTGCGACACCGTCCAGACGCCCGGCCACAGCCCTGCGAGATCGGTGCCCCCGCGTTCCTCCCCCGTCTCCACGTGCCGTAGGACGATCTCCCCGTCCACCGGCTCCGGCCACTCGATCCTCAGCACGTCGTGGTTGTCCACCCGGCTGGTGACAGCTCGCCTGACCCCCGGCGCCATCACCTCTTGACGTGCTTCGATGCTCCTCAAAAGTCCCCCGGTCTTCCTGCTCATCCCCGTAGAGCAGGACACTGTCCGATAGATTTATAACGAATGCATGGAAATTCGCTGGGAATTCTAACGATCCACACTCATCCTTTGAGTGGCATTAGCCGCGATTGGTTCCATTCATGGGGAAAAAGGCGGATGAGTGCCGCTGGGGCATGACAGCCCTCATCACCTCACCAGCCGATTCTCGAATCCCGCGCTTCACCGACCTCCGGGAACGGATGAGCGCCCGGTGGCGGCCCGAGCCGGTCACCCCGGACTCCGCCTCCATCGGACGATGAGCTGCTCACCCGGAGCGGTCCCGTCGACGAGTCGGTCGTCTCAGCGGGCTCCGGTCTTCCGGGCTGGGATGTTCCGGCCCGCATGACCAGACGTTCCGGCCGCATGACCGGGAGACGCGGAAACCGCCTCCAGGTCGCCCGGGGACACCGGCCGGACCACCGGTCAGGTCAGAGCTGGGGCCGGTGCAGCGAGATGGTCATCGCCTCGACGGCCATCTGCGGGTTGACGTTGGCGGCCAGCCGCTCGCGGCAGCGCATGATCGCGTCGATCCTGCGCAGCGTGTCCTCGGGGGTGGAGGAGCGGGTCAGGCTCTCCAGGTCGGCCCGCCGGTCCTCGTTGGCCAGCTCCACGGGCGCGCCGAACTGCATGGCCAGCACGTCGCGGTAGAACGCCACCAGGTCGAGCAGCGCCGCGTCGATGACGTCACGCTGGGTCCGGGTGGCCCGGGACTTCTGGAGTTTCTCCAGATCCTTGATCGCCCCTGCCCCACCCCGGATCAGGCCCTTGTTCAGCCCCTTCCCCGAGGAGCCCTCACCGTAGATCTTGCGGAGCTCGGCGGTCTCCCCCTCGTCCAGCGCCGAGGAGACCGCGTCGGCCTCCTTCTTGGCGGTGTCCACCAACCGCTCCGCGGCGATGACGCACTCCCCGACCCCGGTGAGCGACCGGGGGATGGAGAGCACCGCCTCGCGGCGTGCGCGCATCTCCGGGTCCAGTGCCAGCCGCCGGGCCCGCTCCAGATGGCCCTGGGTGGCCCGCGCGACGAACTCCGCCATGTCCGGCGGGATGTTGTCGCGGGTCACCAGCGCGTGGGCGACCGCCGCCGTGGGCGGAGTGACCAGGGTGACCACCCGGCAGCGCGACCGGATGGTGATGACCAGGTCCGCGGGCGACGGCGTGCAGAGCAGCCAGACCGTCTTGGGCGGCGGCTCCTCGATCGCCTTCAGCAGCGCGTTGGAGGCGCGCTCCGGCATCCGGTCGGCGCCCTCGAACAGAACGACCCTCCAGCGCCCCAGCGTCGGCGCCCCGGCCGCCCGGAGAATGAGCTGACGGGTCTCCTTGATGCCGTAGGAGAGACCCTCGGTGCGGACGATCTCCAGGTCCGGGTGGGAGCCGATCGCCACCTGGTGGCACATGTCGCAGTGGCCACACCCCTGGTCGGGGCAGAACAGCGCGGCGGCGAACGCCCGTGCCGCCGCTTCCCTGCCGGACCCGGGCGGCCCGGTGAACAGCCACGCGTGGGTCATCCCCGCGCCGGAGCCTCCGGCCAGCATCTCGGCGGCCCCTTCGGCGGCCCGGCGGAGCGCCACCGCGGCCCGCTCCTGCCCCACAAGGTCATCGAAGACTCCCACGCCCTCAACCTACCGCCGGTGTCAGTCGCGGATGACGGGGATGGTCCCGGTGGCGTCCTCCGACTCCTCCGGCACCGGGTCGGGCAGCACCTCGCGGACCCGGTCATGGATGAGCAGGGAGATCTGGTCCTGGGCGAGGGTCCCGTCGACGACCAGGTAGCGGTCCGGGGCGGCGGCGGCCAGCGAGCGGAACTCGCGGCGCACCCGCTCGTGGAACTCCAGCGGCTCGGACTCGATCCGGTCGGCGGCCCCGCCCAGCCGGGTCAGGCCGACCGACGGCGGGGTGTCGATGAGCACGGTCAGGTCGGGGACGAGCCCTCCGGTGGCCCAGGCGTTGATCCTGGCCACGTCGCCGGGCTCCAGGGCCCGGCCGGCCCCCTGGTAGGCGAGCGAGGAGTCCACGTAACGGTCGGAGATCACCATCGACCCCCGGTAGAGCGCCGGGCGGATGACCTTCTCCACGTGCTCGGCCCGGTCGGCCGCGTACAGCAACGCCTCCGACCGCGCCGACAGCCCCTGGTGGACGGCGTCCAGCAGGATGGCGCGCAGCCGCATGCCCACCTTGGTCGAGCCCGGCTCCCGGGTCTGCACGACGTCGAAGCCCTGGTCCCGGAGCCAGATCGCGAGCAACCTGGACTGTGTGGTCTTGCCCGAGCCCTCACCGCCCTCGAACGCGATGAACATCCCGCGCGGCTGCTCGGTCTCCTCGGGCGCGAACCGCTCGCCGCGCACCGCCGCGACCAGGTCGGAGACGATCGACACGCCCTTGCGGTCGTCCATGTGCCGCAGCGCGAGGAGACCGACGATCACCGCGAGCAGTGCGCCGATCAGCAGCACCAGGTTGGAGCCGTCGAACCGGTAGACCGTCTCCCCGCCGAGCCTGACCTCGTGCATGCCGAACAGGCCCGCCAGCGTCGGCGCGACCGCGACCACCAGCAGCAGGGTGACCCGGGCGAGCGACTGCAGGAAGGAGAACGTACGGCCGCGCAGGTTGTCCTCCACCTCCAGCCCGATCATGGTGTAGCCGATGATCCAGGCGATCCCGGCGCACGCCCCCAGCACCACGGTGAGCAGGGCGACGATCACCAGGTTGTGGATGAGCGCGATCGCGGCGAGCACCACCCCGGCCACGACGATCGACAGCCCGAACAACCGCCGCCGGGACAGCTCCCGCAGCAGCCTGGGCCCGAAGAACATGCCGGCGGCCATGCCGACGAAGACCGCGCCGAACACCACGCCGTAGGCCGCGTCGCCGCCCCGCAACGCCACCACGTAGATCTTGGCCACACCGACCACCGTGCCGCCTGCGGCGAACGCGCCGAGCATGCCGATGACCAGGCCCCGGATCAGCCGGTTGCCGCCGACGAAGCGCCAGCCGTCGACGATCTGCCGCAGCACCGACGGCGTGGAGATCGCGGTGGCCGTCGCGCCGGGCTTCGAGATGTCCTTGAGCGTGAAGATGATGACGGCCGACACCAGGTACGCGATGGCGTTGATGAACAGCGCCAGGTAGGTGTCACGGTCGGCGAAGTACGGGACGAACCTGCCCAGGGCGTCGTCGGCCACCGACAGCACGGCGAACAGGAGAGCGGCGACCGGGGCGGTGCCGTACGTGACCAGGAGGTTGAGCTGGTTGGCCTCCTCCAGCCGCTCCTTGGGCACCAGGTTCGGCACCGTGGCGTCCTTGGCGGGGACCCAGAAGAGGTTGACGCACTCGACCAGGAACGTGGCGATGATCACCCACTGGTAGCTGCCGATCAGCGGGATCGACAGGACCAGCGCGAAGCGCAGCAGGTCGGAGAAGAACATGGTCAACCGGCGGTCGAACCGGTCGGCGAACGCGCCCGCGAGAGGGCCCAGCAGGATGGCCGGGAGCATCTTCGCGACGAAGACGCCGCCGATGGCCAGGCTCTGAGCCTTGTATCCGGCTCCGCTGGTGAGGTTTCCGGCAAGCGCGGTCAACGCGATGATGTTCAGCCAGTCGCCGAGGCTGCACACCGCCATGGCCGTCCACAGCTTGCGGAACGGAGCGTTGGCCAGCACGTTGGGAGGCTTGCGGCGCGCGGTGTTCCGGCCAGGGGTGGTCATGGTGTCAGCGTATCCAGGTGCTCGCTGGGCTGGGAAAAACATGAGCCCGACGGATATGCCCGGCTGCTCATCGCATGAGGGTAATACGTGCGGCCTGTCCCGCGCAGGCGGCACTCGCGAAAATCCCCGGCGGGCGGCACCTGCGAGAAGAAGTCCTCGTCACCCGCTTCTCTACGACTCCTCGCCGCGGAGCTCCAGCAGGGTGATCTCGGGGGGAGCCCCGACCCGGACGGGCGGCCCCCAGAAACCGGCGCCCCGGGTGACGTAGACCCGGGTCCCGTCCACCTCGCCGAGACCGGAGACGACCGGCTGCTGCAGCGGGACGACCAGGTCGAAGGGGACCATCTGGCCGCCGTGGGTGTGGCCGGAGAGCTGCAGGTCGACGCCGTACGCGGCGGCCTGGTACGCCTGGACCGGCTGGTGGGCGAGGAGGACCGTGGACCGGGAGCGGTCCCGGCCGCCGAGCGCCCGCTCGAAGTCCGGGCCGTCGCCGGCGGGGCCGCCCGCGACGTCGTTGACCCCCGCGAGGTCCAGCACGGCGCCCCCGTGGGCGATCTCGACGCGCTCGTTCTGGAGCGGGCGGACACCGAGGTGGCGGAGCTCCTCGATCCACTCCCCGGGGCCGTTGGCGGTGTAGTACTCGTGGTTGCCGGTGACGAAGTAGGTGCCGTAGCGGGATTCGAGACCCCTCAACGGCCTGGCCACCGTGCCGAGCTGGGCCACCGTGCCGTCGACCAGGTCGCCGACGACGGCGACCACGTCGGCCTCCAGCGAGTTGACCATGCGGACGATGCGCTCGGCGTGCGCCGTACCGGTGAGCGGGCCGAGGTGGATGTCGCTGACGACGGCGAACCGCAGGCCGCTGAGACGCGGATCCAGCTTGGGCAGCGCGACCCGGACCGACTCGATCACCGGGTCGCCGAGGGCGGTCCGGACGCCGTTGCCGACCGTGGCCAGCGCCCCCACCCCGGCGACGGCGGCGGCCGTGCGGGCGATGAAGAGCCTGCGGCCGATCGCCGCCRCTCCGGCTCCGGCCGGGCTGCCGGCCCCACCCCCGGGACCGGCCGCCCCCGGCGCCGGAGGGGCGAGGGCGGCGGGCGGATCCTCGACGGACAGCCGGGTGGCGCCCCGGGAGGGGACGTCACCGGAAGCGGCGTCACCGGGCACGGGCTCGGGCAGCGGGGCGGCCCCGGGGTCGGAGAGCGGAGGCATCGGCCCGGCGCCCGGGGCGGCGTGCGCCTGGCTGCGGCCGGTCACCCGCCGGGACAGGCGGGTGTCGGCGCGACGACGGTCGGAACGGCTCAGCACCAGCAGGGCGAGCGCGCGGGGGATCTCCAGCAGCACCAGGAAGACCGTCAGGTAGAACATCACCGCGATCCAGAAGAACCCCGGCCAGGCCAGGAAGTGCCCCCACTCGCTCCGGGAGCCGACGAGCGTCACCGGGACGAGCACGCCGAGACCGGCCAGGATCCAGGTCAGCACCCGGCGGGTCCGCCCCTCGGCCGTGGTGGCGCGGATCAGGCGGCGCCAGAGGTAGTAGTGGACCAGCGCCACGACCCCCACGACCAGCGACACGAAGCCCACGACCGCCACCGCCACCTCTCCCACGCCCGCCCGCCGTACCCGGCGCGTTCCGAAGAACGCCCGGGACGGCGGATGCGTTCCCCCGGACCTCCCGGTCCCTGAGGAGGCTCTCAGCGACTCAGGAGGCCCTCAGAGCCCTCAGGCCTTCGCCTTGGCCTTGGGGCGGGTGGGCCGCTTGGGCGCCGGGCCGCGGGCACGGCGGTCGGCGAGGAGCTCGGCGGCGCGCTCGGTGGTGATCTGCTCGACCTCGTCGCCCTTGCGCAGGGAGGCGTTCGTCTCGCCGTCGGTCACGTACGGGCCGAAGCGGCCCTCCTTGACCACGATCGGCTTCTTGGAGACGGGATCCTCACCGAGCTCGCGCAGCGGAGGCGCGGCGGCGGCACGCCTGCCGCGGGCCTTGGGCTGAGCGAACAGCTCCTTGGCCTGCTCCAGCGTGACGGTGAACATCTCCTCCTCGGACGCCAGCGAGCGCGAGTCGGTGCCCTTCTTGATGTAGGGACCGAACTTGCCGTTCTGCGCCGTGACCTCCTGGCCGTCGATCTCGCCGAGCTTCCTGGGCAGCGACAGCAGCTTCAGCGCGTCCTCGACGGTGACGGTATCCAGGGACATCGACTTCAGCAGCGACCCCGTGCGCGGCTTGGGCGCGTCGGCCTTCTTCGTCTTCTTCTTCCCCTCGGCCGGCGGCGGCTCCTCGGGGAGGATCTCGGTCACGTAGGGGCCGTAACGGCCGTCCTTGGCCACGATCATGTGACCGGTGACCGGGTCCCTGCCCAGCTCCCGGTCGCCCGTGGGGCGCGAGAACAGCTCCTCGGCCCGCTCGGCCGTGAGCTCGTCGGGCGCCAGGTCCTCGGGCACGTTCACCCGGGCGCCCTCGCGGTCCAGGTAGGGGCCGTAGCGGCCCACCCGGATCATGATGTCGGTGCCCCGGATCGAGAAGGAGCTGATCTCCTTGGCGTCGATCTCACCGAGATCGGTCACCATCTCCTTCAGGCCCTCGTCGCCCTCCTCGCCGAAGTAGAAGCGGCGCAGCTCGGGCACCCGCTCCGCCCGGTCGTTGGCGATGTCGTCGAGGACCTTCTCCATGTCGGCCGTGAAGTCGTAGTCGACGAGATGGCCGAAGTGCTGCTCCAGCAGGTTGACCACCGCGAACGCCAGGAAGGACGGCACCAGGGCCGTGCCCTTCTTGAACACGTAACCGCGGTCCAGGATCGTTCCGATGATCGACGCGTAGGTCGAGGGACGGCCGATCTCCCGGTCCTCCAGCTCCTTGATGAGCGAGGCCTCGGTATAGCGCGCGGGCGGCTTGGTGGCGTGCGCCAGCACGTTGAGCGCGGCCGCGGTGAGACGGTCGCCCTCGTCCAGGTTCGGCAGGCGCTTCTCGGAGTCGTCACGGTCGGTGGACGGGTCGTCCGCGCCCTCGACGTAGGCCTTGAGGAAGCCGTGGAAGGTGATGGTCCGGCCGGTGGCGCCGAACTCGACCTGCTCACCGGAACTGGAGACGCCGCCCACCTTGACGGTGACCGACTCCCCGACCGCGTCCTTCATCTGCGAGGCGACGGTCCGCTGCCAGATCAGCTCGTACAGCCGGAACATGTCGCCGCTCAGCCCGGTCTCGCCCGGCGTGCGGAACTCCTCACCCGAGGGGCGGATCGCCTCGTGCGCCTCCTGCGCGTTCTTCACCTTGCTGGCGTAGGCGCGCGGCTTGTCGGGCACGTACGCCGCGCCGTACAGCTTGATGGCCTGGCTGCGCGCGGCGGCGACGGCGGTCTCCGACAGCGTGATGCTGTCGGTACGCATGTAGGTGATGAAGCCGTTCTCGTACAGGCGCTGGGCGACCTGCATGGTCGACTTCGCGGAGAAGCCCAGCTTCCGGCTGGCCTCCTGCTGCAGCGTGGTCGTCCGGAACGGCGCGTACGGCTTGCGGGTGTACGGCTTGCGCTCGACCGAGTTGACCTTGTAGGCCGTGCCGCTCAGCCGCCCGGCCAGGGCCCGCGCGGCCTGCTCGTCGAGGTGGACCACATCGGCGCTCTTGAGCCTGCCGTTGCTCGCGAAGTCACGCCCCTGGGCGACGCGCTTGCCGCCCACGCCGGTCAGCGTGGCGGTGAACTCGCGCGGCGCCTCGTCGCGACCGGTGTCGAACAGCGCCTGCAGGTCCCAGTAGCTCGCGCTGGTGAACGCCAGGCGCTCGCGCTCGCGCTCCACGACCAGCCGGGTCGCCACGGACTGCACGCGGCCGGCGGACAGGCGGGGCTTGACCTTCTTCCACAGGACCGGGCTGACCTCGTAGCCGTAGAGGCGGTCGAGGATGCGCCGGGTCTCCTGGGCGTCGACCAGCCGCAGGTTCAGGGCACGCGGGTTGGCCACCGCCTCCTGGATCGCCCGCGGGGTGATCTCGTGGAACACCATGCGGTGAACCGGCACCTTGGGGTTGAGCACCTCGCGCAGGTGCCAGGCGATCGCCTCGCCCTCCCGGTCCTCGTCAGTGGCGAGGTAGAGCTCGTCGGCGTCCTTGAGCAGCTGCTTGAGCTTGCTCACCTGCGCCTTCTTGTCGTGGTTGACGACATAGAGCGGCTCGAACTCGCTATCCACGTTGACGCCCAGGCGGGCCCACGACTCACCCTTGTACTTCTCGGGGATGTCGTCGGCCTTCTCGGGGAGATCGCGAATATGCCCGATGCTGGACTCCACGACGTAGCCGCGGCCGAGGTACCCAGCGATGGTCTTCGCCTTGGAAGGCGACTCGACGATCACCAGGCGGGTTCCGCCGGCGTTGCCGTTCTTGGCTGGCACGCTGCTTCCTACCTCGCTGTTCGCATTGGTTTCCCCGTTTTCTTCCCCTCGGGTTACCCGATCTGCATCGGGCACACTCCCAAGGAAAGCCGCAAGGACGCACAATAAAGCCCTATGAGTGCCGACGTCCCCCAGCCCACCCTCGGAGACTAATCGCTGTGCTCGACTACTCCTACTTGGTTCTCCATCTTCCGCGTGGCACCTCCAGGGACGCCGCCCGGCAGATCCTGACCGAACACGCAGAATACGGTGACTGGGAACTCGACCGCCTGCGACTGTATCCCGACGGCCGCCGGGACGTCCGACTGCGTCGCAAGATCATACGTGTGACCAGGACGATGTGACTCTGGGCAGGACCCCGTGACACCGGTCACAGCCGCTCTGCCCGGACATGGCTTTGCCCGTCCCGGGCCGCGCCCCCGGAACGGGCAAAGCTTCTCTGCCTCGCAGGACGAGGGAGAACACGGCCCGGGGCCGCGACACCATCCCTCGCCACAGGCGAAGCGTCTATGCGCCTCCCTCAGTGGATCTGAGGGGACATGGCTGAAGAGTTACTGCTGTCTTACTTCTCGCTTACTTCCTGCCGAAGCGGATGCGGCGGGTGGTCGCGAAAAGCGTCGCGGAGGCGGCGGCCATGACACCGGCCAGCAGGGCCACCAGCGAGCCGGGGTTCATCCCGGTCACCCCGGCGGGCTGGGCGGCGCTCATCAGTCCGAGGTCGCCCACGGGGAGGGCGCCGCCGAGCGGGGTCGAGGAGACCAGGTCCGTCGCGGGGGCCAGCGGCGAGTCGGCCTTCCGCCCCGTGCTCCGGGCGGTCGCCGGAGTGCCGGCCACGTCCCGCGCCGCACCGGCGAGGGGGAACTGCGGGAGGTCGGAGCCCTGTGCGCGCTGCCCCGGCTTCGCGAGGTCGCCGGCGCCGAGGGCGGGGACGACGGGGAGCGCGGGCACCAGGCCGCTGTTCTTGTGGGCGCCGACCCGCCGGCCCCAGTGGCCGTAGTCGTGGTCGTGGCGCCCGCCGGTCTGCTTGCCGACGTGGGAGCCGCCCAGGCAGCCCGCCGCGGCGTCGCCCAGGACGGCGACGGCGTTGCCGCAGACGTTGATCGGCGCGGTGATCGGGGCGACGACCTGGTTGCCGGCCAGCACACCGGACCTGCCCGACGTACGGTTGCCACCCGCCCCGCCACCGCCCCCGTTCTTGACCGACGCGCCGCCCTCGCAGCCCGCCGCGCCGTTGCCTACCGCGTTGCCGCAGACGTTGATCGGCGCGGTGATCGGGGCGATCACCTGGTTGCCGCTGCCGGCGCCGAAGCGGCCGTCGGTGTCGTTGCCGGTCGAGCCGGGACGCCAGCCGCCGTGCCCGCCGTGCCCGCCCAGGTAGCCCGGCTTGCCCGGCTTGCCCGGACGGCCGGGCTTGCCCGGCTTACYGGGCCGGCCGCCGTCGGTCRCCTCGGCGCCACCCCTGCAGCCGGAGAACGCCTTGCCGAGGACCGCGACCGAGTTGCCGCAGATGTTGATCGGCGCGGTGATCGGGGCGTTGACCTGGTTGCCGCCCAGGACGCTGTGGTCACCGCTGGTGCGGTTGCCGCCCGCCCCGCCCCGGCCGCCGCCGTTCCTGACCGACGCGCCGCCCTTGCAGCCCGCGACGGCGGCGCCGAAGACCGCGACCGAGTTGCCGCAGGCGTTGATCGGCGCGGTGATCGGGGCGTTGACCTGGTTGCCGCCCAGGACGCTGTGGTCACCGCTGGTGCGGTTGCCGCCCGCCCCGCCCCGGCCGCCGCCGTTCCTGACCGACGCGCCGCCCGCGCAGCCCGCCTCGGAGCCGCCGAACAGGGACAGCGCGTTGCCGCAGGCGTTGATCGGCGCGGTGATCGGGGCGTTGACCTGGTTGCCGCCCAGGACGCTGCCCCGGCCGGAGGTCTGGCCGGGGATGCCGTTGCCGCCGGTGTTCTCGACGGAGGCACCGCCCTTGGAGGCCGCGGACGCGTCGCCGACGACGCCGGCGGCGTTGCCGCTGATGTCGATCGGCAGGGAGATCGGGATGTTGACCTGGTTGCCGCCGCCGATGGAGTTGTCACCGGAGGTGTCCGCGAACGCCGTACCGCTGCCGAGGGTCATGACACCCAGCGCGAGCAGTGCCGCGGGGGTCGTGCTCTTAACCCACGTACGCATGATTGATGCTCCTTGCGGTTCTTGGGGGGATACCTGACATCTCGTGGCCGGCGTGCGAGGCCATGCGAGGTCCTGACGAGAGCCCGCACAGCGGAAGCCCCGACGGCCGTCACGAGGGATGGGAGATTGCTCACCGTCATGGACGGGCGGCTCCCCTGGAGATGGGGACCAAGGCCCTGAAGACGGGACTGGGAGACGCTCCGCGACCGGCGGGTCCGACTGGGGAACGAGGCCGGTCTAGGGGGCGGAGTCAGTCAGGGGAGAAGGAAGGGTCGTCCGCCGCTGTGCGGACGACGGGGGGGAGCACGCACGCCAGCGGGGCGCGCTGCGCCATCAACCGCGGGTCGTAGACGAACCGCGAGACGTCCCCCACACCCGGCCCGGAGATGCCGGGTCCACCGCTGCTCTGAGGCACGAACCCGTCGGCGCCAGAGCTGTGGTCGACGGTGGCGGGTGCCGGGGATGCCGGCTTCGACTGACTGGTGAGCCCGTCCACACCTCGCCCGGCCATGGCTTCGGCGTTTCCTGTCGCCGACAGCCCGCCGCTGTCCGTGGGGAAGACATCGGCCTGAGGAGCCGATCCGGAAGCGGCTGAGTCGGGGGCGTCGGAATGCGCCACTCCTGCGTCGGAACTCGCCACTCCTGTCGCCGCGGTGGTGTCCGCGGCCGCCGGAGCGGCGCCAAGGAGCCCGAAGACGACTGCGAGCAACCAACCGACGGCCAGCAGGCCGCCGATCGCGAAGACCCGCCTGACGATCCGCCGGGCGCCGGCCGCGAACCGCGCCATCCGGTCAGCCCAGGCGAAGATCGCGCCGTCGGCGGGAACGGCCACGGGCACGCGCTGGGCAGCGGGCGAGGACGCCCTCCACTGCCCCTGCGGCATCCGTGCCACGTGACCTCCCCAAAGCTCCCGGGTGGGCCGCTTGTCGCATGACCCAACCCCTCAACGGAGAGTTACGTTAGCACTACGACGAGTCAGTGCAATGAGTTTCCAGGGAATGTCTCAGCAACCGTCCAGGAAGCGGTCAAGCACCCGGACCCCGAACCGGAGCGAATCCACCGGCACCCGCTCGTCCACCCCATGGAACATTCCAGAGAAGTCCAAGTCCGCCGGGAGCTTCAACGGCGCGAACCCGAAACCGCGCATGCCCAGCCGGCTGAACGCCTTCAGGTCCGTGCCGCCCGACAGGGTGTACGGCACGGCGAGCGCACCGGGGTCCTCGGCGAGCAGCGCGTCGGCCATCGCCCGCACCAGCGGCCCGTCGAAACCGGTCTCGACGGCGATGTCGTGGTAGACGAACTCCCTGGTCACGTTGGGACCGAGCAGCTCGTCGATCGTCTGGAAGAACTCGTCCTCGTATCCGGGCAGGAAGCGGCCGTCCACGTGCGCGGTCGCGGTCTGCGGGATCACGTTGGCCTTGTAGCCGCCCTGCAGCATGGTGGGGTTGGCGGTGTTGCGCAGCGTGGCGCCGATCATCCGGGCCAGCGGCCCGAGCTTGGCCACGGTCGCCTCGGCGTCGTCCAGGTCGAGTTCGAGCTCCAGCGCCTTGGAGGTCTCGGCGAGGAAGGTCCTGACCGTCTGCGTGAGCCGTACCGGCCAGTCGTAACGCCCGATGCGGCCGACCGCCTCGGCCAGCTCGGTGATCGCGTTCTCGTCGTTGAGCATGGAGCCGTGCCCGGCCCGCCCGCCGGCGGTCAGCCGCATCCAGGCGATGCCCTTCTCCGCCGCCTCGATGAGATAGAGCCTGCGGGCCTCGTCGATGGAGACGCTGAACCCGCCGACCTCCCCGATCGCCTCGGTGCACCCGTCGAACAGGTCCTTGTGCTTGTCGGCCAGCCACTGCGCGCCGTAGGTGCCGCCGGCCTCCTCGTCGGCGGTGAACGCCAGCACCACGTCCCGCGGCGGGCGGCGTCCCTCGCTGAGCCGCTGCCGGACGACCGCGAGGATCATCGCGTCCATGTTCTTCATGTCGACCGCGCCGCGCCCCCAGACGCACCCGTCGGCGATCTCCCCGCCGAGCGGGTGGTGGGTCCAGTCGCCGGCGTCGAACGGGACGACGTCGAGGTGGCCGTGGAGCAGCAGCGCGTCGCGGGAGGAGTCCTCCCCCTCGATGCGGGCGATCACGTTCGCCCGGCGGCTGTCCGATTCCAGGATCTGCGGCTCCAGCCCGACCTCCGCCAGCTTGCCTGCCACGTACTCGGCGGCGGCCCGCTCGCCGGGGCCGGAGTTGTCGCCCGCGTTGGTCGAGTCGATCCGGATCAGGTCACGGCACAGCCCGGCGACCTCGTCCTCGCCATTGAGCGCGGTCATGTCGACTCCTTCGGTTTGGTACGGCTTGCGCCTCCATCCTGCCGCCGCCGGGCTCCCGCGGGCATCCCCCGGAGGCGGGTCGCTTACCGATATGACGCGAGCCCAAGAGTTTGCTAACCTGAGTCCGCCGACGCGGGATGACGGTCCCGCGTGCAGGCACCAAGTCCGGGTGGCGGAATAGGCAGACGCGCTAGCTTGAGGTGCTAGTGCCCTTTGCGGGGCATGGGGGTTCAAGTCCCCCCTCGGACACAAACTGGTACCCCATAGGGTCCTGGTCACTTAACGAAGTGACCAGGACTTTTCTTTTGCCCGGGTGATAGACGAGCCGCAGGCCCAGACCTGTGTAGATCTTCGCCTTCCGCGCCGGGTCCGCCCGGCCCAGCAGCTCTACCAAATCACCCAGCTCGGCCAGTATCGCCGCCAATGACTCCCGGTCGAGACGTCGCGGCCGGGCGACCGGGATCCGGGCGAGCCGCTGCTCGGCCGCGCTCCTGCGGGTCTGCTCCTGCCGGATCCACCCCGCGACCACCGCAGGGTCGGCGCCGGCCTCCAGCGCGGCGCGGTGCAGGCCCAGCCTGCGCTCGGAGTCGGCGATCTGGCGGCGGAGGGCGACGATCTCGGCCGCTCCCGGTCGATCGAGATCGTGAGCGGCTGCGAGCGCCTCCACGGTCCGCTCCACGTTGGACGGCCTGAATAGCCTGCCGAGCCAGCGATCGAGCCGCGGCGCGATGTCGGCCTCGCGCAGGTAGACGTTCCTCGGATGCATCACGTGGTTGGCCAGCGCGTACTCCTGCGGAAAGCGGCACCGGTAATACGGAGCTTCGTTGCTCCAGTGTCCCTGCATCCGGCGCTCACACAGGCCGCAGAACAGCAGGCCGCGCAGCTGGTACGGCTGGCGGGTCCGGCGGACCGTCTTGTCGGTCTGGCGTCCGCCCCGGGCCGACAGCGTCTCCTGAGTCGCCTGGAAGTCCTCCGGGCTGACGATCGGCGGGTGGGCCACGGCATCGGACCAGACCCACTGCTCCTCGGTGTTCCACCGGAGTTTGGTGGTGTGGCCCAGGCCGACGTCGTCGACATCGAGGAGGACCTCGTCCTTGCGCTGCCGGTTCCAGACCTGGTGGCCGGTGTAGCGGGGATTGGTGAGGATGGCCCGCACCGCGCTCTTGGACCAGGCGATGCCGACGCGGTGCCGGTTGCGCTCGGGGTCGTGCGCGGACGGGCTGGGGATGCCGTCCCGGGTGAGCCCCTCGGCGATGGCGAACAGGCCGTGGCCGTTCAGGAACTCGGCGAAGATGCGGGCCACGACGGGCGCGGCGACCGGGTCGAGCTCCAGCCGGTGCAGCCGGCGGCCGTCGGCGGCCTTGGCCGGGTTGGGGTGCGGGCCGGCGTCACCGAGGCGATAGCCGTACGGCGGCCGCCCGCCGAGGAAGCGGCCCTCCATCTGGGCCTGGGCCGACATCGCGGTCCGGACCCGGATCTTGATCCGGTTGCGCTCGCCCTTGCTCATCCCGCCGAAGACGCTCATCACCAGGTCGTGCGCCTCGTTGGCCGGGTCGATGGGCCCGCCGACCTCGGGCACCCACAGCGGCACTCCGAAGTGCTCGAAGACCGGGAAGGTCAGGCCGTACTGGTTGCCGTAGAAGGCCCGATGCGGCTCGCCGATCACCACGGCCTCGAAGCCGCGCTCCGGGTCGCGCAGCTCGGCCAGCAGCGCCGAAGCCTGCGGACGGCGCTGCCACGGGATCGAGCGGGACTTGTCCACGTCGAAGAACTCGGTGACGATCTCCCCGCCGCGCGACTCGATCAGCGCCCGCGACCGGGTGATCTGCCAGGCCCGCGATGACGCGGGATCCTGGTTGTCCTCGGTCGAGACCCGACCGTAGAAGGCGAACCGCATCGGTGCTCTCCAGCTCCTGTCTCTGTCTCAGGCGACGTCGGGTACGGCGCTGCGGCGCAGCTCCGCGTGGGCTTCCAGCAGGATCTCCAGAAGCTCCCGCGCCGCGCTGGGGTTCAGGGCCGGCGAGCCCTGCGGGAGCACCACGTTGACGCCGTGCTGGTCGGATTTCTTGGTGGCGGCCATGATGGTCACGCTCCTGTTCGTGGATGGGAGTGCGGCTCCGGTGGCTTGCTTGGCGGTGGGCGCCGGGGCCGCTTCAAGCTGGGTCGTCACGAGGTGGCCGGGGTACGGCCGCGCCTGCACAGGGCGCACAGGCTGGGATGGGCGGCGCCGTGCGGGCACCCGGCGGCGAGGGCCTCGGCCAGGGTCCGGTCGGCCGGCCCGGCCCGAGGTCCGGAGACCAGCGGCTCAGGGAGCTCGGCCAGGCGGCTGGTCAGGACGGCGTAGGCGTTGCGGACGCCGGTGGCGTTGGCCCCGACGTGCTCGGCCAGCCCGGCGGGCGTCCAGCCGTCGGCCAGCGCGGCCAGGACGGCCGGGGCCAGGCGCCGGACCTGAGCCGGCGACAGCGGCCAGGCCGGTCCGAGCGCGGCGACGAACCGCCGGACCGGTTCCGGGTTTTCCTGCCCGGGATCACCGCCGCCGCCCGGACCCCGGCCCGACACTGGGGCGGCCGCCGCGAGCGGCCGCGGGGGTGGTGGTGGTTCCTGGTGGTTCTTTGGTGGATCGGATGACACCTGTGTCACCCCTCCCCTGACGCCTGTGTCACCCCTCGCGGTCGCAGGCGTCAGCCCGGACAGATCGTCAGGGGTGACATCCTGTCCGGGGTCGAACGAGTTATCCACAGTTTCCACAGACTCGTACACAGGTTCGAGCTCATTACGCACAGGCTTCTGGAGCACCAAGGAGTACCCGTTGGTGCCCCTCGGCCCGGCTCCGCGGTTCACGATCAGGTGCCCGGCGGCGACCAGCTCGGCGATGACCCGCCGGACCGAGCGAGGAGTGATGTTGGCCTTGCGCGCGACGGTGGCCACCGCCGGCCAGCACCCGCCGCCGTCGTCCCGGGAACAGGCGTCAGCGAGGGCGAGGAGCACCAGACGCTGGTTGCCCGAGGTCGGCGAGTGCTGCCACACCCAGTTCATGACCGCGATGCTCATGAGGTCTCCCAGGTCGGTTCAACGAGATTGGCCGGCGCAGCCCACGGAACGGACGCATGTCGGGCCCCTCGCCCGAATTGGCGGGCGAGGGTGGCGTCTGGGACGTGTGTGCGGTCAGGCATCGGCCTGGCCGCGCTTATCGAGAAGGCCGGTCAGGGGGATGAGCACCCGACGCAGCGCGCTCACCGTGCACACCACCTGGTGGTAGCCCTCTCGCTCCCGGCCCAGGGCCATCCACGCACGAGCGGACGCAGAGCGACGGACTGCTGCCTGCTCAACCGGGAACGTAGCGGGGTCCGTGTTCATGGTGGGTAGCGCGGGCGAGATCACGACGGTGATGGTCATCGGTCAGGCCACACCAAGCATGTCGATCAGCTCGGCGACCTCGGCGGCGGTGCGGCCGTAGCGCGCGCACAGCCGCCGCGTGGCGGCGAGCTCCTCCTCGTTCAGCTCTGGGATCGGCCCGGTGAACATGCCGCGGTCGCCGAGCTGGTTGCCGAGCCCGGAGTCGTTGCCGGTCTCAGAGCGGCGCGGCTTGGGCTTGCGCGCCGTACGGCGCGGGGTGCGCGGAGCGGCCGGGGCCGGGCGAGCCGTACGGCACCGCCCGGCCGGAGTGCCGGCGAGCGGCTCGGCGGCCACGGGGGTGCTCTGCGCGGCCTCGGCCTCGGTCGCGGGGATGTCCGCGGCGGCCTGGTCGTGCTCGGCGTGCCGGTAGGCCTCACCGGTCGTCTCGGCCAGCCGGGTCCGCAGCCGCTCCAGTGCGCCGGCGACCCGGTCGGCGGCCGCGCGGACCTTGCGGTCGGGGCAGGTGCGGGCCAGCTCCAGCAGGTCGGCGGCGGCCGCGGTGGTGATGTGCTGGCGTAGCGCGGCGATCGCGGTGGTCTCGCTCGGGGCAGGCATCAGCTCGTCCTCATCTCGTGGGCCGCGTGCTTGAGCACCGCGGTGAGCGGTCTGATCTCGTTATGCAGTGCGGTCAGCAGCCGGATAGCGGCCAGGGCCTCCCCGTGCCAGTCGCCGGACAGCACCAGGGCGTCCATGTCATCGCGGGCGTCGGTGAGGATCGCGCTCTGGGCGGTGCCGCCGGTCACGATGAGGTCCTCGTGCAGGCTCCACTGCCCGGCGGGCACGAGGGCCAGGAGAGCATCGAGGCGGGCGGCGGCGTCCAGCAGCGCGGCGAGCGGCTCGACGAGTTGTTCGGGCACCGGCTGCCGTTCTTCCCACCGCGTCCCGCAGCCTGTGCAGGGTCCGGGAGCCCACAGCGCATACGGCGGCTGGACGGGAAATGCGTGCTCGCAACGGAGACGGCCGGCCGCCGTGCGCCGTTCGGTGCGGGCTGGGACCGCGAGCAGCTCGGCGAGCATCGCCTGGTGCGCGGCGAACACCCGCCCTTCGTAGGTGTCCGCCAGGTGGGTCACCAGGGCGGCGTAGGTGTCGGCCCGCACCCACTCGGCGCGTCGGGCGTCGTCGGCCCCCGCCACGGCGGGAAGCTCGGCAACGTCGCCCAGGTCGGCTACGGCGGGCCAGGTGACCATCCACGCCTCGTCGGTCGCCCTGGGGTCCGGCACGTACCGGACGGGCAGCACCTGCCAGGAGACGCCGTCCAGGATCAGGCCGGTCTCCTCGGCCAGCTCGCGGATCGCCGCCGTCAGCGCGTCCTCTCCGGGATCCAGGCAGCCGCCGGGGATCGCCCAGCCGTGGTCGTCGTCCCGCTCGACCATCAGCACCCACCGGCCGGCCTTGGTGGTGGCGGTGACGATGGCGTCGGCGGCCTGCCGCTCTCCCCAGTGGCCCAGCTCGCCCCGGCCGCGCTCGATGCCGGTAGGCGCGCACGGGTTGACCGGGCGGCCGTCGACCACCTCGAACCAGATCGCGGCGGCGGCCTGCACGGGCGCCCAGTCGATCTCGGCGGGGTCGGTGATCGGGTCGGCCCACCCCTGCTCGACGCCTTTGCCGAGCACCTCGGGGTGGGTGTACATCCGCATCAGATTCGTCGTGTTCTTACTCATGGCGTTCCCTTTCGGGGTTGTGGTGACTGGAGCCTGTTGCTGCGGGTGCTCGCCCAACCCATCGCCGGGCGAGCACCCGCAGCAGCCGCTACAGCGCGCCCAGCGGCAGGGAGGCGACCACGACGACCAGGGCGACGAGCATCAGGTCGACGGCCCGGCGCAGTCGGACGTACTTCGCCTTGGCGATGCTCGACAGGCGGATCACGTCGCGGGCCCGGCGGGTCTCGGGGTCGGCGGCGAGCTGCTCCAGGAGCTCGTCGACGTCGCCGGCAGCGGCGTGCGCCACGAACCCAGTTCCGCCGTGGCGGGGCAGGGACGGCCGGATGACGGTGAGCGCGACGGCGGAGGCGGCCGCCAGCAGCGCCACCGCGATCCCCAGGCCGATCCGGGCCGGGGTGGCCAGGCCGGAGGCCAGCACCGCCAGGGCGGCCAGCACGGAGAACGCGGTGCCGGCGAAGGCCAGCACCGTGGCGGCCTTGGTGTCGGTGCGGGCCAGCTCGGTGCGGGCC
Organism: Streptosporangium minutum; assembly: GCF_002149035.1. Taxonomy (GTDB): domain Bacteria; phylum Actinomycetota; class Actinomycetes; order Streptosporangiales; family Streptosporangiaceae; genus Streptosporangium; species Streptosporangium minutum. The sequence continues at coordinate 31,922 of NZ_NGFP01000001.1, forward strand.
GCCTCAGCCTCGGCAATCAGGTCGGCGGCGGCGGACTCGTCGAGGCGCTGCAGCCGCTCGATCGGCAGCGGGATGACGCTGTCGGGGGCGACGTCGCGGTGCCAGTCGGCATCGGGGTAGGCCTCCTGCCAGGAGGAGGTCACCTCAGCGGCTGCGGGCGCGGGGACGGTGTGCGGGGTGGTGCCGTTCACGGTGGTGCGGTGCATCATGGGATTGCTCCGTTCTTGACGGGATGGGGTTGCGGGCGCGTTCCGCGTGGACTTCTTGGTCGGAGCGACCACGCTGGAATGCGCCCGTCCTGCTGTGCAGGGTCTAAAGGGGCCGGGTCTCGGAGACCTGGCCGGGAATAGCCGCCACCGCGGAGTTGATCACTGTGGGCTCCTTCGGATCGGGGTGTCACGGGGATCTGCGGGGGGTGTCACGCGGGGTGTCACGCCGGGTGGTTTGTGCCGGTATGTCAGGTGTCACGGGGGGTGTCACGAGGGGGTGTCACGCAGGTGTCACGGGGGCCTGACCTGTAGTTCTCCACCTGTCACACCCCGCCGTGACACCCCAGCCCCTGTCACGGGGCGCTGCTGCGGGTTGGGGCCGCGCGCACCCATCTCGGATGATCTTGCTCATGCGTGGGCGAGCGCCCGCACGCGATAGGTGTTCGTCTCCGGGTCGTGCTCCAGGCTCCCGGCCGCGATCCGAACCTTGAGCTGCTTCTGAATCCAGCCGCGCCCCAGGCCGGTCGTGTCCAGCACATGGCGCAGGTCGCGCGGCTGGAACTCGCGGCCATCAGCGAACTCGCTCAGGGCCTTGTCCAGGACGGCGTTCGCTGTGGCGCTGTTCATCTTCTCGCCCGACCCCAGCGGGGCGTCTTCGACCTCATCCAGCGGGGCGTCCAGGTCGACCGGCTGGCTGTCGTCCAGCTCCGGGTCAGGCGTCAGGTATTCGGCGGTCACGTTCGTTACCTCCGGGTCGTTGTCGTCCGTCTCGTTGACGGCGGCGGCCTGGTCGGCGGCGACGTAGGCCGCGCCGGGGGTGGGGCAGATCTTCGCGGTGATCGGGTCGACCGGTCTCGCGGTGGCCGGCCAGGCGGCGCAGTGGGCGCGGAAGTTGCGCACGCGGGCCTCGTTCGAGGTGCCCCAGTCCAAAAACCGCATCGGCATAGCGATCCGCTCGGCAGCGATGCCGGGCATCTCGCCGTAGGCCATGCCGGGCTGCGTGGCCTTCCACTGCTCGGGGCGGGCGCCCGCGTCCTCCTGCTCCTCCGACAGGCCCCAGTGGGCGTCGTGAGCGTTGGCCACACCGAAGCAGAGCTTCGATCCGCCCTGCCCCTTGACGATGGTGGGCATCTGCGTGGAGTCCGCACGCTGCAGCGACCACACGAGCGAGCCGCCCGCCGAGCGCAGCATGCGGGCCAGGTTGGTGAACTCGTCCATGTCGATGAAGTCGAAGACGTCGGCGGCCTCCTCGATCCACACCACCAGGTAGGACAGGCCGCACCCCTCCTGCCAGGCGATCAGGTCCTTGGCGGCCAGGTGGTCCAGGCGCTCGGAGAGGGTGGCCTGCAGCTCGGCGAAGAACTTCTTCGTAGCGGCCTTGGTGTTCACCACCCGGTGAAGCGCGGGCCGGGCCGGGCCAATGGACTGCTCGCCCTTGGTGATGTCGACCACGATCAGCGCGGAATCCTCCCGGGTGATCAGCTCACCCCAAAAACCCCACGCGCCCGCCGTCGTCTTGGCCGCGCCGGTCATGCCCATGACCTGGAGGTGAGCGCCCGGCAGGATGACCTCTGCCATCTCGCCGTCCTGGAACAGCGCCACCCGCAGCGGTTCGGCGACCGACTCGCCAGGCCGCGACGGCCCGAACCACAAGATCGGCTCCTCCAGCAGCATCGGGTTGGACAGGGTCACGGTCGGCTCACCGGCGTTACGCCGGTTCGGAGTGACGACGATGCTGCCCATGGGCAGCCCCGCCGTCGCCTCGATCGCCCCGGTGGCCTTCTGCAGGTCCTCCGCGGTGTCTCCGTCCGACAACTCAGCCGTCGCCGTGATCCTGTGCGCGCCGGCCTTGACGTTTCTCACCCCGACCTCCACGCCGACCTTCTCCGCGTTGGCCGTGAACATCCGCTTGAACAGTCCAGCGCCGGTCAGCGCCGAGCCTTGGTCCTCGTTGGCCTCGTTCGGCCGGACGATGTTGCGGACGTTCCAGGCCGCGGCGAGGGTGCCGCCGAGCCACAGGCCGATGTCCAGGGTCGGCCGCGCGGTCGGGCTGGTGATGGTCGCGGCCAGCAGCCAGCCGGACGCCACAACGGTGGTGCCGGTCGACTGCATCCGGCCGAGCGGGTGCCGGTAGCGGGAGATGGCCCAGGTGACGGCGGTCAAAGCAGCACCGGACAGCGCCAGGCCGGCGGTCGCCCAGGGCAGCGCTTGCGCGCCACCCCACAGGCCGTGGGTCAGTGCGGAGACCGGCAGCATGCCCGCGCCCGCGATCCACGGGACCGTGTGCGGCAGCGCCTTGGCGACCCCACCGGCGATGGCGCGCTGCAAAACCTTGTCGTGGATGACGCCACCCTCGGCGGTGCCGCCGGAGTGCGCGGGGGTCTTCTTGCGGCCCATGAGGTCCTTCTCTCAGGTCGAGGTGTGGCGGTTCGGTCGGGTGGTGGCGGGCTCAGGTGGTGAAGTTGAAGGTCTTCTTCGCCTTGCCCTTGCCCTTCTTCGGCGTGATCGCCGGGGCGAACTGGACCAGGTAGTCCTGCCAGAGCCGGGTCATCTCCACGGCGCTGCCGCGCTGGAGCTCAGCGGCGCGGCGTGCCCGCTTCGCGATCCGGCGGGCGCGGATCTTCACGTCGAACCCCAGCAGCGCGGGGTTGCCCTTCTGGGTCTGCGTGAGGACCGTGATCAGCTCCTCGGCGGCCCAGTCCAGCTCGCTGCCGAAGTCGCGGCACAGCGCCCGAGAGGACTCCACGTACTTCTTGAGGCTCGACGTTGAGGTGATCTCGATGTCTGCCAGCTCGGTCAGCGTGACCGACTTGGTGCTACCCATGGGTGTGCTTCTCCTTACGGCCGTGTCGGGCGAGCTGCTTGACGGTCCAGGACATCGGCGGAGCGCCGATGAACGCCCCGGCCAGATCGATGAGGTTGACCAGGACGGGCAGGGCCAGGGCGGCGGCCAACAGCAGGATCAGCGGCGGCCAGCCGAGGAACAGCCCGATCACCAGTGCCGTGGTGGCCAGCACCGGCACCCCGATGACGGCGAGGCCGAGCATCTGACGAAGCGCTCCCCGCAGGGCTTCGCGCGGGTCGCCCTGGTCGCCCTGGTCTTCTGTCGCGGGCTCGTCGAGGTCGGTGATGACGTAGACCACGGTGGCCTCCTGGCTGGGGGTGGCGTGCTCGGTCATCGCGGGTTCGCCTCCGTTGCGGTGGTGGTCCAGTCGATGCGGCACCAGGCGCACCGCCCGGCCGGGCCGGTAGTGGCGTCGTAGGCGTCGACCAGGCGGGCGACGATGTCGGCCAGGCCCCACCCGGACTCACCCGCCGGGCGGCGGGCGGGCACCGGACGCGGCCCCGCATCGACCACGCTGATCGCGACCGCGTCGCCCTGCAGCTCAACCCGGATGGCGACGGTGCCGCCGGGCAGGCCGGCGACGCTGTGCAGCACGGCGTTGGTGACGAGCTCGGAGACGACCAGGGCGACGTCGTCGGCGCGCGGGCAGCCGGCGGGCAGGCAGCTCACCACCCAGGCGCGGGCGGCTGAGACCTGCTCGGGCAGGCCGGGAAACTCTCGCTGCCGGGCGCGGGTGACGGTGAGGGCCATCACGCGACCTCCGCCCTGCTCAGCCGGGACAGAGCCGGGACCGCGCACTGCGCCAGCAGCACCACCGGACGGGTACCGGCGGCCGGCAGCTGACCGTGCGCGGCCAGGGCGTGACGCAGGTGGATCAGCGGGTCGGGCTCGCCGAGCTCGGCGGCGGCCACGGTGGCGCGGGCCGCGGCAAGCAGTTCGGCGTAGGCGGCCACCAGGACCACCAGGTCCTCACGGGAGACGGCGTATGTGCTGGTCAGGGCGGTCATGAGGTCACCTCGCCGAAGAACGCGTCGAGCGCGGCGTCGAGGTTGAGGTGCTCACGCTCGCGGCCCATCGGCACCAGCCCGAACGCCTGGTCCAGGAAGTCCTGGACGGGCTCGCGGAAGGCGTAGACGGCGAACGGGTAACCCACCGCGCCGCGCACCGTGAGGACGAGGTAGTCCTCCAGCTCCTCGTGCGGGCTGACCGTCACGTCGCACTGCCCGGCCGGATCGTCCATCCCCTCGGCCAGCAGGTTGCGGGCGAAGCGGTGGACGACGCTCTCGCGGGAGCCCTGGATGAAGGCCAGCCGGACCGCGTACGGGTCGGCGGGGCTGTAGGTGAGCACCGCGGCGAACGGGTAGTCGGGCCGGTCGGTCGGCCACAGGGTGATGCCCTTGGTCACGTCACGGGTCCTCATGCCGCCACCTCCGTACGGATCTCGTCGCGCAGGATCTGAGCGGTCTTCGGCGCGCACCGCAGGAACTTGCGGATCCCCTCGGCCGTGGCCTCCTGGGGGTCGATGTCGCCGACCTCGATCGCGGTGTGCAGGGCGGCGCGGTGCTCCTCGATCGATCGGCGCGGGGTCGGCTCCTCGGAGTCGGAGTCGGAGTCGGAGTCGGTCGATCGATCTGCCGGGTCGTTCTCGATCGATCGGGGCTCGATCGACGGGCGGGGCCTGACGATCGAGTCCGGGACAGTCGATCGACCGTCCTCGATCGACGCAGGGGCGCCGGTCGATCGACCCTCGATCGACGCGGGCCGATCGGGGGAGGCCAATCTGAAGAGGGTGGCGGGACGATCGGCCTCGATCGCCGGACGGTCAATCGACTCGACCGAGGGGGAGCCGATCGAAGGGAACGCGATCGATCGAGCCACGTCATCGCGCCGCTCGGTGAACGCGCGCAGCCTCGCCATGGCCTCCTCGCCCTCCTGCGACTGCTGCGGGGTGGGGGTGCCGGGGCGCACGATCGACCCGTCCACAATCGACAGGCGGCCGTCCTTGGCGGCGGCTCGATCGGCCTTCTTCTCGTAGCGGACGATCGACCGGGCCAAGCGGCGGTCCCGGCGGGAGGCCTCCGGGCCGACGCCGTAGCGGTCGATCCACGCGGCCGTCCACGCGCCCTCGATCGAGCAGCCCTCACCCCGCGAGGCGCGGATCGAGGCGGCCGCCCACGACAAGCGCGGGTAGCGGACCCGGCGCCAGGCGGCCCGGCGGATCTCGGCGGCGGTGCGCTTGGTGGTGGTCTGCTGGGTCAGCGACGCGGTCAGCTCCCACAGGGCGATGCCCAACAGGGACGCCAGCGCGAGGATCATCCCGACCTGCAGACCGTCGGCCTTGTTGGCGGTGATGCCGTGCCAGAGGTTCATCCCTGCCGCGATGCCCGCCATGCCCCAGGTCGCGACCCGGTAGCGGCCAATCGGCAGCCGCGCCTTGATAGCCCGGTGGACCAGGAAGGCCAGATACCAGACGCCGCCCTCCAGGGCGACCGGCAGGGCCGGAGCCATGAGGCCCAGATGCATGACCTTGTCGGCGAACTCCAGCTGGCCACGCCAGGCGATCGCGATAGGAGCACCCATGGCGACACCACCCACGATGACCGGAGCACGTTCGACGAGGGCGGCGGCCAGGACGCCGGTGCCGCGGCGGGCGGCGGCGTACCGGGCAGCACGGGCCTGCCTGCTCTCCTGACGGCGCATCCGGCGACGTGCGGCCCTGCTCGCCGCGTGGGCCTCGCGCTCGTGCCGCTCCGCGGCCGCGGCCTCGGCCGCGCGGGCCGTGCGAGCTTCCTCCAGGCGCAGCATGGTCTCGGCGCGGGTGGCCTCGGCCGCAGCGCGGGCCTGCTCGGCCTCGGCCTGCGCGACGGTGCGCTGGGCACGGTGGTCGTGGTAGGTGCTCATGCCTCCCACCTCCCGCCGCTAGAGTTGGCGTGCCGGATGGCGCGGGTCACGAGGTGGGTGTTCGTGGTGTCGAGGCTCCCCAGACAGGCACGCAGGTCGACAGGGCCACCGCCACCCAGAGCCGCAGCGATCCGCAGCACGGCGGTCTCGCTGGTGGAGCCGGCCAAGTCGCCGACGTTCAGCGCGTCAGCGGCATCCTGCCACTGGACCATGGCCATCGGCGTGTCCACGGTCTCCGGGGCGGTCTCGACCTGGATGAACCGATGGAAGTCGGTGCGACGCAGCCAGACATCGTGCCGGATGACCAGGTCGACGGCGGCCTCGTCGGTGTAGAGGCCCTCGGCCTGCGCCCACAGCATGTCGGCCAGCGCTTCATGGGTGTACGTCATGGTCAGGCCACCTCATCGGGTGACTCGATCGCGGCCCGGGAGAGGCGGATCCGATAGTCGTTGAAGGCATCGACCGGGATCCGCAGGGTGCCGCGGCGTTTGCCGACACGCAGCGCCTTGAGACGGCCCGACTCGATCTCGCGGTAGACCGTCGACTGATGGACATCGAGGGCCCGCGCGACCTCAGCCACGCGGTACGGCTTGCACCGCTCCTGATCATCCTGCGTGGGTTCGCTGATGGGGTCCACCGAAGTCGCGGCGAACCCGGCCGCGACAAGGGCTCTGGCCATTTCCAGAACGGCAGGGGAGATAATCTGCTCCTGCATCAGTGCTCCTTTGGCGAGGTTGGGCTGATGCGCTGGCCTCGGCGGAGAGTGGTGTTGACGCACCATTCGCACATCCCGCCGGGGCCTCTTCAGTTGTACGACTCGACCGTAATGCCTTAGCGGCTAAGGTAGCAAGGCTCTCGACATGGCTTTCCCAAGCTTGTGACCTTTAAAGGGGTCTACTCAGACGATGTCTTGCTCATACATCAGCTCGTAGAGATGGCCACCCTTGATCAGCACCTGTACCTCAATCGGCCGCATCTCATCGGTGTAGACGACGCGGAAAGTCCGGAGTACGGGCACATCATCGGGCAGTTCCAGCGCCTCAAGCTCCTCCGTTGTGGGCAGTCGCGTCGAGAGCCGGTCCACCCACTGCCGGGGTGGGTAGCCGAGCTCGGCAAGCAGCCTGGGCGAGCCTCCAGGTATCCGCCTTCTATCCATGAGGGAAGTGCCCTGAGCGATGGTCAGCGGGTGATACACCCATGCCAGTTCGGTGGGCTGGTCATCCAGCAGCAGCATCTGGTGGCGCAGAGAAACGGCCTCTGGCCTGGCCACGCCAAGGGCTTCGGCCACGGCGGCCGGCGGCGCGACCTCGGAGACCTCAAGCAGCCGGATCGTTCCTCGCTGAGAGCGCTTCGTGGCCTCGGTCATCCAGGGATATGCCTGGGCCTGTGGTGCCGGCGGCATGTAGGCGGCGGGGGTGATGGCCAGCGAGGGCACATCACGAACGTAGACCCCGATACCGGCCCGACCGACGATGAAGTTTTCGTCCTTCAACACGTTGAGCGTGCGCTGCACCGTCTGGCTCGTCACGCTGTATTGGGCCATCAACTGCTGCGTGGTCGGCAACCGAATCCCTGGGGCCAGGTCTCCGGCCATGATCAAAGAGCGCAGCTCCGCCGCGATCTGCTGGTGACGGGGACGGACGTCAGACTTCTTAGCCATAGATCATCACGCCTTGATCCGGTAGGTGAAGCGTCGCCCCTCGGGGCGCATCGTCATGACAGACGTCTCAAAAGGCACCCTGTCGGCTGTGAAGGCCGTCCGAACCAGCAGGATCACCAAGGCGCCTTCCCTTAGCTGGAGGGCCTCAGCCTCTTCCGCGGTTGCAGGTCGGACGGTGAGCTCTTCATACGCCTCAGCCGGCGCGTAACCGAGCTCTGCCAGCAGCGTCGGCGCTCCACCACGGATCTTCGCCATCTGGGCAAGCCCGGTGCCGATGGCCAGGGAAGACGGGTAGTAGGAGTCCGTGAGTTCAACCGGTCGGTCATCCACCAGCATCACCCTGCGCCGGACAACCGCAGTACCACCATCGGGCAACCGCAAGGCCTCAGCCACATGGGCGGGCGGGACGAGTTCCACGACCTCAGCGAGACGTTGCGAGCCGGTCTTGCCCGTCGCGGCGAGCTCGTCCGACCAGGCGTCGACCTGGCCATCGGAACGTGGGGTCAGGTACGAAGCCGAGCTTCCCATCCAATCCTGACGGTTGCTCATGATGATCAACTCCAGAGTGGCTTAGGTAGCAAGCTTGGATGCCTGATTGCCACTCTACTGACTACCGGCTCAAACGATTCCGCACCCTTTCTTCGTTGACGTGAGTCCTTCTCACCTCTACACCAGCAGTCTGATAAACGACTCACTACATAGGCACTCCCACAGTTCGATTGAGTGCCCGAAACCAGCTCACCCCCACGGGCGTGGGGAGGACTTCTTGATCATGCGGAGGGTGAGCGTGTCACTCGGCTCACCCCCACGGGCGTGGGGAGGACGTCATCGGAGCGGCGCACAGCAACCGTGGAATCGGCTCACCCCCACGGGCGTGGGGAGGACGGTGCGATTGTCACCTCCACCCGCGTGCTGAACGGCTCACCCCCACGGGCGTGGGGAGGACGCGGCGCTGCGGTGTCTTACTTCCGTACGCTGCGGCTCACCCCCACGGGCGTGGGGAGGACACGCCACTTGCAGTTCTTACTGCAGACCGACTCGGCTCACCCCCACGGGCGTGGGGAGGACGCACGTCAAAGGATTCCCGTCCGCCCGACGTGCGGCTCACCCCCACGGGCGTGGGGAGGACACCGATGACGACCCGGAGATCGGCGACCCTGACGGCTCACCCCCACGGGCGTGGGGAGGACCGTGGGCGGCGCCCGGAGCGAACGCTGACGGCCGGCTCACCCCCACGGGCGTGGGGAGGACTCCAGGCTGGCGCCGGAGATCGTCGCCGTCGCCGGCTCACCCCCACGGGCGTGGGGAGGACACGGGCACCGTGTCGATCCCGACGCCTGACATCGGCTCACCCCCACGGGCGTGGGGAGGACGTCCCAAGTCCGTGTCAGCGTCACACGAGACCCGGCTCACCCCCACGGGCGTGGGGAGGACTTCTGCTGCTGGTGGTCCATCTCGTTCAGCGTCGGCTCACCCCCACGGGCGTGGGGAGGACAGGTTCACGCCGGCCGGGCTCGCGGTCGCGGCCGGCTCACCCCCACGGGCGTGGGGAGGACCGAAGGGCAGGGGCGTCAGGCCGGCAACGTCACGGCTCACCCCCACGGGCGTGGGGAGGACGGGACTGGTGGACCGATGTCGCCGCGACCCGTCGGCTCACCCCCACGGGCGTGGGGAGGACGCGGGCGACAGGTCCGGCGGGTCCGAAAGCAACGGCTCACCCCCACGGGCGTGGGGAGGACTCCTCTTGCGTTGGTATGTCCGATCGGGGAGGCGGCTCACCCCCACGGGCGTGGGGAGGACTCACGACGCCACACCGGACGATCACGCGGCAACGGCTCACCCCCACGGGCGTGGGGAGGACATCTTCAGCATCCGCCGGAACGGGTCGCGGGCCGGCTCACCCCCACGGGCGTGGGGAGGACTTCGGCGCAGTCGTCATCGACTCCCTCACCCACGGCTCACCCCCACGGGCGTGGGGAGGACGGCCGTCTGCCACGCCCTGACGGGAAGGGCACCGGCTCACCCCCACGGGCGTGGGGAGGACCTACACCGAGCAGGCGGACCTCCAGTCGCGGACGGCTCACCCCCACGGGCGTGGGGAGGACGGATCGTGATTCAGGAGGTCAAGCCGCGGGGACGGCTCACCCCCACGGGCGTGGGGAGGACCCGTTCCCCTACCGGCGTTTCACAGCGGCACGCGGCTCACCCCCACGGGCGTGGGGAGGACTGGGCGATGAGATCGAGCAGATCCGACGACGCCGGCTCACCCCCACGGGCGTGGGGAGGACAAGGCAGGCTGGATGACGGTGTCCCACGCGGTCGGCTCACCCCCACGGGCGTGGGGAGGACCTTCGCGGCGATCGCCGCGCGCACGACCATGTCGGCTCACCCCCACGGGCGTGGGGAGGACAGCGTCGGGCGTACGTCGCCACCACGTCATGTCGGCTCACCCCCACGGGCGTGGGGAGGACGGCGGGTGCGCGGCGACAAGATCCGAGTAGACCGGCTCACCCCCACGGGCGTGGGGAGGACGACGGTCGGCGACGTCCCGAGGCCAGGGTTGGCGGCTCACCCCCACGGGCGTGGGGAGGACTCCTGGGCGTCCTGGACATCACGCAGGGCGTCCGGCTCACCCCCACGGGCGTGGGGAGGACGCTCTTACTGGGCCTTCGGAAGCGGGGCCTGTCGGCTCACCCCCACGGGCGTGGGGAGGACGGTGTCGGCGTCCACCGTGTGTGCCCAGTTGGCGGCTCACCCCCACGGGCGTGGGGAGGACGCCGGCGGGATGACGGTACGAGGAGGTTGCTCCGGCTCACCCCCACGGGCGTGGGGAGGACCGCCACGTGACATGTCATCCCCGTCCCAGTAGGGGCTCACCCCCACGGGCGTGGGGAGGACTTACCGGGGTTCGAGTGCGCGGCCACTCCGATCGGCTCACCCCCACGGGCGTGGGGAGGACTCTACACAGGAGTGTGCACTAGCCCTACACAGTGGCTCACCCCCACGGGCGTGGGGAGGACGGTTCCGCTTCCTTTGACCGAGGGCGAACCACCGGCTCACCCCCACGGGCGTGGGGAGGACCTGGCGGGCCATCCCCCATCGTTCGGCCACATAGGCTCACCCCCACGGGCGTGGGGAGGACGGGCCTGGGCCGCGGCGAGCAAGCTGTGGCGGAGGCTCACCCCCACGGGCGTGGGGAGGACCGCCATGATCAAGCTCCCTTCACAGCATGATCCGGCTCACCCCCACGGGCGTGGGGAGGACTCCCAACAAGCTCCCGGTTGCCTCCGCTCAGGCGGCTCACCCCCACGGGCGTGGGGAGGACTCCCAACAAGCTCCCGGTTGCCTCCGCTCAGGCGGCTCACCCCCACGGGCGTGGGGAGGACTTCGGCCAAGAGGGTGGTTCCTGACCGGGGATCGGCTCACCCCCACGGGCGTGGGGAGGACTCGATGCCGACCGAGGCGGCCCGCTCGGTCAGCGGCTCACCCCCACGGGCGTGGGGAGGACGAGACACCGCGTCATGTCGTTGCAGTCGCTGTCGGCTCACCCCCACGGGCGTGGGGAGGACGCGCTGCCCGCGAGCCCGCGCTGCGTCCAGCCCGGCTCACCCCCACGGGCGTGGGGAGGACGCGGCCAGCTGCTGTTCCAGCGCGATCAGCTGCGGCTCACCCCCACGGGCGTGGGGAGGACGTCCCGTTGCTGGAGACCTGGGAGACGCGTGGCGGCTCACCCCCACGGGCGTGGGGAGGACGGACCGGCCGCGGTCGGAGCCGATGCCGATGTCGGCTCACCCCCACGGGCGTGGGGAGGACCCGTAGCCTCGCTGTGATGCGGTGCCCCGCTGCGGCTCACCCCCACGGGCGTGGGGAGGACTCGCATCCTGCTCGTGAGCATGGGGCCTTGGGCGGCTCACCCCCACGGGCGTGGGGAGGACACTTCCCGACCTGCGGTTTCACATTTGCACTTGAAGTTTTCGGCAGGCCGAACATGTGGTCGAAAGCATCGCGAACCAGCCTACCCCTCCCCAGGAGACGCATCCCCGGTGCTCATATGATCGCAAATTCCCACCAACACCACAAAAGTTCACAAATGCGGCTAATGGAAATTGAATAATTTTCACATTCTTCGTTTGAGATGAAATGTCGGTGGCTGTCTCTACAGTGATCTCTCGTAAATCCGACTGACGGACGCCGACCTGTCGGCGGCCCCAGCCTGGCCATGGAGAGTGGAGATGGACGACCCCTTGGACGTTGACCTCGCCCTGTGGGGCAAGTCGCGAGGGCTTCCGACGCGGTATCCGCTGATCTGCCACCTTCTCGACTCCGCCGCAGCGGTGGAGGCCCTGTGGGATCACTACCTCTCTCCCGGCCTGCGCACCTCCCTGGCGGGTGGGCTGGGAACTGATGAGCTGCACGCCCGGTCTTTGCTCGCGTATTGGGCCGGATTACACGATATTTGTAAGTGCATGTCCTGTTTCCAGGAACAAGACAAAATCGGGTTCAGCCAGCTTGCTGATTATCCGGAGGTAAACGCCACTCCCAAGGGCCACGCGTTCGCCGCGCATGTCTGGCTGGGGCAGCTCCTGTCGGCGCTCGGCTACAAAGTCGGCAGGACACCGTCTCCCGCCATCCGGGTCGCTCAGCTGCTGGGCGGCCATCACGGCACTTTCTCTCCGTTCAACCACCATGAGTTCCGTGATCCGCTGGGCTCTCTGCCGGCGTTGGGGGAAGGCAGGTGGGAGGAGCAGCGCCAGATCATCGCCGCCGTGGTGCATGAGCTGACAGGCCGCCCTGAGCCGCCACAGGAGGTGTCCGATGCGGGCGGGGCCCTTGCTTGCGGCCTGGTGATCCTCGCGGACTGGCTGGTGAGCCAGGATGACTTCCTGCGTAAGCGGATCGATGCCGGTCTGCCGGAGCGCGGTGACGCGGACTGCCTTGAACGTCACCTGACGCGTAGCCGATCTGCAGTTCCGCAGTTGTTGCGGGAGGCGGGCCTGGGGCGGTTGACGTTCAAGCCGGGTGGGTTCAGTGACGACTTTCCGTTCCAGCCGAACGGCCTGCAGAGGTCGATCAGCGAGAGTCTCCCTGGCCTCGTCGACGGCGATCCCGGCCTTTTGCTGATCATGGCCCCGATGGGCGAGGGCAAGACCGAGGCCGCGTTGCATGCGGGCCGGCTGATGGGTGAAGCCTCGGGGCGGCCGGGTTACTTCATAGGCCTGCCGACGATGGCCACCTCCGACCAGATGCTCCGTCGGGTGGACGGCTTTCGCCGCGACCGGATCGAGGGTGCCGACTCGCTGACTCTGCTGCACGGTATGGCCTGGCTGAATGCCGCCTACTCGCCCGAGGGTGAGGAAATCGGCGTGCTGACCCACGACCCCATGGCGACTCGTTGGTTGCGCGGCAGCAAGCGCGGTCTGCTCGCCAACCTCTCCGTGGGGACGATCGACCAGGCGCTGATGGCGGTCCTGCGAGGACGGCATAACGTGCTGCGAATGCTCGGCCTGGTGGGGAAAGTTCTCGTGGTCGACGAGGTGCACGCCTACGACTCCTACATGCAGGGCCTGCTCAAGACGTTGCTGGGCTGGCTGGGCGCGTTGGAGGTGCCGGTCGTGCTCCTGTCGGCGACGCTTCCCGTGGCGGTGGGCCGACGGCTGGCGGAGGCTTATCTGGCGGGCGCCGGGTGCCGTGACCAACAGGTGCCCGAGGTGACATACCCGGGGTGGATCTATGTGAGCCCGCGGGCGGCCGTGTCCGTGCCGGTGGACAGCAGGGAACGGACTCTGCGCGTCGAGACCCATGACGTTCCGATCGCTCCGGACGGGCACCCTGGCCGGCTCCCCGCCCTCCGCGAGATTCTCGCTCCGCTGCTCCGTGAGGGGGGTTGTGCGGCGGTCATCTGTAACACCGTCGCCGAGGCCCAGCAGACCTACCTGATGCTGCGGGACTGGGTGCGGAGGTCGGAGACAGCCGGCCGGAAGCCGCCGGAGATCAGGCTGCTGCACTCGCGGTTCGAGGCACAGCGCCGGGAGCAGATCACTCAGGAGATGGTGGGCTGGTTCGGCAAGGACGCCGGAGACGGTCGGCCGCCGGCCGCGATCCTGGTGGCGACGCAGGTGATCGAGCAGTCCCTGGACCTGGATTTCGACGTCGTTGTCAGTGACCTGGCACCGATCGCCCTGCTGCTCCAGCGGGCGGGGCGCTGTCAGCGGCACCCGGCGCTCGATGGGAAGCGGCCAGCCTGGGCGAAGGATCTGATGCGGCTGGTGGTGCTGACTCCCGCTGGGCAGGAAGGGACCCTGGCCATTCCCCGCGCCTGGCCCTATGTCTATCCCAGGGCGCTGCTGCGCCGTACCCACGACGCGCTGGCGGGCCTGCCGGACGGTGTGGTGGCCATTCCTGGAGCCATTCAGGGCTTGGTGGACCAGGTGTATGACGAAAACTTCGACGACGAGACCTCGCCCTGCCTCAGCGACGACGTGGCCCGGCTGGCCGACGAGCAGGCGAAGGACCTGTATGCGCAGATGGCTGCCATTCCCACGCCTGGTCGCGTCGGTGATCTGAGCCAGCTCAGCGGAGACGACTTCGTGAGCGAGCTCTCGACCCGGCTGGGTGCCGACTCCGGACGGGTCGTCTGCTGCACGGTCGCCTCCGACGGGCAACTCATGCTCGGTGACAAGCCGCTTCCCGTCGTCGAGGCGGGTGGCGGGGCTGCGAAGAAGTGGTTCACCAAGGACCAGGTCCGGCTGGTGATGAGTAACACGATCCCGGTGCCGGGAACGTGGCTGAGCGGCCTGTCGGCCGACAACGCGGCGCCGCCGGCCTGGGCTGACAGCCCGCACCTCAGTGACCTCGTCGTGGTCCGGATGTCCGGCGACCAGATGTCCGGTCTGCTCGGCGATCGGAGCCTGTGGCTGTCGGCGGAGCTGGGCCTGTCGGAGTTTCCCGCTACGGCCGGTTGAGACCGGTCCTCACTACGTAGAAGAGAGGAATGCCGTGACGTATGACCTGTTGACTCGGAAGTGGCTGTCAGTCCGAGAGGGTGACGCGCGCCGAGAGATCGGGTTGCGGGAGCTGTTCGAGTGCGCGCACGAGCTGACCGATATCGAAGCGTCTCCGCCTCCGGGCGCGTCCGGCCTGTGGCGGGTGCTGACCGTGATGGCGGCGCGGATGACTGGCCTGGACGACATGACGCTGAGCGCCTACGACTGGGGCGAGCGCCAGGCAGAAGTCCTGGAGGACCGCCGTTTTGACCAGGACAGTGTGGCGGAGTACTTCGCGCGGTATCCGGGGCGCTTCGACCTCTTCGACGCGCATCGGCCATGGCTGCAGGATCCTCGGCTCCGGGAGGAGTGCAAGGGCAGTTCGGGCGTCAACAAGCTCGTCATGTCCCGGCCGGCCGGCAACAACCAGGTGTGGTTCAACCATGCGACCGCGCTGGATCCTCCGCCGGTTCCCGCTGGTGAAGCGGTGTTCCATCTACTGACGCAGCTCTACTACGGCCCGTCGGGTCAGTGCACGCCCCGGGTGGTCGCGGGGATCTCCGGCGGGAACAGCAAGGCCGGTCCACTGCGCAGGACGATCTCGTTCCATCCGCTGGGCCGTACGGTCTTCGAGTCGCTGATCGCCGGCATTCCTCCGGCCCACCTCTACGACACCGGAGGGGTCGACCTCGCCCCCTGGGAGGCCGACGAGCTTCCCGATCCGCTGGGCGTGCCGCCGCGCCCCAGCGGCCTGGGCGGGGTTTTGACCGGGCGGTTCCAGCACGCGGTGCTGTTGGAGCGTTCCGCGGACGAGGAGTCGGTCGTCGACGCGTGGATCACTTGGGCGTGGCGCGACAAGGAGTTCCCGGCCGACGATCCGTACCTGGTCTACCAGCAGAACAAGGAGGGCGCCTTCTACGCCCGCCAGGCCGACGCGAGCCGGGCGCTGTGGCGGGACTTCGACTCGCTGCTGCTCGAAGACGTCGGTGACGAGCACCGCCGCCGGCCCGCCGTACTGGCTGCGATCGAGGATCTGCGGGGCACGCTGTTGCCGGTGCTGCGGGCCCGGGCCTTCGGCTTCGACCAGGACGGCCAGACCAGGGACAAGGAGTGGACCGTCGGGGTGACTCCGGCGTTGCTGGCATTGGCGAACGAGATCCAGGTGGCGCGGGCGATCAGCGACATGCGGCAGGCGGCCGAGCGGGTGCAGCGGCATCTGGAGTGGGCGCTGCGTGACGCCTGGATCGCGATCAACGATCCGTCCAACGGGAACGGCAAGCCGCAGCGGAAGGACATCTCCAAGGGGCCATGGCCTGCGCAGGGGTCCTTCCGCTACTGGGCCCGTGCCGAGCGGGTCTTCTGGCGCCGGGTGCGTGAGCGCAGGTTCGACAGCGCGGTGGACGACTTCCTGCACCTGGCTCTGGACGTCTACGACGAGGTGACCGACAGCGGAGGTCCGTTGCCGCGGGTCAAGCGGGCCGTCGAGCTCAAACGGGGTCTGATCTTCGGGGCGCGGCCATCCACCGGCAAGGCAGGCAAGACGAGCAAGGCAAAGGAGCGCGTGTGAATTCGATCCCGTCGATCGACAAGGCCGACAGATATGTGAGCCACCTCAGCCGGCTGGCGCAGAACGATCCCGGACGCCGTTCCGCTCTGCGCAGAGGGCTGGGGCGGCCGGTGGACGACCCCATGGTCCGCAAGGCCCACGCTGTCGTCGTCCCGTGGCTTCCGACGCGGCCGGGCCGGGCCGTCGAGAGCGCCTATTACTCGGTCGCGGCGTTGATCGCCGCCCAGCCCGTCGGGCGCCGGGGAGGGACGCCGGAGACCGAAGCCCTCGATCCTCCGGCGACGCCCGAGGGCGAGGAGAAGTCCAAACGGCCCACGACCAGCATCGGCGGAACGCTGGGCTTGGCCGTACGGGACAACAAGCTCAACCCCGTCACGGTGGAGGCGCGCCTGCACCTGGTGTGCCGCCAGGACGTGACCGGCCTGCACCGGCAGTTGCCCGGCCTCGTCCGCCAGCTGGCCGCCAAGGAGCTCACACCGGACTGGGGCCGCCTCCTGGTGGATCTCAGCTGGTGGGAGCGGGGACGGGACCGGGTCGCCAAGGGGTGGCTGCAGGACTTCTACCGCGCGATGAACAACACGACCGAAGACAACGGCTCAGAGAGCGAGAACCAGTGACCACCACTCCCCGATACCTTGACGTACACGTGCTCCAGACCGTGCCCTTCGCCAACCTCAATCGCGATGACCTGGGGTCGCCCAAGAGCCTGGTGTACGGCGGAGCCACCCGGACCAGGGTCTCCAGCCAGTGCTGGAAGCGTGTCGTCCGCCTGGACGTCGAGCGGGCCATCGGCGACCCGGCGGTGCGCACCCGGCGGGTCCCGGCCGAGGTCGCCGCCCGGCTCCAGGACCGTGGCTGGACCGAGGACGCGGCCCTGGCGGCGGGGGCGCAGATCGCCCTGTCCGCCAACAAGAAGGAGGGGCTCAAGCTGGAGGACAAGGGCGGCACGTCGGTCCTGCTGTACCTGCCCAAGGCGGCGCTCGACGCCCTGGGTGACCTGGCCGAGCAGCACCGCGAGGCGATCGAGCAGACCGTGGGCGTCAAGAAGCCCAAGTCGGTCCTGCCGGTCGAGGAGGTGGCAGCCGTGCTGTCGGAGCGCAACGGAGTCATCAATCTGTTCGGCCGGATGCTGGCCGAGCTGCCCGGCGCCGGGGTCGACGGTGTCGTCCAGGTGGCGCACGCGTTCACCACGCATGAGGTGGCGCCCGAGATCGACTTCTTCACAGCGGTTGACGACTGCCTGCCCGAGGACGCGGTCGGCAGCGGCCACATGAACAGCGCCGAGTTCAGCGCCGGAGTGTTCTACCGATACGCCAGCCTCGACCTGAACGGCCTGTCGAAGAATCTCGACGGTGACGCCGCGATGGCGCGGGAGCTCACCGGCGAGTTCCTGCGGGCCTTCGTCTCCTCGCTGCCGACCGGCAAGCAGACCTCCTCGGCCGCGAACACACTTCCCGACCTGGTGCACGTCGTGGTCCGCAGTGACCGGCCGATCTCCTTCGCGGCGGCCTTCGAGGCGCCCGTCCGGCCGGAGCACGGGATCGCCGCCCCCTCCCGCCGGCAGCTGGCCCACCACGCCGGGCGCCTGGAGAAGTTGTGGGGCACCACTGGCGTCGTCCACCGGGGATACGCGTGCGTCGATGACAAGCCGCTGGACGGTCTGGGTGCGCCGGTGGACTCCTTCGCCGAGCTGATCGACGGCGCGGTGACCGCCGCCCACCGGGAGACCTCGGCATGAGCGGTCTGGTGCTGCGGCTGGCCGGCCCGCTGCAGTCATGGGGCGAGCACAGCGTCTTCACCCAGCGCGACAGTCTCCGCTTCCCCACCCGTTCCGGTCTCATCGGCTTGCTGGCCTCCGCCGAGGGGGTGAGCCGGGGCCGTTCTCTTGAGGCCTACGAGGCGCTGCGCTTCACCGTCCGCGTCGACCGGCCTGGCGTGCAGATGGTCGACTTTCACACCATCGGCGGCGGACTCCCCCGCGGGGTGCCGCGGCCGGACGGCACGCAGCGCTCGCGCGACACGGCGACGATGGTCACCAGACGTCAGTACCTGTCGGACGCGGCGTTCACCGTCGCCGTCGAAGGCCCCGAGCAGCGCCTGGGCGAGCTCGCCGAGGCGCTGCGGCGGCCTCACTGGCAGCCATATCTGGGGCGGCGTTCCTGCCCGCCGGACCAGCCGCTGCTGCTGTGCCAGGTCGACGATCCCGTGGCTCATCTGGAGACGAAGACGCCGCTCACGCGTCGGCTCCGGGAGAAAGAGGAGCCCACGGCCGAGTTCGTCACCGAGGGCACCATGGACGCGGCCGACGCGGTTACCGAGCTAGCAGACGTGCCGGAGAGCTTCAACCGGCACGACCGGCGCTACCGCATCCGGACGGTCAGCATCACTACCCGGACGCTTCCCAGGGAACTATGCAAGTCCGGGGACGCCTTCTGGGACCACCTCACCGCCTATATCGAGGAGGAGTCGTGACAGCCTGGCTGGTCCGGATCCTGCCCGATCTGCGGCGGCAAGACGTCAACAACGACCTCGCCGACCCCGACCGTCTCCACAAGCGGATGATGCTGCTGGTCCCCGACGAGATGGGCGAGGAGGCCAGAGCCCAGGCCGGTGTGCTGTTCCGGGTGGAGGACACCCGGAACGGCCTGCAACTGCTGGTCCAGAGCAGCATGAAGCCGGACCTTTCCCGGCTGCCCGACGGCTATGGGGAGATCGCCCTACGCGAGCTGGACGGGCTGTTGTCACGGCTCACGATGGGCGTTTCAGTGCACTATCGCATCGACGCCAACCCCTCCAAGAGGCTGGGCAAGAACGCCGGCCCCAAAACGGGAAAGATCCAGGCACTGCGAGGCGCCGCGGCTGAGGAGTGGTGGGTGGCCCGCGCCGCCGCCAACGGATTGGCCGTCTCCACCGTGTCCTCGCAGTCCCAGAAGGACATCCGGGCGAAGGGCTCCGTCCGGCATGCCGTCGTCCGCTTCGACGGCAGCGCGGTGGTGACCGACCCGGAGGCCGTACGCATGGCTGTCCTCCAGGGCATCGGCCGCGGCAAGGCGTACGGTTGCGGGCTCCTCAGTCTCGCTCTGGCGCAACGGTGACGAGCTCTGCCCGGCGTAAACTCGCCGCTCCCACGCTTGCGATGCTGCCCCGGATCTCGGACTCGCTGTCCTTTCTCTATGCCGAGGCGGTCCGGATCGTGCAGGACGACACAGGAGTCTGCGCCCAGGTCGAGTCCTCCCAGGGAACCGACCGCGTCTACATTCCGACCGCGGCCCTGGCGTGCATACTCCTCGGCCCTGGCACATCGATCACCCAGCCGGCCATGGCAACGATCGCCCGGCACGGCACCTCGCTCGTGTGCGTCGGGGCGGGCGGGGTGCGCAGCTACGCCGGAATCATGCCGGCCTCGTTGACCACCGCCTGGCTGGAGAAACAGGTGCGTGCCTGGGCCGATGACAAGAGCCGTTTGGAGGTGGCGGTCCGGATGTACGAGGCGCGCTTCGGCTCCGCCTCCGCACCGGCCGGAGTGTCTCTCGCCCAGCTCCGCGGAATGGAAGGACAGCGCGTCAAAGCGTTGTACCGACTACTCGCGACGAAGCACGGGATCAAGCGGTTCAGACGGAACTACGATCCGGACGCCTGGGATGATCAGGATCCCGTCAACAAGGCGCTGTCGGGCGCCAACTCATGCATGTACGGCGTCGTCCACGCGGCAGTCCTGGCCCTCGGCTGTTCTCCGGCGCTGGGCTTCGTCCACAGCGGCACCCAGATGGCCTTCGTGTACGACGTCGCCGACATCTACAAGGCACGGATCACCATTCCGCTGGCCTTCTCGCTGCATGCCTCCGAAGACCCCGAGCGAGAAGCTCGCAGGCGCCTCCGCGAGGACTTCAGAGCGTTCAAGCTCATGCCGCAGATCGTCGCCGACATCCAGGCGCTGATCGACCCCAGCGGCGAGAGTCACTCTCCCATCGACCGGAACAGCGATCTCGTGCACCTGTGGGATCCCCAACTGGGTGCACTTCCGGCAGGTGTGAACTACGGATCCGAGACCTTCGACCTTCCCTTGGAGTAGCCGATGGCCTCGATGCTTGTCATCTCGACGACCGCGATCCCCGACCACGTCGGAGGAGCGTTGTCCCGTTGGTTGATCGAACCCTGCCCAGGACTTTTCGTCGGCACCGTGTCGGCCCGGGTCCGCGACGAGCTCTGGGCAGCGGTCAGCGCGAGTGTGGGAGACGGCCTGGCGGTCCTCATCCACCCGGCTGACACGGAGCAGGGATTCGCGATGCGCACAGCAGGGCAGCGCCGCCGCCATGTGATCGACTTCGACGGCCTACAGTTGATCAGGTTCGCCGCTGGCGAGTTGAACGACGCGTCCGGCTCGTTGAAAACTTCAAGTGCGATTGTGAAGTAGCAGGTCAAGAAGTGTCCTCCCCACGCCCGTGGGGGTGAGCCGAGATCGCGGTCATCGTCCCGTTCCCCGACAACGTCCTCCCCACGCCCGTGGGGGTGAGCCGCGGCGGCGACCAGCTCGCGGTACTCCTCGGCAGTCCTCCCCACGCCCGTGGGGGTGAGCCGTCCCGCTCCATTCGATGACTAGGACAGTGGCGGTCCTCCCCACGCCCGTGGGGGTGAGCCGCTGTACGACTTCCTCTATTCTGAGACGTCGCGGTCCTCCCCACGCCCGTGGGGGTGAGCCGGACAGAGAGCCAACCCTTCATCTCCTCAAGCTGTCCTCCCCACGCCCGTGGGGGTGAGCCGGACACGAGGCGAAACAGCCGGAGCGTCACAGTGTCCTCCCCACGCCCGTGGGGGTGAGCCGGGCGCGCAGGCAGTCATCGCGGTGGCCCAGCTGTCCTCCCCACGCCCGTGGGGGTGAGCCGGTCCGCCGTCGAGTACGCCGGTTCGGGTCCGGGTCCTCCCCACGCCCGTGGGGGTGAGCCGCGCATAGCAGCCCGTTCATGAGGCTCAGGTCGGTCCTCCCCACGCCCGTGGGGGTGAGCCGGTCCCCGGCGAGGACTACAGCCACATCCCGGTGTCCTCCCCACGCACGTGGGGGTGAGCCGGCGGAACGTTCACCAACGGAACCGTTATCGGCGTCCTCCCCACGCACGTGGGGGTGAGCCGGCACTGAAGGAGCACGGCGCCCGCGCCGTCAAGTCCTCCCCACGCACGTGGGGGTGAGCCGTCCCGCAAGATCCTGACCCTGGCCGCCGTCGTGTCCTCCCCACGCACGTGGGGGTGAGCCGGAACTCTCTGCGGACGCCGACCCGGTGACGGAGTCCTCCCCACGCACGTGGGGGTGAGCCGACCGCATGTAAACGCTGGTACATCGTAGAGAAGTCCTCCCCACGCACGTGGGGGTGAGCCGATCCACCGGAACCATCCGGCTCTGCGCATGCCGTCCTCCCCACGCACGTGGGGGTGAGCCGCCGCCCTACGAGCCGCACGGCCAGTGGCCGAAGTCCTCCCCACGCACGTGGGGGTGAGCCGGACACGTCCTCGCCCTGGTTCGCGTAGTAGCTGTCCTCCCCACGCACGTGGGGGTGAGCCGGTGTTCATCGACTACTCCGACCCGGCCGGGGTGTCCTCCCTACGCACGTGGGGGTGAGCCGTCCACGGCACCTACGCAGGTATCGCGATCTACGTCCTCCCCACGCACGTGGGGGTGAGCCGAAGATGTCCAGGGGGATCATTGGGTGCATCCGGTCCTCCCCACGCACGTGGGGGTGAGCCGTTCGTGTTGTCGTCGATGTCGGGGTGTTCGCTGTCCTCCCCACGCACGTGGGGGTGAGCCGCGTGCTGAGCCACGTTGCTCGGCGCCTTTCGAGTCCTCCCCACGCACGTGGGGGTGAGCCGCACCTGCACACTTCAGGGGAACACATATACGCGTCCTCCCCACGCACGTGGGGGTGAGCCGTTCACCAGATGGCGACTGACCACCGGACACCAGTCCTCCCCACGCACGTGGGGATGAGCCGCCGGATGTGGCCGAGGGGTTGATCGACTTCGTGTCCTCCCCACGCACGTGGGGGTGAGCCGAGGACCTTGGCGGGGTGGCCGAACATCTGCTTGTCCTCCCCACGCACGTGGGGGTGAGCCGCAGAGGCAGGGGACGGCGGGGCCGTCGATGCCGTCCTCCCCACGCGCGTGGGGGTGAGCCGGCTCGCGAGGACTGGACCGAAACAGTCCGGGCGTCCTCCCCGCGCACGTGGGGGTGAGCCGGTGAACGCGCGGCGGATCGTACGGACAGGCTCGTCCTCCCCACGCACGTGGGGGTGAACCGTCCCAGAGGCGCTCTCGTTGCGGTGGCCGCGCCTTCCCCGTCGCTGGGGGCACTTACAGCCCAGGCCATCTCATTCGATGTCCAGCCATGGAGCGTCTTGAGAGCCCAAGAGATGGGCGAAGGGTTCGAGTCCCCCCTCGGACACGTTCGATTCGCCCATGAGGTCCTGGTCAGACGTAGAGCTGACCAAGACTCTTCGTGTGCTGGGGTGGTAGGTCATCGGTGATGGTGAAGCCCTGCAGGATGTAGTCGTCGCCGTCCTCCTAGACGGTTGGCGAGTCACCGTCGGGGCTGTCGGGATCCTTGCCGAGGAACCGGAGTGCCATGAGCCCGGCATGGCGAGGAGTGCGAACCGATCTCCAAAGCCCAGCAGGGCTAGGCACCAGATCGGGGATCGTCCTCAAGAACTCGTCCGCGCAAAGCCTCCAGTTCCCGCCCCAGAGCGCCCGACCCGACGAGCATCAGGGCGTGTACCGCGCTCACCTCTCGGGCGGATGCCCATATGCTCGATCCGCGGGCCTGGAACGGGAGGACCTCGATCGAGTGGACCCGGAAAGCGGCCGGGTCCAGGTATCGCATGCCCCCGGTCCCGCATAGGTAGGTCGTGGCGCCTGTCAGCCAGGCCAGGTCGGCCAGGCGTTGCGAACGTTCACCGGGTGCGAGCAGATCGCTGCTGTGCAGGATCTGCCCCCGCCACCCGACCTCCTCCAGCAGCAGGCGCGTGGACAGCTCCGTCACGTCCGCCAGTCGATCCGTGCTCTCGAACGCGGCGAGTACAGGTTCGAGCCCCCTCTTGAACGACGGCCAATAGGCACTGTGCCGGTAGTGGTCGGCGAGGAGCTGAACGACACGGCGACGGCAGCGAATGGGATCGGCCAGACGCGCTCCGCGGATGGAGGTGGAGCGGCCGTATGGCAGACGGGTGGAAATGGAGAGCCACTGCGGCTGCCACGAGCCGTCGAGCGAGGCGAGGCGCGCGCGGTGCTGGTAGTCCCTGCGTGCGAACTGCACGTCGTCCAGGACGATCCAGTAGTCGGCGGCGAACAGTTTGGCCAGCGTCACCAGTCGAGGGAAGAGGTTGGGCTGGTGGATGGCGCACACCTCGCCGTACGGCAGGTCAGGGCGTAAGGAGCCTGCTGTCGAATCCGGCGCGGAGAAGAGCCTGGTAGGCGTCATGGACCCCTCCTGGGACGGGCTGCTCGATGGCGTAGCCGAGCTTGGGGTACTCGATCACGCGCTGGAGGTCGCCGACGAGCATGTCGATGACCAACTTCGGATCACCGATCGAGCTGACGTAGTCATCCAGCTCAAGCGGCTCGGAAGCGCACACCACCTCGACCTCGGGCCATACCTTTCGTGCCGTGGCGTAGGCCCGACGCTCCATGTACGGCTTGGAGATCAGGAGCACCGAACCGGGCCGAACACCCGCATCGGCCAGCACCTGGCAGGACAGTGCGACGTTCTGGCCAGTGTTGGTGGCGTTCGGCTCCAGCAGAATCGCCTCGTCGGACATGCCGAGGTCGAGCGCGTGCTCGCGGTAGTGGACGGCCTCGCCTCGGGGGAAGCGCGCCGCGGTGGTGGGGCTGGTGGCACCGGAGAAGACGAGCAGCGGGAACCAGCCGGCGCGGTGCAAGTCGACCGCCGCGCGTGCCACCCCCAGATCGTGGCTGCCCAGGCCGATAGCTACGTCACACTGGCTCAGGTCGTGGTGCATCTGGTGGTAGTCCCAGATGGTGTGGGCATGCTGCCACTGCTCGTCGGTGATGACCTGCTGCTTGACGCTCACCCGGTTGCTCCCTGATCGCCGTGGCAGAGGGAGGCGGATCTCCCCCTGGATGGTCCGCTGGATGCCCTCAATGCTGCGCAGTTGGTGCGCGAGCCCGTGCTGCGCGGCCTCGCGTGCGGCACGGTCGAGGATCACCACCCCATCATCCACGGTGGCCCGATCCGAAAGCAGGACGTGCCCGTAAGCCGTCTCCAGCCGGACCCGCTGCATGGGCGCATCGGTGACCGCGGTGGCGCGGGCGAGGTCGATCAGGCGTAGCGCCTCCGAGAGGTTCCCTGCGCCACGGTGGGCCAGAGCGAGTTTCTGGTGCGCGACGGACCAGTCCTCGGTTTCGCCGAGGTTCTCGAACTCGCGGATGGCGGTCGTCATCAGGCGGGCGGCGTAGTCGTTCTTGTCGTTCTTGCTCAGGGCGGTCCCCACCCACAGCCGGGCTCGCGCCCTATCGCGTGGTGAGAGCCGGTCGTCCACCGCCAGCGCCTCATATTCCTTGGCGGCCTCGTCCAACCGGCCCCCCATCTCGGCGACCACGGCCAACGAAAGGTCGAGCTGCGCGATACGACGGGGGATGTCGAGCTGTCCGTAGATCGATCGGGCGTTGAGGTAGGAGCGGCGAGCGGACAATGGGCCGGCGACTGCTCCTTGGTCGCGCTGGAGGTCGCCGAACAGCGTCGTCGATCGTGCGAACAGGTAAAGACCCTTGTCGTCCAAGGCGTGCGGGTCGTAGCAGGTGAGCCATCGGTTCAGCAGGTCGGTGGCGTAGCTGAAGCTCTGGCGGCTGAGAGCGACCACAGCCCGGTCAAGGTCGTCTGTCCAGGTCTCGTAGTCCCAGGCCCGTGGTCCCATCCGGGTGACTCTCAGCCCTTGGTCCACGTCCTGGCCGAGTTCCAAGAGCAGCGTCTCGAACCGCAGGTGAGTGGCCGAATTCGCGCGGGCGAGCGCGGTGTCCAGGATGGCTTGGGTGTCCGGACGTGGCCGAGTAGCGGTACCGAGCTGGTCCCACTTCGCCACGGTGCGGGGAGCCACGCCGAGGTGCTGCGCGAACACCCGCACGCTCATCCGCAGGGCTCGGCGAAGTGCACGCGCTTCGAGACCGGTCCACTCATGCACGGTCGTCACGTCGCTGCTCCCTTCCACGGCCATGGAAGCACGCAGAGGTACCGAGGGCCTCCGGAAGTGCGACGCAAGTGCGACAGCGGGTCGTATCCAGCGGGGGCGGGGCTGGCCATGCTCAAAGAGCGGGCCGTAAGCCCCGGCCACGGTAAGGACGGCTACCTTGTGGACACTCACCGAACAACACGATGTGGACGGCCCGATCGTCTACGGGTACCTGCGGCTGCATCGTTCGACGCCCGAGCGGCACGCCGCCCTGACGGTAGCCCTCGCCCAATACTGCGAGCAGCACGAACTGCAGCTCTGCGGCATCTTCACCGATCGAGGGGCCGCATCGTCGGACGACCCGGCCTTCGCCGGCCTGCTGGACGTCCTTCTCATGTCCGGCGCCTACGGGGTGGTTCTGCCCACTACGCACCACCTGGGCGAGAAGCCCGTCGCGACTCGGCGGCGGGAACAGCTGAACGCGATTGGGGCGCGGCTGCTGGTCGTGCGGGGAGCCCTCCGTACCACTGGCTCTTCCGCCGGCCGACCGGTCGTGGCTCTGGCCCGCGCCGTTCCCCATGGCCAACTCGAACCAACTCGCCAAGGACCCCATGATGATTGACACCTTCGTCGCACCACCGCCCGGCAGCGAATTCAACCCGAACGTGCCAACGGTAGATCGCACGTACGCCGCGCTCGCAGGCTCCGGCAAGGACGGCTTCGAGGCCGACCGGGCAGCCGCCGGCAAGCTGAAGGGGGCGATTCCTGGGGTAACCGAGGTCGTCCAAGAGAACGCAGCGGCTATCGCGCGGGCTGTCGCCTCCCCGTACACCTTCGTGAAGTGCTCGATGCAGCCCCGGTATGACCCCGGCGCCGTCGAGGCCGCCAAACTGATACAGGCGCGGGCGCCCCGCTGGGTTGTCCTGTGGCGCCCGTACTGGCGGGTCCTGCAGGCGTGGGAGTGCTCCGACCCGAGGCTATGTCGCACCGTCATGGGGCGCAGTGCCACCGAGCTGTGGCAGCGCATGCAGGAAGCTGAACTTGATCTCTGGCGGGCCTCCCCGCGCGCCATGACCGCGGACCGGCCACCCACCACACCCGTCCCGGGTGGCCGTGAGGATCTGCCAGAGGCGGCCCCGAGACGATCACCGGACCCGGCAGCACCCCGCCGGCCCGGAAGACCTCGGGGCCCCAGACCACACCAGGCGGGAGCGCATCGTGTTCACGTACAGTGACGCGTTCCTGGCGGCCGCCGGGTGGCCGTGTTGCTCCTCCTCGTCTTGGCGTGGACAGCCGAGCAGGCTCACAATGTGCGGCCGTCCACGTACTCCGGCGCGGGCCCATGCCCCTACCTAGCGCCCATGCTGCCCCGCGCCCCCTACGACCCGCCGCCCACGATGTGCCCCGGGAGGCCGTCGTGGGCGGCGGGCTCCAGACCCTGGCCGGACCCTTCCCACGTGGCGAGCGCGCAGGCTCGCCAGCGGGTCGGCCAGGCGGGGGAAGGCGGCCACCCTGTCGAGGAGTGCAGGTTGTCCGCCTTCCCTCAGCGGGCCGTACGCCCCCGTGGAGAGAGCAGACGAGGATGACGAGAACCCGCCAGCCGCAGGCGGTCAAGCAGGAGGGCCCCACCCCCGAGTGGGAGCCGTACACGTCACACGGCGCCATCCTCCGGGTCAGACACACCTCGTGCTGCGGCCGGTATGAACTGGCGTCGGAGGGCGGCGAGTTCTTCGTGCTCCGTCCCGCCGGCAGGCGCGGGTACGAGCAAACCAGCCGAGGCCGGGCCTACCGCGACGTCATCCAGATGTACGCCGCCCTAGTGCGCAAGCACCACCTTGACCACACCAGCCGCGGCGAATGGTACGAGGCCGACCCGTACATGAACCAGGCGGAAGCGGGCTGACTATGCCCCTGCCCGGCTGGCGTGGACACCCCACGTCAGGAACCCGAAACAGGACAAGGAGTAGAGACATGAGCACTCTGACCCCGGAGGAGACGGCCACGGTCGACACGGGAGAGACGTTCGACCCGTTCGCGCTCAACATCGAATTCATCGAGAACACCCCGGCGGCCGACACGGTGCTGATGTGCACCACCGGCGACAACTGCGGAACCTCCTGCCCGAGCGCCTGCACGACCTCGTAGTCCGCGGGGCGCGGGTCCGTACGGGCCCGCGCCCCCTTCTTCCCCAGAACGGAGCGTGAGTGATGACGCGGTCGCGGCGGACCCTGTACCGGTGCACGGGCGCCGGGATGCTGCGCGCGGCGGTGAACCTTTCCGCCCCCGCCCTGCCGCAGTGGCCGGGGCCCGCCGCGTCCCCCGAGCAGTGGCGTTCCTGGCTCGGCCCGATCTGGGCCGATGACACGTTCCGGCGCGCGGTCTCCAGTGCCAGCCTGGACCTGGCCCGCCAGGTGGAGGCAGTTCTGGACGGGCGGTTGTCGAACGCTCGCCGGGCGCGTCGCGCCGCACTCGCGGTCGCCCGGTACGCCATCAGGTATGAGCACCGGTCCACGCCATTCGGCCTGTTCGCCGGCGTCTGCCCGGTCGACTTCGGCGAGACATCCGCCGTGCTTGTCGGGGATGAGCACGAGATCGTTACCCGAGCCGACCCCCGGGCGCTGGACAAGTTGATCAGTGCCCAGGAGGCCGACGGCGTGTCGATGGCGGCCGTCGAGGTGTGCGTCAACAACCTGGCGTATGTGCGCGGCGGCCGCGTCTTCGTGCCGTCCGAGGGCGCGTCGGAGTTCTCCCTCGCGCTGACGCCTGCGCTGACGCTCGTTCTCCAGGCGGCCAAGTCACCCATCCGGTATGCGGCGCTCGCGGGCAAACTCGCCGCAGAGTTCCCGCAGGTGGAAGGACACCGCCAGGCGGTGTTCCTCGCGGAGCTGCTGCGGCTTCGGCTGCTGCTGTCGGCGCTGCGTGCCCCCGCCACGGTCGTTGACCCGGCAGCCGTCCTGCCTGCCGTCGCTTTGGACGCCCGCGATCGGGAGGCGTACGTGGATTTACGGCTGGACGCCACGGTTCGGCTGCCGGAGACCGTCGCGGTCGAGATGGAAACCGTAGCAACCGTGCTGGCCAGGCTCGCGGCCAACCCAACCGGCACCCGGGCGTGGCGGAGCTACACCGAGCAGTTCGCCGCCCGATGGGGCGAAGACGCCGAGGTCGGCCTGGAGCAGCTCGTTGACCCGGACAACGGGTTGGGCCTGCCTGACGGGTTCGGCTCGGTGTCCGAGCCGCCACGACCGATGTCACGGCGCGACCGGCTGCTGTTGGATCTCGCAGGGACCGCCGCCGTCGAACGCCACCGGACGGTGATCCTGTCCGAGCCGCTCATCGAGGAGTTGGAGGCGGCCGCAGGCGAACCCACCGCCCTGGCCCCGCACTTCGAGGTGTGCGCACAGGTCCAAGCCCGTTCCCTCCCAGCGCTCGACCGAGGCGACTTCCGCGTCCGCGTTCACACCGTCTCCAGGGCGGCAGGCACGATGACGGGACGATTCCGGCACCTGTTCCCGCAGGCCGCCGAGCAAGTAGCCCTTCCCACGGTTGACCCTGTGGCGGAACTGGCTCAGTTATCGTTCCATCCCTCCCGCGTCGAGGCCGACCTGCTCACGCGCACCCCGCAAGTCCTGCCGAAGCTGGTCAGCGTCGGAGAGCACCGGGGCAGCGACGCCACGGTGTTCGTCCCCTCTGATCTGGTCGTAGGCCTGCACGGTAGCCACCTCTACCTCGCGGTGGCCGCCACCGGGGAGCGCCTGGAGCTGATCGCGCCGACCGCGCTCAACTTCATGTGGAACAACTTCACCCCGCCGCTGGCCCGGTTCCTGGCCGAGATCAGCCGTGCCGCAACTCCGCAGGTGACCTGGTTCGACTGGGGTGCGGCGTGGACGCTGCCGTTCACGCCGGGGCTGCACTATCGGCGCAGCATCGTCGTTGCCGCCCGCTGGCAGCTTCGGGCCCGCGCCCTGCCCGGCCGTGCGGCATCCCTGGAGGAGTGGGCCGCGCAGTTGCACGCCTGGCGCGGCCGAGCGGGTGTGCCTGACCGTGTGCTCCTGGCCATGGACGATCAGCGCCTGCTGCTGGACCTCACCGGGGAGATGAACCTGGACGTGCTCCGTACGCACCTGTGCGGCTCCCCTATCGCGGTGCTCTACGAGGCGCCGCCGCCGGACGCGGATGGATGGATCGGCGGGCGGGCCCACAGCATCGTCGTCGCGGTAAGGGCGGGCCGATGAGCCCGCCCACGACGCAGGCCCTGGCCGAGGGCGCGCTGGGGATAGCGTTGCTGCACATCGAGCGCGGCAACCTTGCCGCAGCCCGGCCTCTGCTGGCCGAGGCGGTCGCCGGCGGCGTCAGCACCGGCTCCAACGCTTCTCTGTTCCACGGCGCCCCGGCCCTGGAGTTCGTGCTTGGCCGTGTCGGGCGCGCCGACCAGACCGTTCAGACGGCCGTCGACCGGGTCGTGGCCGCCCGGCTCGCCGCGGCCCGCTGCCGACGAAAGGCGACCCGGCTCCCGACACTGGCAGAGTTCGATCTCATCCGGGGGCTCACCGGGCTGGGAGTGGTGCTGCTTGCCCGAGCAGGCTCGCCGCCGCCGCTGCTGCAGGAAGTGCTGGCCTATCTGGTGGCGCTGGCAGTCCCGGCCGAAGCCGATGCCCAGGTCCTGCCCGGGTGGTGGTCGCCAGACAGCCCCACGCATGAGGAGATCACCGGTGGCCACGCGAACAACGGGGTAGCCCACGGCATCGCCGGCCCGTTGGCGCTGCTATCTCTCGCCGCCCGCCGCGGCCTCCTGGTAGAAGGCCAGATAGGCGCCATCAAGACGTTCACGGCCTGGCTGGAGAAGTTCGGCTCCTTCTACTGGATCACCCTGGCCCCGCTCGCCGCTGAGGCGTTGCAGGCGCTGCCCCTGCGCCCCTCCTGGTGCTACGGGGACCTTGGTATCGCCCGCACGCTGCAACTGGCAGCCTGCGCGCTCGGCGACGACGCCCGCAGGCAGAAGGCCGAAGAACTCGCCCTCGCCGCCCTCACCGACCCGGCCCGCCTGAGCCGGGTCACCGATGCGTCCCTCTGCCACGGCTGGGCCGGGCTGCTGACCGTCACGACCGCCCTCGCCGCCGACAGCCGTACCCCCGACCGGTTCGCCGAGCCCATCCGGCAGACCCGCCAGAGGTTAGAAGCGGGGATCCCGGCACTGTCCAAGCCCGGGTTCATGGAAGGCCGAGCCGGGGCGGTCATGGCGCTGAAGGGCTCCAACGTGACCGGCTGGACCCGCGCCCTGTTGATCAACTGACCCGCCACCACAACCGAGCAGGAGCGAACCGAGGACATGGACTGGAACGACGAGAACCTACCGCTGCCCGACGAACCGAAGTGGTGGCACGCCACCATCCGCTTTCCCGGCGATGCCGGAGCGACCCCAAAGGCTGCGACCGCACTCGCGGCCGCGCTGTCCGGTTGGCGTTTCCACTTCCTGCGCAAGGAAGGCAATCTCCGGCTGCGCACCGAGAGGCCCGCTGCCGACCTGCTCGATCAGCTCGTCGCCGACGAGGTCGCGGCCGGTTGGGTTGGTGGCATCTACGAACCGGAGATCGAAACCTTCGGCGGCGAGCAGGGTATGGCCATCGCCCACGAGGTGTGGTGCGCCGACAGCCCCGCAGCCTTGGCCGAGACCGGCAGCCCGTACGCCCGCGAGCGGTGCATCCTGCTGCTCTCTACCATGAACCGCGCGGCGGGCCTCGACCCGTTCGAGATCAGCGACGTGTGGGCGACATTCGGCAACCTCCGCCCGGCAATCGACCCACCGCAGGTGGCCTACCAGGCGTCTGCGATCACTGCCATGCGGCGCCTCGTGCACGCCGACGCCGCCAAGCGGGACACCACCGAACCCGGCTGGCCTGACCGCGTCGCCGCGTTCGAGGACGCCGGCCGCCGCCTGGCCCGGCTCGCGACCAGTGGGCAACTCCGGCGGGGGCTGCGCGCGGTCCTCGCCCACCATGCGATCTTCGCTTTCAACCGCGCGGCCACACCCGTGGCCGAGCAGGCTGCCGCGGCCTGGCTGGGCTGGAACGTCGCCTTCGGAGACGGCAATCCAGCCACCGTGTCTAGCAGTCAGTCCGCACCCGTGACCCTTATTTTCAAGAGGATGGAGAGCACCATCACTACGACCGACCCCGCCGAGCTGCGCAACACC
This sequence comes from Streptosporangium minutum, assembly GCF_002149035.1. GTDB lineage: Bacteria > Actinomycetota > Actinomycetes > Streptosporangiales > Streptosporangiaceae > Streptosporangium > Streptosporangium minutum. The sequence goes on from NZ_NGFP01000001.1 coordinate 63,444, forward strand.
ATGGTGGACAAGCTCACCGGCTCCGGCCACCTGCGCACCCCTGAGATCATCGACGCCTTCCGGGACGTCGAGCGCCACCGGTTCATCCCCGAAGTCGAGGTCGTCGCCGCCTACGTCGATGACGCTGTGTCGGTGAAGAACGACCGAGACGGCGAGATGATCTCCTGCATCTCCGCGCCGTCGATCGTCGCCACCCAACTGGAGCAACTGGGCGCAGAGCCCGGCCACAAGGTCCTGGAGGCCGGGGCGGCTACCGGCTACAACGCCGCTCTCCTCGGGCGGCTCGTCGCCCCCGGCGGCCGCGTGTGGACGGTGGACGTCGACACTGACCTCGTCAACACCGCCGCGAAGCATCTGGCCGCTGCCGGCGCATCGAACGTGACCGCGCTGCTGGCCGATGGCGCGGCCGGTCTGCCCGCGCATGCCCCGTTCGATCGGATCCAGTTCACCGTAGGCGCCGGTGACATCCCCCTCCCCGTCCTGAATCAACTGGCCCCGGACGGCCGTCTCGTCATCCCGATGCGGATCCGCGGCAGTATCTCCCGCTCCTTCGCCTTCGAGCGCGACGGAGACGGCGAGACCTGGAAGACCGTCTCCTGCGAAATGGCCACGTTCGTCCCGCTGCGTAAGGGCGTGTGTGATGACGTCCGTACCGTGGTCCCCATGGCCGGGGAGGGCAACGTCCGGCTGGAAACCTACGGTGAGCAGCTCGTGGACCGGGAGGCGATGCGGACCGTCCTGGACGAGCCCTCCCACCAGGTCTACACGGGCGTGAAGTTCCGGCAGGGTTCAGCTTGGGAGTGGGTCTATCTGTGGTTGGCGTGCGTCCTGCCCAACGGCTTGTCTCGGGTACCTGGCCGACGGCCCGGGTTCACCCCGCATTTCGGGTGGGGTTCGATGGCGGCGCTCGACGGCGACAGCCTGGCCTATCTGACCGTCCGCGAGGGTGAAGACACCGTGAGCCGTTTCTGGGAGATCGGCGTCATCGGTCACGGCCCGCGCGCCGCCGACCTCGCCGAGCAGGTCGCCGCCGCGATCCAGGAATGGGACCGCGACTACGGCAACGACGCCCCGGCCCCCGGCTTCCGCATGGCCATGGCCGCCAACCGCGACCTGCTGAAGGCCGCTGACTCACGCTTCGTCATCGACAAGACCAACAGCCGACTCGTCATCGACTGGCCGTAGGAAAGGGAGCAGCGTGATGAACCCTGCGAACGCCGCCCGTATCCCGCTGGTCTGCCGACCCAAACCCCCCGGGCTTCCACTGGACAAGCGCATTGCAGAGCTCACCGCGCTGACCGCCGAAACACCCGGCGCGGACCACTCCAAGCGGGTGGCCCGCGCCTGCGGTGTCCTCAACTTCTCCGCGCTCATCGCCTCCGACAGCGGCATGCCCGACCTGGCAGCCGAACTGTGCTGGCGGCAGCACAAGGTCTTCGCCGAAGCCGAGAGCCTGGACCAGGACATCGCCGTGATGTCGCTGATGCCGCTGGTGAACATCGCCCGGCTCCTGATCCGCGAAGGTGAAGGCAGCGCTGCCTTCGCGGTGCTTCAGCAGTTGTACCGGGCCGCCGAGCAGCGCGGCGCCACCGTCATCCGCGATCACGCCGTCGACCTGTCGCCGTTGATCCGGACCGTCGCAGACCATCGCACGATCTGTACGGAGCTGTGGGTCGCCCTGCTGATCGACGGCGCCAGAGCCCTCGCGAGCGTCGGCCGTTGGACCGAGGCAGCCGAATCCATGGCCGCGCACCGCGGCGTCGGTCAGCGGCTTCTCGACGGCCGCCAGCTCACGATCATGTCGCTGATGGAACAGGGCCTCCCGCAGCAGGCCGCCACCATGATCGACTCCAGCGTTCTTACGGAGCCCTGGGAGAACGCCGTCGCCGCCATCCTGCGCGTCTACTGCCGTCCTCCGACCACGCCGACACCACAGGACGAACTGGACCATGCGGGGTGGGAAACTCTCGCGCTGATCACCGCCCCCGACCCGATGACCGCAGCGTTCCGGACTCGGCTCGCCCTGACCATGCTCGACCTGACCGCCGACCGACCCACGGCACACGACTCCGACCTGCGGTCCACTGTCGTCGGCGTGGCCTGCACAGACGCCTATGCTGCCCGAGAGGTCATGGGACACCACGGGATGCGCTCCCGCATGACCCCGCAGCAGGAACAGGAAGTCGCCGGCGTACTCACCGCCTCGGGGTTCGGCGCCGGGTACCTCCCAGCAGCCCACCTGGATGCCCTTACTGCCGCAGTCCGCCACGGCGAGGACAACCTGCGCGCCCTGCTTACCGAGCTACACGGAGCGGCCTGAGCCGACCTAGGATCGCTACTCCGGCCGTGGTTGCGAACCCCGCACTCCAATCACGGCAACCGCCCGGCGCAGGCCCGAATCGGGCGGCGCGGCCGTGGGACGACGCTACTGGAGAGCCACCAGCCGCTGGCCCGTGCCGCCGCCCAGGCCCTCTGTCGGGCCCGAACGCCGACTGGACCCAGAACACCGCCATCGACGACGATCACGGGCATGGCCGCACCGAACGCCAGACCATCTGCACCGTGCAGACCGACGACACGCTGTTCCCCGGCGCCCGCCAAGCCTTCCAGCTCCGCTGCGACGTCGGTGACCTGGACGGCGCCTGGACCAGCAAAGAGATCGTGTACAGCATCACCAGCCTGCCCGCCGAAGCGGCCAGCCCCGCCCGCCTCAACCATTACGAACGCGCGCACTGGGGCGTGGAAAACCGGCTCCACTGGGTCCGCGACGTAACGTTCCGGGAGGATCACTCCCAGCTCAGAACAGGTAGCGCGCCCAGAGCCCTGGCCAGCTTCCGGAATCTGGCGATCAGCACCAGCGCCTGGCCGATCGAGCCAACATCGCCCACGCTCGCCGTGACCTCTTCGACCGCGATGCCGCTTTCGCCGTCTACAGCACCTGATCAACATGCCGGAATTGGACATAGCGAATTAACGCCGGGGCCCTGGCCGCCACCCCAAGACGCTTGCCTGCATCAACGAGTAAGCGGGGTGCCTGATCGCAAGGGGGCGATTCACCAGGACCACCAGGCAGCAAATGTTGACATTCAAGACATTTCGTGTCTTTTGTCTTCCCTGCTATACACGCCCACCGAGAATATAACAATTCGATCTCCGAATGCCGCTCCTGCGTTGATTGATATCTTTGGATGGATCTACTTTTACCTTTCATCTTCTCGTTTTATGGATGGAAGTATGCGTCCGGACCGGGAGCCTTGGCCTGTCCGTGGTCACCAGCCATCCAAGTGACTCAAGCTGCGACGCAGAAAGTGTCGTACCTCCCCGCTAGCATGACTGACCGTCCGTTAAGGGTTTCTCCAGGCCGAAAGGCCATAGATGATCATCTCTGCTGTTCTCATTCGGTTCTTCCGCTCGTTCAACTTCGACTACCTCCGCAAGGCCCACGAGAACTTCACCCCCGCCCCCTGGGATGTCCTGGAGTCAGACGACTTGCAGTACCCCTTCGTCAGGGTGCCGCTGGAAGCCACCGTGACCACCGTGGTCGGGGCCAACGAGTCGGGGAAGAGTCAACTGCTCTCCGCGATCAAGTGCGCACTGACTGGCGTGGGTATCGAGCGAGGGGACTTCTGCCGGTACTCGCAGTTCTTCGCGGTGAACAGGTCGATGGCCTTCCCCGACTTCGGACTCGAATTCCGAAACCTGGAGGAGAACGAGCGGACCATCCTCGCCAAAGCCTGCAAGATCACTATCGATGAGGGCCTGACGACCTTCATACTGTTCCGCATCAACGGCAAAGACCCCGAGGTCTACATCCCGCAGAACAACGGGTGGGAACGGCACACTGTCCACGACAAGAAGGCATTGAACACCCTCCTGCCACACTGGTTCGAGATCGACACAAACGTGGCGCTGCCGGACAGTGTGCCGATCAGGTACCTCGCCGAAGGCAAGTCGTCGGCACAGACCGGGCCACGCAAGGAACGCCATTCCTTCATCAAGCTGATCATGGAGAATGCTCCCTCATTGTTCGGAGCCTCCTCCGAGCGGGACACCTCAGTAGCGCCCACGCTCGCGAGCGCTTTCGCAGCGGCAAACCAATCCACAGAGTCGCACGATCGTCAACTCGCACTCGCCGACGACCTGTTGCTGAAGGTCGCCACGATCAGCCGTATCGCCTTTCAGGAGTTGCTCAAGGCCGTCGAGAGCGGCCGGGACGGTTTCGCCAATGGCATCGTCGAGCGGATGAACCGCACGCTTGCGGCGTCGCTGAACTTCCCCAAGTGGTGGTCCCAGGACAACCAATTCCAACTGCTGCTCACCCTGCGGGACCAGGATCTTGTCTTCACCATCCGGGACCGCACGGGCACCGAGTACTCCGCCGATGAGCGCAGCGGCGGGCTGAAATACTTTCTCAGCTACTTCGTGCAGTACCTCGCCCACGAGCCGCCGAAGTCCGCCGTCCCCGAGATCCTTCTGATGGATGAGCCGGACGCGTATCTGTCCAGCGCGGGCCAACAGGACCTGCTTCGCATCTTCGAGGACTTCGCCAATCCGCAGAATCCGGACCGTCAGCCCTGCCAGGTCGTCTACGTGACGCACTCACCGTTCCTGATCGACAAGAACCACGGTGAGCGTATCCGTGTCCTGGAGAAGGGCGACGGCGACGAGGGGACCCGAGTGGTGCGGAACGCCGCCCGTAACCACTACGAGCCGTTGCGTTCGGCGTTCGGCAGCTTCGTCGCGGAGACGACCTTCATCAGCAACTGCAACCTGGTTCTGGAAGGCATGTCCGACCAGGTCATGCTCGCCAGCATGTCCGCGCGGCTGCGTCGGCAGAGGGTTGCCTCGATGGACAACCTTGACCTCAACACGCTGACCCTCGTGCCCGCGGGATCAGCATCTCAAATTCCGTACCTCGTTTACCTCGCTCGTGGCCGGGATGTCGATCGGCCTGCACTGATCGTGCTGCTTGACAGCGATTCGTCGGGCGACCAAGCGGTCAAGGCACTGAAGAAGGGCCCGAACGGCAAGCCGGCAATCGACGAGAAGTTCGTCCTGCAACTGGGCGATTTGCCCTCGAACGAACTCATCAGCACCTACCCGGATGGTGTGGTGGCGATCGAGGACCTCATCCCGCTGACGATCGCCATTCCAGCCGTCAAGCAGTACGCCAAAGAATTCCTCGCTCCCCAAGAAGCAGCCGCGTTGGAGGCCCTCACTCCCGAGGACGTTTCTTTCGACGACACCTCCGGGACTCACGATGCTCTTGAAAGAGCGGCGGCGGCGAGGGTCGAAGGATTCCACCTGGACAAGGTCGGGTTTGCCCGCAGCGTTGTGGACGTCGTCAACCGCGACGACGACCTTACGGAAGCGGCCGCGATCATGGAYGCCAATTTCCGCATCCTCTTCCGTGAACTCGGGCGTCGGCAGCGGCAAGCGCTACGAGAGATCACCACCGAGAAAATCAGCGCCAGGATCAAAAGGCTGAAGCGGTCGTTCCTATTGGATCACCCCGTCGGGGCGACGCGGGAACAGGCGACCCTCCACCTTGAGGACATCGAGGCCGGACTCGACAACTCGTTGGCGGCCGAGGATGTCAAGAGCCAGATCCGGACGATAAGGCGCGAGTTCAAACTCGACGACGAGCCGAACGAGCCGATCTCGGATTTCAAGGCCTTCCGAGATGCGCTGGACATGCTCGTATATCACCAGGTCAACCAGGTCCAGGAGAATTAGTCAGCCCATCGCCCCCGCCGGGCCCCTGACCGGCCAGCGGGCGCGAAACCTCAGGAGACAGGCCAGGACGACCGTGAAGGCGATCCAGGCCAATTAGATGCCGGAGAGACCCAAGCCGACGGTCAAGCCGAGAAGCCAGGCCAGCGGGATGAGCACCAGGAGTCCCCGGCGACGTTCGCGACCATCACCGAGCGGGTGTCGCCGTGGGCCCGCAGATAACTGCCGTCGGCCATGGCGGGCACCATCGGCACCAGGCTCAGCAGGGCCGGCAGCACCACCTGCCAGGCCAGCGCGACGACCTCCGCTCGGTGAACAGCGTGACAGGTGCGCCGTGACGATCGCGGCGGCGCCGGGAACCTGGCGGGCCACCCGGCGGATCGCGGCGACCAACTGGGTGATGGTGTCCTGGGTGGCGACCGCGTCGGTGAGCACGGCCGAATCCAGCGCCCGGCGGGTCCGGCCCGCCAGCACCCCGGTCTGCTCGATCACCTCCCGGACGATCTGGAAGATCCGGTCCGGACGCGGAGAACGGGCCAGGCGGCGTCGGAAATAGGCCAGCAGCGACGGATCGAACCCTCGCTCGTATAACCCCAGCCCGCAGGCGGCCTTCCAGCACAGGTCGAACCGCAGCGCCGCAACGGCCTCCTCATCCAACAGCCCATGCAGCGCTTGCAGTACCACCACGGTCGCCAGCAGGTCCGGCGGTATCGACGGGCGCCCGTTGACCGGCGCGTACATGTCGGAGAAGGATTCCGGCGGGAACAGCACCCGCCGATGTTCGGCCAGGAACGCGAACACACTCCCGACGGGGATCAACTCCAGGCACACGACCCACACCTCAGGCCCGGCCGGAGCGGTCCGACGGCCCATCATGACCCGAGTCCGAACCCCCGGCCCGACTCTGAAAAGACCACCAAGATCTTCAGGACACTCCTAGGCCGACGAACAGGCCACCGCGTTCTCCTTTTATGAGCAGCTGATTAAGGAGATGCTGCTGACCGCTGACCAAGGCTTCTACAGCTTCCACGCCTGGGGGCGGCCGAGCTGAGGGCATGGCAACTGCTTCTACTCACAACCCCGCAGCACACCGGCCGCCTCCGGGCTCCGCGCCAATTTCTAGTACCGGAGCAGGTGCTAACTGCCACGCTGTCCGTGGAGCACATCTCGAGGAGCGACGACCTGATGACCGCCCTATCCGCGCAGTCCCCCTCAGCCGAGCGGCTGGGGATACTGGATTTAGCACTGGCCCGGTTCTCCAGCGACTCGCTGCTGACGCTGCTGCGCGCCGCCCTCGACTCGCCCGGTTGTGCGCGTTTCCACGACCACCTGCTGCTGGCGTGGACGCGAGTCCTGCGCCGGCCGCGCCAGCCGGGGCGGACCGCTGCGGCCCGTGACCTGCCCGCGTTGCTGACGGCCGCGCTGCGCGCGGCACCTGGCCGTGGAGTGACAACCGAGCGGGAGCCGAATGATGCGCGCGCCCAAGTCCACGTCGACCTCGACGGACAACGGTGGCTGCTGCATCCCGGCGAGCTCGACCATCCGCTCATCTTCCTGCGCGCTGTGCAGGCCACGGCACGCGCCTTCGTCGCCGACGACGAAGGGGTGGGTTTCGCTTTCACTGACTTGCTGGAGCTCGTGCTGCGCCACACCCACCACACCGTCGCCGCCCTCGCGCCCGCATGGCCCACACCTGCCGGGCAGCCGGAGGAGGAGTTCACCTGTACAGTGACCGAGGCGGAGGTCGCCGCGGCTGACGCGCTCGGTCTGGACCACCTCGCACCAACCGGCCCGTACCGCGAACGCGCCGCCAAAGCCCTGGCGTATCTGACAGCCGACATCCGCACCCTGCCGCTGCGCTACACGCCCGACACGCCGTTGCTCGGGGCCGTCCTAGTCGTGGCCGCGCATGGCCGACATGTGCCGGTACCCGCCTCGGTGGCGCTGGACAGTCTCGCGGCCGCCACTGGCGATCTCCTGGCGACCATGAAGGACCCGAATGCCGAGATGCGCCTTCACCAACAGACCATCGAGCGCGTCGCGCAGCTACTCGACCTGCGAGAGGTACCGGTTCAGCTCGAGACGATGTGTCGGATCCGACTGACCTCACACCGCCTGGAACTCGCCGTCGTGACCGCGCTGGCCGACGGCATCCTGCCCGCTCTCATCGAGAGGGCCCGCACCGACCTGGCCGAGACCGCAGCACCCGGCACCGGACGGTTGGTCATCTACGGGGGCCCGCGGGTGCTGGGACAAGAGGTGATCACCGACACCCTGTACGTGCATGTTGAGGAGCTCGCCGAGATCCTCGCCGACGCCAGCGGCGAGCTGGCCACGTTGGCCTGGTGGGTCCTGGAGATGACGGAACATCCCGGAGCCGAGGCGATCGCCTACTACGACGTCTTGGACGCCTGGGTGGCCTGGCACCGCGAGGGGATGCTGTTGCCGCCCTGCCCACCTACCGAGGGCGTCGCCCTGGTTTCACCCTACGGCCGGGACCTGTCCTGGGACCGGGCCGCCGCCTGGGCCCGCACCAACGACGTGCTCGCCGCCGCCAGCCTTCCACCGGCTCTGACCTGGCGCACCGCCTGGCTGGTCGCCGCCGAAACCGGCGAAGGGCAGTGGGCCGATCTGTTTCGCCCCAACGACGATGCCGGACCGCTGCTCGCCAGCGTGAGCACCAGCCCTCCGGTCGCGATTCTCGCCACTGCCTTGTCCGACGAGCGTGCGCTGCTGGACACCACGGCGCTCGCCGCTCTCGCCGCTGGTATCCGCGCCACCCTGGCCGGGCACCCGGCGCTCACCGCGCACTTCACCCTCCCCGATGGCACGACCTGGCTCCTGCACCCGACCGAGACGCTCGAGATTCTCGACCCCGGCCAGCCCCCGCCGGACGCCGACCGCCACGCATCTAACCAGATGCTGGCGCTGAGCGTCGGTATGGACGCCGACCGCGCCGTGATCAGCATCGAGCTGGATCCGGCGTTCCTGGCCCGCTTCACCCACGATGGGCATCAGGTCCTCGGCCAGCTGCTGCACCACTGCGCTGGCCGCATCCGCCGCGCCCGCAACGCCGGAGAAGCGACCACCATTGAGGCGTTCACTGCGGCGTGGGACGCGTCCGCCCCGGTGCTGACCTTGCACGTCGCCGACAGCTCCCAGCCCGCCCCCGCTCCCCCGTATGCCGTCCCTCGCTCCCGCCATGTCCACGCCCGGGCGCTGCGCACCGCAGCCGCCGCCGTCCGCAGCGCCCAGGTCTCGGCCGGTGCCTTCACCGGCGCCGACGCCGTGCGCCCGGGCGGGGCCGCCGAGCAGTTGTTGACCGCGCTGGAGCAGGAGTTCGCCAAGCAGATCCGCGCGCACCATCCCGACCTGACCACGGTGCTGGCGCACCAGCTGAACGCCGCGCTGTGCACGCGAACCCGCGGCCGCCAGGAAGCCGTCGTGAATCTCGCGACGGGAGGCAGTGAGGTGTGGGCCCAGGAGGCCCGGCGACGTGAAGCCGATGGAGCTGCAACTACAACCGCCCTGCAACTGCTACTGCAGCAGGCGATCGCCACCCCACCTGTCGGCGAGCAGCCCGCCGACGTCCTGGCCGTCGCCGAACTCCTCGCCTTCGCAGAACTCCTGCTGCACGTCGGCGTGACCGCGGTCACCGGCAGCCGGCGCCTGCACGACCTACATCTCGAAGTCCATGACTCCGGCCTGTTCACCCTGACCGGCGCACCCGCCCCCGCCGTTCCCGTCTCCGACAGGACGGGTGGGGAAAAGCGCCTGGGCTTCGACCTCGACGCCTACCGCCAAGCCCGGGAGCAGCGCTGGATCAGCCGGGCCCGCGCCACAGTCCCGGCCCCAGTCGCCCCGGAGGCCCTCTTCGCGCTCCAGCGACGCATCCCGGTGCCGTTCACACCCCTTTGCCCGCCACCCGGCAGCCACCTAGCCCAAGCCGACCAGGTCCTGCATCAGCAGTGGGGCTGCGGCCTGGACGCACTGGCCGCCGTCCTCGCCACCGCCGTCGACTGGCCCACCGGCCCGGACGGCACCGCCACCACCACCGAGACCACGATCGCCCAAGAAGCCGCCACCTGGTCACACCTGCCCGAAGCCGACCTGCGCACCGCCATCGGCCGCCTCCTCTTGGACGCGGGCAACGCCGCCGACGACCGCACCCACCATTACACCGAGGTGGAACGCCGCACCCGCCTGACCACCCACCCGCTGATCGCCCACGACGGCCAGATCCTTCTGCTGCCCTGGCTCATCCATACCGCGCAACACCTGTACGCCGCCTACCTCTCCGACGCGCGCCTACCCCGCCCGGACGTGCCGGCCAAAGCCACCCAGCATCTCGACCGGCACCGCCGGCAGCACAACGACCAACTCGAACTCGACCTCAAGACCATCGCCGAGCGAGCTGGACTACCACACCGCGCCCACCTGGACGTCGGGCCCGCCGCCCGGCTCGGCATCCCCGGCCTGCCCGGCGAGATCGACCTCCTGATCGCCGACGAGCAACATCAGCGGCTGTGGGTGATCGAGGCCAAGAACCCGCACGGCGCCATCGCCCCACACAACCTCACCCAGCACCTCGACCGGTTCGACACCTACCGCACCAAACTCCTGGCCAAAACCAAAGTGATCGCCGCCCACTCCAACCCGGCTGCTGGCGCCTGCGGCGTCCACAACGCCCGCACCTGGCGCGTGATACCCCTGCTCGTCACCCGCGACCTCACCCCAGCCGCCTTCACCACCGACCCGGCGGTCCCTTTCACCACCGCCGACCAGCTCGCGCAGATCCTGAGCGGCAGATCCGACCCACACCCGGGATGGAACGCGATCGCCGATTCAGGACCATGAACCGAAGTACGCGCTGAAATCGCTCAGGCCGGTGACGTAACGACCGCACCTGTCGCAACGTTGCAGGCTGTCGGCCAGCAGTCCCACCCGGGCTCCGCGCATCGAGACGACCTGCCGTCTCTCTCGCACGCAGATGAAGCCGCGGATGCGGTTCAGGCTCTGGCTCTGCGGCCTGCGCGTGGGAGGCGCTGTACGACCAGTGGTTGTCGGTGGTCACCGGTAGATTTCGTATGCATTTCGACTGCGAGGAGGTCCGGGTCTCTTGGGCGAGCGCGCGTCAGTGAGATCAGATGTGGGTGGCAGCGCAGGGGCCGGGGGCTTCCGCTACCAAGACCGGGTTGCCGCATGGTTCGCTGTGGCCGCCCTTGCAGGTCAGGGTGCCGCTCCGGTGAACGGCTTGTGGTCAGGCCAAGTACGGCGGATCGCGTGTGAGACCGGCGACCCCGTCGATGACTGCCGGGTCGAGACTGTCAACGGCACCGCACTGGCGATTCAGGCCAAGCGTTCCATCAGCCTGTCCTCAAAGGAATCGAGCGAGCTGGCCAAGACAATCAGGCAATTCGTACAGCAGCACCTCACCGCTGGCCACAAAGAAGACCGGCTTGTCCTGGTGACGACATCCGAGGCGTCGGGTGCGGTCAGGAACGACCTAAGAAAAGCTCTGGCCCTCCTTCAGGGCACGGCAGCGGGTACTCATGTGGACCTCCTCGGACTCAGCCAAGACCTACGGAACGCCCACGACAAATTCGTCACTCATGCAAAGAGGGCGTGGAAGCAGCAGCGCGGCGTTCACCCCACCGCTGCAGAGCTTGAAGGCCTTCTGCGGGTGTGCCATGTCTGGGTCTTGGACGTGGAGAGGGGCATGCCGGGCGAGCGCGAGGCGCTGGATCGGCTCCGCACCATGGTGATCACCGACCCCGACCATGCCAGCGCTGCGTGGGAGGTGCTGTTGGGCGAATGCGCCGAACTGGCCATCGCTCACACGGATACCGACCAAGAGCGGCTGCAGAAGTCGCTGGCCGCCTCCGGCATCGCCCTGACCACCATGCGGGACTTCACTGCGGACGTGGAGCGGCTGTCGCGCTGGACCCAGGAGGGGCTCGATCGGCTCGAGGATGGACTCACCACCATCCCGGCACCGCAGGGCCAGATAGCGATCCAGCGTGGCACGGCGACGGAACTCATTTCGCGCTCCGCAGAGGAGTCCTTCCTGGTAGAAGGTGACCCAGGTGGGGGTAAGACCGTAATTCTGCACCAACTTGCCCGAGCCGGCATCGATGCGCAGCGTCCGGTTCTTTTCATCGCGGTAGGTGGGCTCGCAGCCACCAGCAGCGGCTCGTTGCAGGTTGAGTTGGATCTCCAGCATCCGTTGCTGGACGTGCTGGCACAGTGGTCGCCCGGTAGCAGCGGCCTGCTGATCATCGACGCCTTGGATGCGGCGCGCGCCGATTCAGCAGCCGAGCTGTGGTACTCGGTGATTGCGGAGATGCGCCGACGGCTTCCACATTGGCAGGTGATCGCCTCAATTCGCACCTGGGACCTGCAGCATTCCCGGCAGTGGCGAGCGCTGTTTCCGACCGCACCTGCGCATGTGGGAGATCTGAGCGATCAGGAGCTGGACCAAGCCGGAAACGCCTTCCCCCAGCTGGCAGGCCTCCTGGCCGACTCCACCACCCCGCAGCGGCAACTCCTCCGCAACCCCTTCAATCTCCGACTGGCGGCCGAACTCCTCCTGGAGGGAACCACCGCAAGCGAACTCGTGGGTCTCGGCAGCCGACTGGACTTGCTGGAGCGCTACTGGCACATGCGAGTCATCAGCGGGAACGGGGGTCTCGCCCGGGCGGCAGTCCTTGGGCGACTGTGCGCCGAGGCGGTGTCCGAACGCCGACTGACCGTTCCCGCCCTGCGCCTGCTGGAGGGAGACAGCGCAGCGGAGCCTGCCCTGCAGAGCCTGCTGTCCAGCTCGGTGCTGGTTCCTGTGCCCGGCGTCGCAGCGGGAGCAGGGCTTGGCCCGGTGCAGTTCGCCCACCATGTACTGTTCGACTACGCCGTGGCCGTGACCCATTTCGTCTCGTTCAGCGACCGAACTTCCGGCCAGGGACTGGTTGGCTGCCTGAGCGCCGATCCCGACCTGGTGCTGTTCGCCCGCCCCAGTGTCGGCATCTTCCTGCAACTGGCATGGGAACAGGGACCGGAGACGTTCTGCACCCTGGCGGAACAGTTGGCCACGCCTCAGCTGCCGCCGATGGCAAGAACCGCAGTCGCGGACGTCGTGGCCCGTAGCACCAGCAGGCCGGACGACCTGGAACCCCTCCTTGCGCGCGTGGCCGAGGGCTCCGATGAGGCTCGACGGACCGCCGTTGCGACGGCGATCGCAGTCTCGTTGGCGATCAAAGATGGTGTGCCGGTCGACCGGGCGGTGTGGGCCAGCATCGCCGAACGGCTATCCCGGGACGCAAACAGCGCTGGCCCTGCCCTGGGCATCCTGGTGACTGACTTGGCCGCCGATGCCGATGGCCTGCCTCCCGAGGCTCTGGCGCCGTGCGGCCTGGCGGCGCGCCGGCTGCTGGAGCACGTGTGGACCCAGCCATCGACTGGAACGACCCGCCTGGCAATCACAACAGTGATCGCCACCGCTTCAAGCGACCAGGAAGCCGCCTACGTCCTTCTGCGCCGGGCGCTTGAACCGGCGCAACTGCAAGAACGCGGCCACAACGACCTGCTCGCTCTGGCCGACGTACCGAAGCTGATTATGCGGCTGCCGAGGCTGGTGTCGGAGTTGTACGTCGCAGCAATGAGCTACCAGGAGGAGTCGACTGCCCCCACCCGCATGGGACCCGGTGTCGTCATGTCGATGCAGTCCACTCGCCGCCAGGACTTCGACGCCTCCAAATACCAACTCGTGAGAGCCTTTCCGGAAGTCCTACGCTGGGACATGAATCAGGCAGTAGCGATTCTGACCGCGCTCAGCTGCCGAGGGCGCACGAACCTGCCTGTGCATCAGATAGTCCTAGCTGGCACAGCAGCGGAGATCGTCCTGGACGACTCGCGCCTGTGGGACTACAGCATCAGGTACATTAGTAAAGATCTGGCCGGGCTGCTCGACTCCATCCAAAGCCACGCCTCTGCCGCGGACCTGGAGGTTGCCCAGGCCCTGATTCACGTCGTCACATCAGCCCCGCAGTCGGCGAGTGTGTGGCGCCGCCTCCTTCAGGCCGCCTATAGCAACTCCACACTGCGGCAGGCGCTGTTTCCGCAGCCGGAAACCATCGTCACCCAACTGCTGGCCCCGGACCTTATGGGTCCCGCCTCCGCCCTCGTCCATGGCGTGCATCCCACCCTCGAACCCCCGGACCGGACTGCGCTGGAGGGAGCAATCCTGGCCCTCAAGCCTGCGAACACGGAGGATGACGGCACAGACGATCAGACGGCCGGGGCCCTCACGCGCTACCGCATGTTCCTAAAGGCTCTTTCTCCTGATCACATCATAACCCCGACGCTGCGCGCCGATCAGACACCCCATCCTTACCTACGGACGGACAATGAAGGGGAAGTGGCCGCACGCGAAGAGGCCATACGAGGCAGCGAAGGCACCCAGGACAGCAACGCAAACACAGAAGTGCGAGCCCTCACCGCCCAGCTGAAGGAATTCACCGCCACCTACTTCAACGAGACACCCGACACGGCAGCCATCAGCGCGTGCGAAGGCACCGTGGCCGCCCTCCAAAACACCCTGGAGGAGGCCGACGCCCAGGCGCGTGCCGAGGCCGAGGACGTACTCGCACACGCAGCGGAAATCTGGACCCGCAACACAGAGGCACGTGTGGAGGCCCTGACCTGCGCACGCGACATCCTGCTCGCCCTGGCAACTAGCCCCCGGCCCCGGCCGACCGCCGACAATGCCCACTTTGACGTGGGCATCCCGGAAGGGCCCCGAGGGGAGGCGGCACGCGGCCTGCTCCAAGTGAGCCGCATACCCGAGCTCTACACCCCACCCGTCGCAGACGCTCTCAAGACGCTGGCCGAAGACCCCGTCGGATGGGTCAGGTACAGCATCGCCCGCGCCCCCTGGATGCTCAGCCGCACGGACCCCACCACCGCCTGGCAACTCCTGGACGGCTTCGCCACCCGCGACAGCGACGACGCAGTTCTCACCGCCACCGTGCAGTCGGCCTGCTACAAAATGGGCGACGCACAGCGCGGAATCGGCCTAATCAAGCGTGTGATCGAACGTGTCACGCCGGGTAAGGGTCGCCACTCCGCCGCGGAGACCTGCGCAACAGCTGCCGCTTTGCTGTGGGTTTATCGGGCCACGCCAGGAGCAGACACCGCGCTCAACCATATGACCAGCACCTGGACCGACAACAGCACCTGGTCGTCCTGTCTCCACGAACTTCGGGACGCCGGAGCCCTCACCCACTCTGATCGCCCCGTGCGTCAGCGCGCATTGGACTTGTTCACGAGCCTGGCCGATCTCGCACTGTCCAACGTCCGGCATGCTCTGAGTTTGGAGTCGCCCCTGGCCGAAGCCGAGACTGAGTGTCTCCAGGGTGAGCTGTTCTTGCTCGACGTCATCGCTTTCCAGCTGTACGCCGCCAGCGGCGCCAGCGATAACACCGAACAACCTCCCACGCTCGAACAGGTCCGGCTCGTCAACGAAGCCACCCCCCTCCTCCGAGCACTCACGGCCGTCCCCGTGGCCAGCGTCGTACACCACCTCATCGAGATCTACGAGCACGTCCTAGACTGCTGCCCCCAGCAGGCCCTACTCGCCGTGCGGGACGTCCTCTCCCAGGCGGGCACACAAAGCGGCTACACCGGCGACTCCCTCGGCATCGCCATATGCGTGCGCTTCGTCGAAAGGATCCTCGCCGACCACCGCAGCACCCTGCACACACCCGAGAACCTGACTGCGCTACGCGAGGTCTGCGACACCTTCATCGAAGCCGGCTGGCCTCAAGCCCACCGCCTCGTCTACGGCATCGAACAGATCTTCCGCTGACCAAGCCCCATCATCGGCGAGTGGCTGGCGCGTAGCTGGACTTAACGCCGTCGAACTCCTCGCCTGCGTCGATTACGGCGCGCCGCCATCGACGCGGTCGCACCACTTGTGCACATCGACTGGTCCGAGGTCGGACCTGGACCTTTCGGGATTTGTTCCCGGCGCCCCCGATGTGGAGCATGTGCTATTCGAGGAGATGGCGGCCAGGCATGCCACTCTAACTTGTCGATGACGTGTCCACACGAATGATTGCCGTTGCTTTGGCCGTACGAGTCTTGGTCGCCTCTGCCCGATTCACCTACCCGGCGCTTGAGGAGGACCACGGGCACGTCGTCATGATCGACCGAACTTGCCTTGTCAAATGGATGAGAGGCAGGTTGCTATCACTTTGACATTGTCCTTTTCGCAAGCTGAAGGGACGCTGGCGGACTCCAGGGTGGGCTGTTCGACTTCATCTGTGGCGGTCGACCAGGGCGGGGGCCGGTCGGCCACCGTTCGACAGCGTCCTGCGCTACGCCAACGGGACTAGGCTGGGTTCAGCTAAGTGATCGTCCTTGGCCGCCCGACAGGACAGCAGGAGAAGTAGGGTTTTGGGAGCGCCAGAGTCGAACGCGGGGGACGATTTCCACTTCTGGTGGTCCGGGACTCGCGTGCTGGAACTGATAGAGCCCGGCACGGACAAGACAGTCGTCGTCATCGAAGGTCTGAGCCATGTCGATGATCCGGACGAGAGCTACGAGGCGGTGGATGTCGCCGAGTACTTCGGCGGAGACACTCTCGAGGCTGCCTCTGCTGTGAATCTGTCCCAGCTCAAGTACAGCACCAAGCATCCAGGGACGGCATGGACCGTCAGCCGCTTGTGCGAGAAACGGACTAGACGCCCGGCTAATGGCGGCTCGTCATCGACAAGGTCCGTCATCGCGGACCTCGCGGGCGTCTATCTGCAGCTGCTCAAAAAGCTCGACCGAAGTGAAATCCAACGCAAGGTATACATCCATCTCGTCAGCAACCAGCCTGGCAACCCGCTGGTGCAGGAGGCCGTCGCCTCAGCTGCCCACTGGGCGCGCTCACGACGTCCCGGAGAGGGTCGCCCCGCACTGCTCAAGGCCCTAACAGACCCGCAGCACGCCGACGTGGTCAAAAGGCTGTCCGATGCTGTCGGCCAGGTGCTCACCAGTGAGCAGTTCTGTGACTTTCTGGCGGTTCTCGACCTGTCAAGGACGGGCTCGCTCGGCCGGGCCGCGCTGGCGCGCGGCGTCCGTGCCCGAGCGGCGAGCCTCACACCGGGACGAGACGACGAATCAGCCCTACGATTGTTTGAACTGGTCCGTAGGGAGGCTCTGCCTGAGTCTACGCGGCGAGGCATCCGTGCCGAGGATGTCCTGGCCGCGCTTGGCCTTGCCGATCCGCTGGATCTGTATCCGGCGTCCGCCCGGTTGACCCCGTTGGATAACCCGCTGCCGGCACCGGGCGCACGCGTCATCGCGGAGACGCTGCTCGCGCATCCGGGCGCGATCGTCGTGGCGCACGGTCCGGCGGGAGCGGGGAAGACGACCGCAATCCGGCAACTCGGTGACCACCTGCCATCGGGGTCGGTGGTTACCCTGTTCGATTGTTACGGCGGCGGTGAGTACCTCAGTTCCGGCGAGGAGCGCCACACACCACAACGGTTCATCACCCAGACGATCAACGACTTGGCCCGGCAGTGCGGAAGCCCCTTCCTCATCCGCCCGCCGGCGGCCGACGAGGAACTGTGGCGTCGGCTAGGCCGCGCGCTGGAAGACGCTGTCAAAGCACTCGACCCGGGCGCTGTCCTCGTCCTGGCGGTGGACGCGGCGGACAACGCGGCTTTCGCAGCCCACAAGAGAGGCGACCGCGGATTCCTGGCCGGGCTCACAGGGCTGCCGCTGCCGTCGCGCGCCACGGTTGTGCTCACCACACGAAGCCACCGGGTGAAGTCATTGGATGCGTCCGGCGCACCTCAGGTGGAACTGGCGCCATTCGACCAGACGACATCGACTGCGCACATGCGGCGTTATCGGTCAGACGCCTCACCTGCGGACGCGACCGCGTTTCATCACCGAACGGACGGAAACCCCCGCGCCCAGTACTACGCGCTGACACAGGCCGAGACGAACAAGTGGGAGATGACAGCCCTCCTAGAGTCCTGCGCCCGCACCCCGAGCCCTTGTTCCAGATGCTGCTTGAGTCGGCACTGCAGGTGAGCGGCGCCGACGCGGGCGGGCAGCGATGGCTCGGGACCATGCTCGCGCTCTCCCGCCCGATCGGCATCACCACTCTGGCTGCCGCGCTCAGCGTGGATCCAACGGCTGTCGTCGCGTTCGCACGTGGGCTTGCTCCCGGTGTCACCTTGGTGGATGGGGCAATCCAGTTTCGCGACGAGGACTTCGAGACGTACGTGCGGGACCGCGTCGATTCGGCGGATGTGATCGCGGCACATGATCGGCTCGCGGAGATGTTCCTGACCACACGGAGCAGCGACGCGGATGCGGCAGCGCATGTCGCTGACCACCTCGTCGAGGCGGGTCGGCTAGACGACGTGCTGACACTTGTGCTGAGTGAGGACTGGCCGGAGGCGATCCCCGATGGGTTCCGGCGCGCCCAGGTGCAGGGCCGACGGCTCGACCTGGCTGCACGCGCCGCCGCAACGATCGGCGGTGCCGCGGCCGCGGTTCGTGTGGCAGTCCGCGGGTGCAACACCGCGTCCCGGCTCGACACACTGTCGTCCCTGGTGAAATCCCACTTCGACCTGGTCATACGGCATACCGACATTGATGACCTGCGCCGGCATGCACGGCGTCAGACCTCCGACGATGGGTGGCACGCGCCCACGCAGATGCGGGTGGCTGCTGTGTTGGCCCGTGACCCAGCCCGGCATGCCGATGCGCGTGCCGAACTGGATCGCGCCGATGCGTGGCTCCGCCGACGGAAGGCCGAGGGGGCGGAGAAAGCCCACGGCTGGAGCCTGCATACGCACGACGTGGCGTCCGCTGCCGAGGCCCGATACAGGCTTGACGGGATGGAAGCGGCCGTTCGCGAACTATTGAGGTGGAAGTCCGCGAAGTCTGCGCCCGACATGGCGGCGCCACTGGAGCCACCATTGAGGAGGAGAGCCGCGAAGTCCATGCCCGACATAGCGGCGGCACTGGCCGCACAGATCGCCGCCGAGGTCGGGCCGGGACCGGCCCAGGATGCCCTGCGTGCGCAGAATGTCCCAGCCGCGACACAGGCACCTTTCCTGGCATACGCCACCTCGCCCGCGGTTGCTCCCGACCGCGACTGGCTCGACGAGGTGATCGCCGCGGTTCTCGCCGAAGATCCAGGGAATGCGAAACTCTGGCACGATCGACTGATCTCCGTCGCCGCGCGACACGGCGACCGGCAGGCGGCTGCAGCGCTTGCCGAGCACTGGGCCCGCCTGCTGCCTCCTCACCGCTGGGCTTTCAACAACGGCAATGAGGCTGGTGTCACTACCCTCCGCTGCCATGCGGTCGCCGCCATACTCGGTGGAACCGAGATCACCATCGACGACCTGGTCCCACCGTCGCTGCAGCCGGAAGACAAGGACACCGGGAAGCAGACGTTTGACGATTCCCGCGCTCATGACCGGCGCGAGTGGGCCGAGATGGTTCAACCCCTGCTGACGGCAGCCCTGCTTGCCACCCGCTGTGCCATTGGTGAGGCGGACCGTGATGAGGTCACCGCGTTCGTTGTCGCCGAGCTCGCCGAACGTACCGAGCAGGCCGGGCATCGTTGGTTCACCTTCGACACCTCCTACCGTGCATGGGCGGCGCTCGCCGCCGAGGCGATCGTCGATGCTGCCGCTGACCTCAGTCTGATCGGCCAGTTGGCCGACGCGGCCCCTGCGCTGCTGGGGAGCGCCGCGCCCACACTGTGGCTGAACCTGGCGGCTCGTGTCGCCATCCGCGGCGGACACACCGGCCTTGCCGTCGACCTGTGCGGGCGAGCTGCGGAGCATGTGCAGGCGAGCGCGTACCCGGCGGCGGAGCGACTCGAGTTGCTTGCCGACGCCGCCGACCTCGCCGACAAGTTCGCACCCGAGCTGGGCAGACAGCTGTTCCACCAGGCGGTCGATGCGGCGACCGGAATCAACGATGATGCCGCTCGCCTGCTATCGGTGTACGCCGACCTTGCCGACCGTGCGGTGATCAATGCGGCCGATCGGCCGAAGGTCGCTGCCCGGCTCGTCCATGCAGCGGAGACGGTCGCGTTGCACGTCTCCGCTGACGGAGTCGTCCCGTACGAGGTCATCGCCGGGGCCGCAGGGCGCCTCAGCGCCGGGGTCGCGCTGGGGGCCGTGAGCCGGTGGGACGACGAGGGACGAGTCCGGCTGTCCGAGACGCTGCCCCGGGCCCTGGTCGGGGCCGTTGAGGGAGGCGGAGTCCCGGGTGCCCAGGCGCTGAGGCTGGCCCACCTTGTCGAGGACGACAACGCCCGCCTGCAGTACCGCTTGGCCATCATCGACACACTGAGGAAAGACGCGTCAGGTACCGCCGACGCCCGAGTCGAGCTGAAGCGCACCGTTGACTGGATCCGCCGTGACGTGCCCGCCCGCGCCCAGCCCGCCTTGGCCACACAGCTCCTTGATTGGGCGGCAGGGTGCGGTCTCGGCGGGCCCATCAGGTCCGACCTGGAGCCGGTCGCACAGTTGGGCCTCAACGACTCTGACACGGACGAACGATGGCCTGGCCTGGACCTATCGGTGAGCGAACAACCCTCGGAGGTCAATCCGTCCGGCGCCAGCATGGCCACACTCGCCGAGGATGTCGCGGAGTTCGCCAAAGCGGGCGTGTACGGCGAGCGGATGCGCGAGTACATCACCAGGGTGGCGTTGTCCGTCAGTCCCCAGGACCGAGTGGCCACGCTCACGGCGGTGGCCGGCCTGTGCCAGGCGGCCAATGTCCAGACCGTTCTCCCGGTTCTGGCTCATTGCCTCACACAATGGCGTAGCTGGCCCAGAGTCAAGGATTGGGCCGCCGCCGCGCTGCCGACGTTGCTGACCGGGCATCTGCAGGACCTCGCCTGGTCGCAGGACACCGACGCGCTGCTCAAACAACTCCGTACGTTCGCCGATGACGACGCCATCCGGCGCGCTGTGCTCACCGCACTCCCTGATGCACGGCCTCACCTGACTCCGTTCGGCTGGCAGAACATCGCCGCGCTCCTTGGCCGACTGTGTGATCGTGGCGGCGCCGCCGAAGCCGTGATCGCCCTGCTCCACGACCGCCTCCCCACCGCCGAAGACGGTGAAGCCGCCGCGGTAACTCCGCCCGCCGAACCGGTAGTCCTTCTACTGTGGAGCGCCTTCGGTCATCCTCGCCGGGCGATCCGTTGGCGTGCCGCCCACGCCGTGCGCGACCTCCTGAAGCACTCCACCCCCGCCGATGCCCGCCAGTTCGCCGGCAAGCTCGTCACCTGCCTGGACCGCACCGACGCCGGGCCGTTCCGAGATCCGACGCTGCTCTTCTACTACATGTCAGCTGCTACCGGACTGTTGGTCGCCCTGCAGCGCGTCGCCGCTGAACGCCCCAGCGTGCTCATCGCCCACCTGTCTGACTTTATCCAGCATGCGACCAACCGCGAGTTCCCGCACGTCCAAATCCGCGAACTCGCCCGTCAGACCGCCCTGGCGCTCGCCGGACCCACCGGCCCTGACACCGACCTACTCCGGGTAGCGAACCAGCCCGCCACCTGCTCCATCCACCGCACAGACGGCAACAGAAGCGAGAACCGCCAGCTGGCCAACGGGCGCCGCTACCAGTTCGACGACATCGACACCATCCCCTACTGGTACAAGCCGCTCGCTCACGCGTTCAACCGGCCGATCCAGGAGATCGCCGACCGCGCTGAGCGCTGGATTATCGACAAGTGGGGGATGGCCAAAGACGACTGGTGGCGCGACGACCGCGAGCTACGCGACCGAAATTCCTACCGGCGGATGTCGCATCGCCACGGATCGATTCCCCCCGAGGAGAACCTGCGCCTGTACCTGGAGTACCACGCCATGATGGTCGTCGCGGGTGAACTCGTCGATGCTGGCCTGCCGATCCACATCCCTCCATACGACGACGCGGAAGACCCGTGGTGGGATTGGCTGGCCCCGCACCTCCCCAGCAGCGTCAATGCCTGGGTTTCCGATCTCGGCCACCCGGTGCCGGCCGAACCCAGCCTGTTCGGTCACTTGCCGCCGCTCGATGATTGGGACACTCCCGCGGACCAGGACTACGATGACGCGCTCGGCCTGGTCGATGGGCGTGTCCCTGACAGGACCGTCGTCGCCGGCCACACTCATGTAAACCGGTCCGGCGCCTACGGCAAGATATCTATCTGGTCGGCGCTCGTCGCCCCTGAGCGCGCTGCCGACCTGCAACGGGCGCTCGCCGCGGCGGCCAATCCGACCGACTGGAAGCTCCCGCAAGAAGACGAGGACGAATTCGAGGTCGACCACGGCCCGTTCGTCCTGCGCGGCTGGCTCGCCGCCCCCCGCAGCGACCGCGACCGGCTGGACGAGCACGACCCGTATGCCTACGACCTGCACGCGCAGTGTCCTCTGCCCGGTCGCCTATTTCGTCAGATGACCGGCGCAGCCCCGGACGCGAAGGGGATCACCCTTCTCCTCGGCGACGGCGCCGAGATCGCACGCACCATCCAATGGACCGACCGCAGGACTGACGACGACACCAACGTTGCCACCTCCTCCGGCTACCGCCTCCATGTCGCGACAGAGCCGCTGCTGCGATTCCTCTCCAAGGCCGGAATGACCCTCATCGTGGAGGTCCAAATTGGACGACGCCGGAATTCCGCTAACAACTACCGGCTCCCCCGAAGCCGCGTCTACCTCATCACCCCTGACGGCCACATCACTAGCCGATGAGGACCCCGTCGTCCGCTTTGGCGAGCAAATCCTCAAAGACCTCGACGAAGTTCGAACAAACAACACTCTCACCCGATGGCTCGCCCACCACACCGCTGGACTCATCCACGCCGCCGAACAGGCCAAAGCGGCCGGTGAACCGGACGCATCCGCTCAGGCCGCCGACGCTCGCACGGCGATCCTCCAACTCTGGGACTACCGCTCGTCCTGGCCTTCGGGATGGCCCCCACCTCGCGCCGTCAGGCTCGTCGAACTCCTCAACGACGTTCCCGACCTCGACGCTCCCCGCTGGCAGCGAGGCACCATCCTCGACCAACTCCAGGATCTTCACCACCGCGTCCTGGCCGCGCTGCTCGACCTCATAGTCGTCGGCGAGGAGAACCTTGAGCAGGGCTGGCTCGCCGCATTCGGCGAAAAGCTCACTCCGAACGAGGTCACAATGCTGACCCGCGCCGCAACGGCCGAACAACGCCTCGACCGTCTTGGCGTCGGGATGGCGCAGCAGACCCGGCAACCCGTTATCACCACCGGAGAGGCGACCGACGCCGGCGAGGCAGATGTGGCCGATGCCGCACCTGCCCCGCTCCATCCGCTCGCTGTCCTTGCCAATGACTACCGTCAGGCCATTTTGGACCTCTGCTCTCGTGTTAATGGCAGCGACGATCACGCGGAGGTGAGCACCGGCAGCGAACCCGGCGGAACTGCGTCCGATGACGCCACCAAGGAGGACGCTGCAGTGCGGGAAAACAACCGATCAGGCGGCCCTGACCTGGTTGCGGCGGAAAGCTGACGGCGGTACACAAGATCAACGGAATGAAACGTGATTACCAGCCACGGGCCAGGAGCGGGCCGTAATCTGCCGATGCGTATGAGACGAGGGGGTGGCAGCTACGGCAGGGCTCCTGAACACGTACGTCGAGCTGTTATCACGCACCCCTCCGCATTCGAAACAGTCGGTCGGCGAGAGGTGGATGCATATGCTTATACTCCAGGTGCACATTCGGCAACCTGAGGGCTGTCATATTTGACCCGCTACGTCCTTAAACGACTCGGGCTGACTAGGCCGTGCGAGAGTCTGGTTTCTGCGTAATCGACATCGGCCAGGAGATCTATCGTCCGGGCACTGCTGATCTCATGACGCGGATTTACGTCGAGCAAGATCGGCCCGAAGAAACCCCGGGTAGTGCGGCAACAGCGACTCCTGGGCTCGATCAGGAAGGGGCTATAGCCAATGGTCAAGCGGATGAGGTTTCATCGTCTTTCCACGGCCTGCCAGGCATGGTGAATGCAGCATGAAAGCGGCGGCATGTCGCCTCAGGACGCTTACTGCGTTGCCATGCACTCCAGCCAGGTCTTCGGGGAGATCCAGATGTTCAACACCCCGGATTACGACGATAAAGGGCCTTTCATCGACCTGTGGGGGGTCCGAGACGTAGAGCTCACCGTGGATCAGGCCGAAGATTTCGGCCGCGCAATGCTCAATTTTGTTGAGACGGCTCGCCGCAGTCGGCGCTCCCGCGCGGCCTAACCCCACCGAATTCCGCGATAAATGAGCGGCTCCGTGAGCTGGTCTATCCGATCGACAACGTCGTGCCGCCCGCATATCGAGGGATGAGCAGCCCATCGAAGTACTGCAGTTCCACGAGCTGACAGCAGGTCACAGGCGGATTCATCTTTTGTCGATCTTCCTGGTGGGTTTCCAGGAACGTCCGAGAGTATCGGGCAGTATCCAGGCCGGGCATTACGTTCCGGAGCATGCCACCCTTGACGTCCCCTCCGCGAACCTGGAACTTCGACACGGACGGATGAGTAGGAATTCACTTCCCTCTCCACCAAAGCGGTGGAGAGGGAAACGCGGACCTACCGGTCGCGGTGTTCGCGATCACAGGCGAGAACAACATCCGCACATTGCAGCGGTCAGCTGCATTTTACGCCCCGTCCTCATACATGGGGTTCAACGACATCTGGTCCTTCGTATTTGACGCTTCACTCCTTTCCACATCGGCGGATTGTGTCCTTTCTTTCTCCACCTCAGCAATGATCTCCTCTGCTTCGCGCTGCTCCAATCCCCACCGGCGCATCAGTGGGCGCCGACCGATGCGCTGCTTACCCTCGCCAAGGCTGTCGATGTAGCTGAGCCGCGCCGCTTCATGCCGGTCGATAGGCAGCACCGGTACCACCCGTTCCACCTCGACCACGGTCTCCATGAGCTGGCACACGTGCTCTTGCGCCTTGACCTCGCCCAATGGTCGCCGGTTGTTGCGAACGATCCACATCAGTAGCTCGTACGCTCCCGCGAAAGCCAGCGGTGCCAGGGCACTGATCAGCCGCGATCCAAGTCCACCGGACCAGCCGTGCGCCACATTCGCCGCCAGTGTCACCGCACCTCCCAGGGCGAGCGCCACCCACGCCAGCACTGGCACGCGAAGCCGACGACGCGAGCAATAAACCATCACCAGCGACGCCATGACGATCACACCGTCAGACATCGCCGGATACAGAATGGCCATGTCGTGCCGCTCACCCAAAGCGATCGCCAGACCGTAGAAGTGGTGGTACGAGACGTAGGCAGCCGCGCCGGCAGCCGCCAGCAGGACAACCACCGCAAAGCCCAGGATGACCCGGTCCCCAATCCGATCGCGATGAGTACGCTCGACCCAAGCCCCTTCGACCAGAACCACCTCCTCGGCAATTTCTGGTGTCGAGGCGCTGCGCACGGCCTGGCTTCCGGGTTGATCAGATTGCTGGGATGCAGGAAGGAGTTCGGTGCTGCGATCACCGAGCTCCTGCCCCCTTACCACCGCTGCCCTGAGCGCAGTTGAGATCGTCTGCTGAGGATCCTGAACTGGCGGTTGCTGAGCTTCCCCGGCATGGGCGTGTGCCGCAAGGTAGGACCCAATCTCGTTGAGGTGGGTGTGGGCACCGCCCCCTCTCTGCGCGCCTATTCCGGACATGAGAGGTCCAGCCACGGAGCGTCGGTGCTGCTCAGGAGATGGGCGAAGGGTTCAAGTCCCCCCTCGGACACACTTGGTTCACCTATGAGGTGCTGGTCGGCTCTTGAGCTGGTCAGCACCTTTCTGGTTTCAAGGTGGCAGGTGAGCGTGAGGCCCGATCCGCGTAGATCCTCGTCTTGCGGGCGGTCTCCGCTTCGCCCGAGATCCTCACCATGCCGCCCAGCGCACGCATCGTCTCGGGCGACCCGTCCCGGTCGAGCCGGCGTGAGCGCAGCGGAGCACGCCGGAGCCGCCGCTCCGCCTCCGCCTTCCCTGCCTGCTCTCCTCCTGGGTCCAGCCCGCGACCACCGCCGGATCGGCCCCGGCCTCCAGAGCCACCCGGTGCCGGGCCGGACTCTGGCCGGACTCGGCGACCTGCCGCCAGGCGACGGCAGGCGCCTCGGCCTCCGGAGGATCGACCCGCTGGGCGACGACGAGGGTGTCCAGGAATCATCCCCGCAGGCACGGGACCGACGAGGACGAGGAGGCCATGGCCCGCCTCAGAGCCGGACCATCCCCACGGGCGCGGGGCCGACAGCGGACAAGCAGCCAAACCGTGATCAACTAACTTTGAGAAGACCGTGGCCGACTCCCATGTCGACCGGACACCTCACCCGCCGACGCGCCGATCTCCCGGCACCACACCGGCGAACGCGGGTGTCGTGCGACTGCCCGCTCACTCAGCCGCAGTGCACCCTGTTCAGATGCCGCACCTTGGCCCCGACCTGCCCCCGGACGTCGATGCACTTGCCCCGGGCCGAGACGTACACCGGACCCGCGTAGTGCGCGAACATTCCGTTGTCGGCGCCGGCCCAGGCTGTCGCTCCGCCGAGGCCGAGCGCGACCGCCTTGCGGGTCACCCGGCCGGCGTAGGAACCGTAGCCGTAGGCGAGGGCGCAGTTCTTGCCCGAACTGGAGCTGTAGTAGACCTCCAGGGTGCCCGTCCTGGCACCGC
Source organism: Streptosporangium minutum (assembly GCF_002149035.1). Classification (GTDB taxonomy): domain Bacteria; phylum Actinomycetota; class Actinomycetes; order Streptosporangiales; family Streptosporangiaceae; genus Streptosporangium; species Streptosporangium minutum. The sequence goes on from NZ_NGFP01000001.1 coordinate 89,900, forward strand.
TGGCGGGGATGGCGTAGACGCCGACGCGGCTGTAGCCGCCGCCGCAGGGACCGGCCGCGCTGGCCGGAGCGGCGCCGGCCACCAGCCAGGTGGAGACCAGCGCCGCACTCGCCAGAGTTGCGATCTTGCTCCGAGTTCTCATGGGGTTCGTTCCTTCTGTCGATCATTGCCGCCCCACGAGACCCGTGAGCCTCGTGGGGACGAAGGGCCCCATGATCATATACAGGGGGATTTATGGCGTATGGGGATTTATGGCGTATTAGGTAAGCGCCGAAACGGCCTCGCCGGGTGCTACCTGCTGGGGTATGAGGGACGCCTTCCCGCTTGACGATCTCTTTGCAGACCACTGGACCGGTCGGGATATCTGGGCGTGATCAACGACTACGGCGCGCCCCCGCGTGCCGCGATCGATGTCCACTGCCACACCCCGGCGGGCCTGCGGGGCGACAGCGAGTCCGGCGTGGAGTGCCTGCGGCGGCCGGTCCAGGAGCCGGCTGAGTTCCTCCGCCGCGCCGTGGCCCTCGGCCCCGGCGCGGCGGAGGCGGTCTCGGTACGGGCGGAGGGGACGCCCCGCCACGACATGACGATCTCCGGCCGCTACCCTCTGGCTATGTTGACCCATGAAGGGGAGATCACCGTCCCCGTTGACCTGTGCCTTCCGGACGGGCGGCTCAACCCTGGGGCGGTGGGCTGGACGCGGCGTCCGCTGCACCGGGCGAACCTGCGCGGCTGGGGGAGGGACAAGCGCTGGGAATACTGGGGGATCGTCACCCCGGGCCACGTGGTCGGGCTCGTGGCGTCGTCGCTGGACTACGCCGGGCTGCACGGCGTTTACGTGCTGGACCGCGCCACCGGCGTGGAGACCGTCAAGGACGTCGTGGTGCCGCTGGCACGCGGTGCCGTGCTGCCGGAGCGCAGCGGCGCCGGGCGAGCGTCCGTCCGCGGCGGCGGCGTGACGATCGACATCGACCAGCGTCCCGACGGCACCTCGCTGCGTGCCGTCGCGCCCGGCGTCGAGGTGGATCTCGACGTGCCGCTGCCGGAGGGGCACGAGTCGCTCGGCGTGGTGGTCCCCTGGGGGCCTCGCCGGTTCCAGTACACGGTCAAGGACGTCGGACGCCCGGTGCGCGGGCGGATCCGGCTGGAGTCCGGCGAGTACGCGGTGAGCGAGACGGACTCGTTCGCGGTGCTCGACCACGGCCGCGGCAAGTGGCCGTACTCGATCACCTGGAACTGGGCCGCGGGCAGCGGCCACGGCAGGGCGATCCAGCTCGGCGGGAAGTGGACCGACGGCACCGGCATGACGGAGAACGCGCTGTTCGTGGACGGACGGCTGCACAAGATCGGCGAGGAGCTGGCCTGGAGCTACGACCGGACGGACTGGCTGCGTCCGTGGCGGATCACCGGCTCACGGGTCGAGGTGGAGTTCCACCCCTTCCACGAGAAGGTGGCGCGCACCAACCTCGGTGTGGTGGGCAGTGAGACGCACCAGTGCTTCGGCCATTTCTCCGGGCGGGCGCGGACCGACGACGGCACGTGGGTCGACCTCGACGGCCTGGTCGGCTGGGCGGAGGAGGCCCGTAACCGCTGGTAGCCGGACCACGTGAGAACCGCCGCCGGCAGCCGGCCAGGCTCCGGCCGGCGGGCGTGCGAGCCGCCCTCTCGCACGGGTGTTGACTTGAACACACAGTGAACTGTCAGGAAAGATGAGTAGCCTCTTCCGGCATGAACTGGCAGCGTACGGTCAACAACGCCCTGGTCAGATTCACCGGATTCCAGCTTAACCGGGTAGGGAAAGCAGGACCCACGCCCGCCGCGGCCCCCGCCGGTGCGGAGAAGGCTCTTGTACGGCCGCCGGCCGACCCGGCGGCGGACCGGCTGCTGACCGCGCCGATCTTCATCCTCTCTCCGGTCAGGTCCGGCTCCACGCTGCTGCGGGCGGTGCTCAACGCCCACTCGATGCTGCACGCCCCGCACGAGCTGCACGTGCGCCGGTTGACCGTGGGCTTCGGCACCTCGCTGTCCGAGAAGGCGATGGACGCCCTCGGCCACAACCGGGCCGACCTGGAGCACCTGCTGTGGGACCGGGTGCTCCACCGGGAGCTGGTGCGCAGCGGTAAGTCCTTCGTCGTGGACAAGACCCCGGCCAACGCCTTCGCCTTCGAACGCATCGCCACCTGCTGGCCCGACGCCCGCTTCGTCTTCCTGCTGCGCCACCCCGCCTCCGTCGCGAGGTCCTGGCACGAGGCCGCCCCGGACCGGCGGAACGCGGAGGAGGCCGCCGCCGACGCCCTGCGCTACATGAAGGCCGTGCAGCGGGCCCGCCGCGCCCTCACCGGCCTGACGGTCCGCTACGAGGACCTGACCGGTGACCCGGAGACCGAGACCCGGCGCGTCTGCGACTTCCTCGACGTCCCGTGGGAACCCGGGATGCTCTCCTACGGCGAGCAGGCGGTGATCCAGAAGGGCCTCGGCGACTGGAAGGACAAGATCCAGTCGGGGGTCGTGCAGCGAGGGCGTGACCTCCCGACGTCCGAGCAGATCCCCGAGATCCTGCGGCCGATCTCCGTCACCTGGGGTTACCTGGCGGGCTCATGAGGATCCGCTACATGCTCCTGCACGCCTACGGGATGGGCGGCACGATCCGCACCGTGGTCAACCAGGCCAACGCGATGGCCGCCGCCGGGCACGACGTCGAGATCGTCAGCGCGGTACGGCGCCGCGACACCCCCAGGTTCCGCATCGACCCGCGCGTCGAGGTCACCGCGCTGACGGACCAGCGCGGCGGCGTGCGCGCCGACTCGCTGGGCCGCAGGGTCTGGCGGCGGGTCCGCGGGAAGATCGTTCCCCATGGCGAGTTCGCGGCGTCCTACTTCACCGAGCGGGTGGAGCGGGCCGTCATCGACTACGTCTCCGCGCTGGAGGACGGCATCCTGGTCACCACCCGCCCGGCACTGAACCTCATCTCCGCCCGCCGTACTCCCGCGAGCGTGGTGCGGATCGCGCAGGAGCACATGAACCTGGCCACCCACCCCGAAAGCGTCCGCAGGGAGATCGCCCGCCACTACGGCCGCCTGGACGCGGTCGCGGTGCTCACCGGGACCGACCGCAAGGACTACCAGGCGCTGCTGCCCGGCACCCCGGTCGTGCGGATCCCCAACGCGGTCCACACCCTCGACCAGACGCCGTCGCGACAGGAGAACCGGCTCGTGATCGCCGCCGGGCGCCTCGTCACCCAGAAGGGGTTCGACCTGCTCATCCCGGCGTTCGAACAGGTCGTGCGCCACCATCCGGACTGGCGGCTGCGCATCTACGGCACCGGCCCGAAGAAGGCCGAGCTGCGCGCGCTCATCAAGGAGCACCGTCTCGCCGACAACGTCACCCTGATGGGGCGCAGCGACCGGCTGGACGAGGAACTGGCCCAGGCCTCCCTGTACGTGCTCAGCTCCCGGTTCGAGGGGTTGCCGATGGTGATGATCGAGGCGATGTCCCACGCGCTGCCGGTCGTCGCCTTCGACTGCCCGACCGGTCCGCGCGACGTCATCACCGAGGAGGTCGACGGGCTGCTCGTGCCGCCCCGGGACGTCGACGCGCTGGCGGCGGCCGTCAACCGCCTCATCGACGATCGGGAACTGCGGCGGCGGATGGGCGCCGCGGCCGTGCGGACCGCGCGGGACTACGCCCCCGAGGCCGTCACCCCGCTGTGGGAGAGGTTGTTCACCGAACTCCTGCGGGCCGAGCCCCCCACCGCGGAGCGCTGAACGCCCGCCCTCCGGGGGCGGCGTGGTCATGAGAACTCGAAGTTAACAGTTCTGACCAAACTGACCTCATTCTGACCAAACTGACCGCCGTGCAGATTGCACGGAAGGATGAGGGTGAGGTTCACTTATTAAAGAGTGATCTGCATGAGCCGGCAGGAAATCGATACGGCCGAACGGCCTGATTGAATCCGCGCCCGAGTGAGTTTTTCCGGTAAAAGCAGCGTTCGTTCTCTCTTTCTTCGCGCGCCCGGATGCCACCGCCTGTCTCCGTGATATCCGGGGCCCGTCATTCAGTAACGTACCGAAGGAGTCCGCTGGGATGCCGCTTGCCCTGCTCGCGCTCACGTTGAGTTCTTTTGGGATCGGGACCACCGAATTCGTGGTCATGGGACTGCTTCCCAACGTCGCCGGCGATCTGTCGGTCAGCATCACGACAGCCGGCTTCCTCATCTCCGGATACGCGCTGGGCGTCGTCGTGGGGGGACCGCTGCTGGTCGCGGCCGGCATACGCATGCCCCGCAAGAGCATGCTGCTCATCCTGATGTTGATCTTCATCTTCGGCAACCTGCTGTCGGCCCTGGCGCCCGGCTACGCGCTGCTGATGCTGGGACGCGTCACGACCGCGATCTGCCACGGCGCCTTCCTCGGAGTCGCCTCCGTCGTGGCCGCCGACCTGGTCGACGACAGCAGGAAGGCCCGCGCGATCGCGATGGTCTTCACCGGGGGTGCCGCCGCCAACGTCGTCGGGGCGCCCCTGGGAACCTGGGTCGGGCAGAACTTCGGGTGGCGTGTCACCTTCTGGATGCTCGTCGGCATCGGGCTGGTCGGCCTCGCCGGCATCGCCCGGCTGATCCCCAGGCAGCCGTCCCGGGCGGACGCCCGGGTGGGCCGGGAGCTGGCGGTCTTCCGCCGGCCGCAGGTGGGGCTCGCGCTGGCCATGACGGCGCTGAGCCTCGGCGCGCTGTTCGCCTCCTTCACCTACGTCGCGCCGATGCTGACCGAGGTGACCGGCTACTCGGAGGAGGCGCTCACCCCCCTGCTCGCCCTCTTCGGCATCGGGCTGGTCGTGGGCAACACGCTCGGCGGCCGTTACGCGGACCGCGCGCTGATCCCCACCCTCGCCACCGCGCTGGCCGCGCTCACGGCCGTGCTGGCCGTGTTCACCTTCACCGCCGGCTACCAGGTGCCGGCGGCGATCACCTTCGCGCTGCTGGGCGTCGCCGGGTTCGCCACCGTCCCGGGGCTGATGACCCGGGTGATCAGCAAGGCCGAGGGGGCGCCGACCCTCGCGGCGGTGGTCACGGTCTCCGCCTCCAACGTCGGCATCGCCCTGGGCGCCTACCTCGGAGGCCTGAGCATCGACGCCGACCTCGGTTACACCTCGCCCAACTGGATCGGCGCGATCATGGCGGCCGCCGCGCTCGCGCTGACCGTCGCGTCCGGCGCGCTGGACAAGCGCGGCGGGCGACGGGGTGACCTCGTCACGGAAGGCGGCGAGCCGGTCCCGGCGTCCTCCCAGGGCGACGGCTCCCGGTAGCCCCCTTCCGACACGACACAGAGGCGACGCCCCCCGGCGATCCCCTCCCGACACGGGCGACAGCCCCGGTAGCCCTCTTCCGACACATCACGGCACGGCGGTCCTCCCGCGCGGCGGGCCCCGTGCCGCGGATCCGTACGCCCGCATCGTCTCGCAGATCATCGGTCCTCCCGGCCAGGACCCTGTTCCAACGCTGTCCGGTCACATGCGTTCGCCAGCCCCAGCGAGCCCGACTCCGACAATGTTCGCCCGATTTCCGCAGCGACGAATTCGACTGCGGCGAAGGCGAAGGACAATCAGCGAAGGATACGCATGCTCACAAAAGTCTCCACCCGGCCCCACGTCTTCGAAACCATCGAGAACAGGCTCCGGGAGCTGAAAAGCAACGGCCTGTACCGGCATTACCTCCCCACCGCGCACATGGCGGCCAGTCCGGGCCAGACGCTGCGCATGGGGGAAGAGGTCCAGGTGTGGTGCAGTAACGATTATCTCGGCCTGAGCCAGCACCCGGATCTCATCAGGGCGCAGATCGAGTCGACCGCGCTGCACGGCACCAGCATGGGCGGCTCGCGCAACATCGGCGGCACGAGCACCACGCACGTCGCGCTGGAGTCCGAGCTGGCCGGCTGGCACGGCAAGGAGCGCGCGCTCATCTTCTCCAGCGGCTACGTGGCCAACTTCGAGACGCTCAGCGTGCTGCTGTCGGCGGTTCCGGACATGGTGGTCCTCTCCGACGAGAACAACCACCGCTCCCTGATCGAGGGGATCCGCCGAGCGAGCTGCGAAAAACGGATATTTCCACATAACGACCTGGTCGAGCTCGAACGCTGCCTGGCCGAGTACGACGGGTCGCGGCCCAAGATGATCGTGTTCGAGTCGGTGTACTCGATGGACGCCGACGCGTCCCCGATCAGCGCGATATGCGACCTGGCGCAGAAGTACAACGCCCTGACCTACCTCGACGAGACACACGCCATCGGGGTCAAGGGCCCGACCGGCGCGGGGATCTGCGAGGAGATCGGGGAGACCCGGCCGACCTTCGTCCAGGGCGTCTTCGGCAAGGCCATCGGGACGGTCGGCGGATACGTCGCGGGGCCCGACGCGGCCCTGGACTACGTGCGCTCCTACGCGCCCGGCTTCATCTTCACGACCTCCCTTCCGCAGGCGTGCATGGACGCCACGCTGAAGGGCCTCGAACTCGTACGGCACGGCACCGACCTGCGCCGGGCGCTGACCGACAACTCGCTCCGGATGAAGGCCGCCCTGCGGTCGGCGGACATCCCGTTCATCGACGGGGAGCACCACATCATCCCGGTGACGGTGCCCGGCGGCGACCGGGTCAGGAAGGTGGCCGACCTCCTCCTGGAGGACCACCTCATCTACGTCCAGCCGATCAACTTCCCGTCCGTCCCCCTCGGGACGGAGCGGCTGCGCGTCACCGTCGCCCCGTACCGGACAGCCGAACAGATCGAGCACTTCGCATACGCCCTGGAATCGTGCCTCGCCCGCGCGTGAATCAAGGAGACGGCAGTGGACAAGATCGACCTCATCCCCTCCATCGGCACCGAACTGACCGGCGTCACCTATGAGGACCTGCGGAAGGACGACGTTCTCGACGAGTTCGTCGACACTCTCCACCAGCGCGAACTGGTGATCATCCGCGGGATCGAGCTGACGCCGGAGCAGCACGTGGACCTGGCGGCCCGCATCGGGAAGCCGATCCCCTTCGTGCTGGAGCAGTACCGGTACCCGGAGCTGCCGGAGATCATGATCTCCTCCAACGAGGTGCGGGACAACAAGTCCATCGGCGTGGCCCGGGTCGGCAACTTCTGGCACCAGGACTCGTCCTTCGTGGCGAAGCCCGCCGAGTACACCATGCTGCACGGTGTGAACGTCCCGCAGACCAGCGGCCACACCCTGTTCGCCAGCGCCGTCGACGTCTACGACCGCCTGCCCGGCGACTGGAAGGAGAAGATCGACGGCCGCAAGGCGTGGCACACCGTGGTCAAGCGCCTGCGCATCCGCAGCGAGCACGTGGGGCTGTCGACGGCCGAGTACAAGGCCTGGATCGAGGAGAGGCACCCGAAGGTCGAGCACCCGCTGGTACGGCGGGACCCCTTCAGCAAGAGGAGCTACCTGTACGGCGCCCCCGAGTACCTGGACGCGGTGCAGGGCTTCGACGCCAACGAGAACGAGGCCTTCTTCACCCTGCTCGACAGCCTCATCCAGGACCCGGAGCACGTCTACACCCACCGCTGGACCCCCAAGGACCTCGTGGTGTGGAAGACCGCCACGACCCTGCACGCGGCGACCGACGTCGAACCCGGCGTCTCGCGGACCGTGCACCGAGTCAGCATCGAAGCCGAGTAGCCGTGGGCGGAATAGCCGGCCTGGAGGTGGCCTTCCCGGCTTCGCGCGTCAGCGCGCAGCACATGTCCGCCCTGTCGGGCGTCCCGGTCCCCGACATCCTGAAGATCACCCATACCGGGGACTTCCCGGTCCTCGGCCCGGGCGAGCAGTCATGGGAGCTGACGCTCGAGGCGGCCAGAGCGGTCCTGAAGCGCACGCAGGTGGAGCCCGCCGCCATCCGGCAGGTGATATTCGCCGGCTCCGGCGAGTGGGACGTCCCGTTCTGGTCACCGGCGGCCAGAGTGGCCGCCGAGCTCGGCGTCGAGCGCGCCCACTGCTTCGAGATCGCCAACTTCTGCAACGCCGGGATGACGGCGATCCAGGTCGGACTGGACCGGATCGCGGCGGGCGGCGCCGGGTACGCGCTGGTGCTCATCGGTGACCGTCTGGGCACGATGGTCGACTACGGCGATCCCGCCTCGAAGGCGCTGTTCAACCTGGGAGACGCCGCCGCGGCGGTCCTCCTGGCGCGCGACGGCTACGCGTTCGAGGTGCTGCACTCGGCCATGCGGACCGATCCGAGCTGGTCGGACTACTACGTCGGCGAGCACCGGCCCGACCGGGTCGTGATCCGCCGTGCCGGGCACCGCGGCGGTCTCGCCGCGGCCTATGTGAAGAACTTCGCCTCGCTCATCGGCGAGACGCTGGGCGCGCTCGGCAGGGAGGTGCCGGACGTGGCCTTCTTCCTGATCAACCAGGGTGACCGTGCCATGCACGAGCGGCTCCTGCGGGAGACCGGCATCCCGGCGGACCGCAGCGTCTTCAACTACGACCGGCTGGGTCACATGGGCGGGGCGGACACCATGATCGCGCTCCGCGGGCTGATGGACGACAACAGGCTGCGCCCCGGCGACCTGGTCCTGCTCGCCACCAGCGCCATGGGCTTCAGCTGGGGCATCACGGCCCTGGAGTACCAGCCGCACAGTCAGGTGTGATCTTCGCGGGACCGGCTCCGGCCTCCCACGGCACGGAGCCCGGCCTCCCACGGCAGAGAAAGGTTGGACATGCGACACGATCCCTATGGTGAAGGCGTCCTGAGCAAGGACATCCCGACCGAACTGCGACGGCTCCAGCTGCTGGAGAACGCCCTGGACCCGCTGAGCATCGCGGCCATCGAGAAACTCCCCCTCGGCTCCACCCCGCGATGCCTGGACATGGCGTCGGGGGCGGGTTCCATGTCCTACTGGCTCGCCGACCGCTACCCGGGCGGGAGCGTGGTGTCGGCGGACATCGACCCGCGCTACCTCGACCGGGAGCGTGCGCCGAACCTGACGGTGCGCACCTTCGACATCCGCGAGGAGGATTTCCCCCAGGGCTCCTTCGACCTCATACATGCCCGCTCCGTGCTCAAGCACCTGCCCGAGCGCGAGGAGGTGCTGGCCCGTTTCGCCGACTGGCTGGCGCCGGGCGGATGGCTGGCCATCGTGGACGGCTACTGGTTCCCCTCCGACGACACGGCCCATCCGGAGTGGGGCGGGGTCCTGCGGGCGATCGTCGAGCAGATGAACTCGCAGGGCGGCGACATGCGCTGGACCCGGCGCCTGCCCGGACTCGTCGCCCGCCTGGGGCTCACGGACGTCAGCGTGCGGCTGACGCCCTCGCTCGCGGGGTGGGAGGGGTGGGGTGAGCAGCTCCACGAGTGGATCCGCCCGACGATCCGGCAGACGGGGCCGACCCTGGTGCGCAAGGGCTATGTCACCGCGGAGGAGGTCGAGCGGTTCCTGGAGGCCGAGGACGGCCCGCACATGGCCGAGTGGTTCGGCGTGGTGGCGTCGGTCGTGGGCCGCGTGCCGTGACGGCCCCGCAGGAGACGGTCCGGCGGCTGGGCTATGAGGACTTCGCCGCCTGCCTCGCCCTGGCGCAGGACCGCGGCTGGCCCGCCGAGTACCGCGCGTGGGATCTGCTGTTCGCCTTCGGCGAGGTGTACGGGATCGACGATCCCGGCGGAGGGCTGGCCGCGGTGATCGCGCTGGTCCGGTACGGCGACCGGCTGGCCAACCTCGGCGGCCTGCTGGTCGCGCACCGGCACGGCCGGCGGGGTCTCGGCGGGCTGCTGATGAGATACGCGACGGAACGCGCCGGGACCGCGAGCGTCTGGCTGACCGCGACCGAGTACGGCCGGCAGATGTACGAGGGCCTCGGCTTCCGGGCGACCGGCACGTGCACCAGGTACGCCGGGCACCTGCGGCCGGGCGATCAGCCGGGGCGGTGGTCGCGGGAGGCGGAGCCGTCCGACCTTCCGGAGATCATCGCCCTGGACGCCGAGGTCTTCGGTGCCCGCCGTACCGAGGTGGTCGCCTGCCTGTTCTCGGTCGCCGAGCAGATCCGGCTGGTCGGAGGGCCGGCGGGCATCCGCGGGTTCGCGGGGGTCTGGCGCGGGGTCGACGGTCCCGTCGTCGGGCCGGTGATCGCCGAGGACTCGGACACCGCGGCGGCCCTGCTGTCCGGCCTGGCCCCGGCGATCGAGGGTCCGGTACGGATCGACCTCTACGGCCACCGGCCGAAGCTGCGGGCCTGGTTGGAGGAGCACGGCCTCCGGGATGCGGGCGGCACGACGGTCATGGTCTACGGCGACGACCCTCCCGGCGACCGCGCCCGGCTGTTCGCACCGGTGACGAGGGCGATCGGCTGATCACCGCGGTCCGGGCGAGAGACGTCCCGGGGTGCGGCCGGGACGGTGTGCGCGCCCGGGGGTCTCCTCGCGACGGCGAGACGAGGAGCCCCCGGGCGGCGCGCCGCTACGGGAGAGCCGGCGCGTCGCAGAGGTCAGCGCGTCACGGGGGGCAGCGCGTCACGGGGGGCAGCGCGTCGCGGAGGTCAGCGCGTCACGGGGGGCTGGGACAGGAGGCTCTCCATCCGGCCGGCGAGAGCCCGGACGCGAGGGGCCGCGCCCGCGTGCCGCCCGAGCTCGCCGAGTGTCTCCTGCAGCGCGACGCGGATCATGTTGATGAGCTTTTCGGGCTTCAGGTCGAAGACGGGCCCGACCGCCCCGGCCGCCTCGTCGACCTCTCCATACCGCAGGTGGGCGCGGAAGGCGTCTATGCGGGTGAGGGCCTCCACGCCGTAGAAGCGCCGGTTCGGCGCGAGCGCCTCGAAGTGGTCGAAGAAGCCGCAGAACCCCTGCAGCGCCCGGTCCGGCTGGTTCAGCGCGAGGTAGGTGGCGCCGACGAGATAGGACTGCCTGTCCTTCTGCAGCACAAAAAGGCCGCCCTCACGCGCGGGGACGTCGCGTCGCACGTCCATCCAGCCGGATATCGCGTGCTGGGCCTCCTTCTCCTGCCCGATGGCGGCCCACGAGCGGGCCCGCAGGAGCTTGAGGAAGGCGTCGAGGCCGTCGTCCGCCCCGTACGTCAGCCCCTCGGCGGTGCGCTGGGCCGCCTCCATGTAGTCGCCCATCCAGAAGGCCTGCCTGGCCTGCGTGAGGCGGACCCAGCGCCGCGCCTCATGGTGGTCGGCCAGCTCGGCCAGCTCCCACGCGGCCGAGGCGTGGTTCTGGGCGGCCCTCGGGTCGCCGAGGTCGTCGGCCATCCACGCGAGCAGCGCGCAGCTCTTCGCCCCGAGTGAGAGCAGTTCCCGCTTCTGGGAGGGCCGCTGGGGCCCCGCCAGGGACGTGGCGATGCGGTCGCGCAGGAGAACCGCCCGGTGGATGAGCGAGCTCGGCGGCACGTGGAAGTACGAGACGGAGATGGCCGTGAGCTCGCTGTCCACCCGTTCCAGGGCGGCCTCGTCCATATTGGTCACCGAGACGCGCCTGGCCAGCCTGATCGAATCGCAGGAATCCCTGATCAAAGGCGTGAGATCGGAATGGTCCGGGGAAGCGCCCGGAGGGTCGCCGGAAGGCCCGATCACCCGGGAGCCGAGGCTTGACATGAATCGGTCAGGCCAGATCATGCTGACGTCGATCGTCTCGCCGAGACGTTCGGACAGGACTTTGGCCACCGCGTGAGGTATGTCGCGGCGCGGGAAAGCCCCTCTGAGCCAGTGATAGGGCGCCTTCGGGCTGACGCCCTCGCTGCCGCGAACATGGTTGATCTCTCGCGCGAGTTGCTCAGGCGACCAGCCCAATCGGTCCAGGAAGCCTTGGAGCTGCGTGGTAGCGCACACGAAAGACGCCTCCTCCTGCGCTGCTGCCGGATTCACCCACCGCTGCCGCACCGTGAGCTTAATCCACATCCAGCATACCGGACACAACCCACCGGTTTAGTATAGATTACTCGATCTTGATACGGATCGACACCCGCTCTCTTTCCCGCCGGGCACGCACGGTTCCGGAAAAGCTCCCGAGGTGCAAGGCGGCGCCACCGGCGGACATCCGGGACCCCGCGGACGCCGTCCGGCCCCTCGCCGGCCACCGCTCCGGCCAGACGCCTCCGCGCCGGACATCTCTCCGGCCCCGCGACGGCCGGAGGGGCGCCGCCCCGGCCGCCACCGCCGCCCAGACAGGTCGCGGAACACCGCCCGGACGGGCTCAAAGTTGTGGAATGAAGTATTCCGTTCTGATAGACTGAAGTCAGCACAGACTGCTTCGAAGGGAACATTTATGAGCACCGAGATCCGCCCCTTCCGCATCGAGATCTCCCAGGCCGATGTCGACGACCTTCGCGAGCGCCTCGCCCGCACCCGCTGGAGCGGCGAGATCCCCGGCGCCGGCTGGAGCCGGGGCGTGCCGGTGGACTACCTGAAGGGACTCGCCGACTACTGGGCCAACGGCTACGACTGGCGCGGGGCCGAGGCCCGCCTGAACGAGTTCCCGCAGTTCATCACCGAGATCGACGGGCAGGACATCCACTTCGCGCACGTGCGCTCGGCCAACCCCGACGCCACGCCGCTGCTGCTCATGCACGACTGGCCGGGCTCGTTCACGCAGTTCGCCGACGTCATCGAGCCGCTGTCGCAGGACTTCCACGTGATCGTCACCTCGACTCCGGGTGTCGGCTTCTCCGGCCCGCTCAGCGGCCCCGGCTGGAACACCGGCAGGATCGCCGGTGCGTTCGTCGAGCTGATGGCCCGCCTCGGCTACGACCGCTACGGCGTGCAGGGCGGCGGCGGAGGCGCCTGGATCGGGATCGAGATGGGCCGCCAGGCACCCGGCCACGTCATCGGCGTCCACCTCAACGGCCTGGTCACCTTCCCCTCCGAGGACCCGGCCGACTTCGCCGGCCTGACCGGGGCCGAGCAGGAGCGCCTGGCCCGGCTGCAGAACTTCCGTGACGACATGATGGGCTTCAACGTCCTCCAGTCCACCCGCCCGCAGACCCTCGCCTACGGCCTGCACGACTCGCCGGTGGGGCAGCTCGCCTGGATCACGGAGAAGTTCAAGGAGTGGACCGACGCGGCCGCCGAGCTGCCCGAGGACGCCGTGGGCCGCGACCACCTGCTGACCAACGTCAGCGTCTACTGGTTCACCGGCACCGCGGGCTCCTCGGCCAACCTCTACTACGAGATGGCTCACGACCCCAGCGCGTGGGCTCCCAAGGAGCGCGGAACCGTCCCCACCGGAGTGGCCGTCGCGCTCTCCACCGACGTCGCGATCCGCCGCTTCGCCGAGCGCGACAGCAATATCGTCCATTGGACCGAGTTCGAGCGCGGCGGCAACTTCCTCTCCCTGGAGCAGCCTGAGCTGCTGGTGAGCGACATCCGCGAGTTCTTCGGCAAGCTCGGCTGACGCCGGAACACGGCCGCAACCGATCTGTTACGTGTCAGCTCCCTTTCCCAGGGCACTCGTCCGTCAGCCGACCTACGCCGACCTACAGGGAGTGTGAACATGACGGTTACCGGCATCATCACCGCCATCGTCATCGGAGTCATCATCGGGGCCCTGGGCCGTCTGGTGGTCCCGGGCAAGCAGAACATTCCGATCTGGCTGACCATCGTGATCGGCATCGTCGCCGCACTCATCGGCACCGCCATCGCGGGCGCCCTGGGCGTGGCCTCGACCAGCGGCATCGACTGGATCGAGCTGCTCATCCAGATCGGTCTCGCGGCGGTCGGCGTGATCCTGACCGTGAGCCTGTACGGCAGGCGCCACGTCCGCTAAAGGATCCGCCGCACCACGGGTGACCGTGGGACGGACGACCGATCGGCGGCATCTGGCGGCCCCGGACCGGACGCGATTCGCGCCCGGACCGGGGCCTCCGCCATGCCAGAAGCGATGCACGACCCGGCCGGGGCCTCCGCCGTACCAGGAGCGATTCACGACCGGGCCGCAGCCTCCGCCGTACCGGGAGCGATTCACGGCCCCTTGGATCCGCACGGACCCGGGGCCTCCGCCGTACCGGGTGCCTCCGGGAACGCGGCGGCGGACGCGGCGGCGGGGACCGGGCTGCGGGATGGCAGGTCAGCGGCGGTGCCGACCCACTTGCTCCCGTATCGGGCGGAGGCGTTAACTGGATTGGAGTGCCGCACGACCCCGGTGTGAGAGGTGGCCGTGCGCGCCGGTGGACGACCCCGTCGCAGTGGTCCTCGCGGTGGCCCGCCGCCCACGCCGCGGTACGGGCACGGGACCCCGCGATCCCCGGATTCAGTGACACCGGCCGCCACCGTCGGCCGGCCCTCTCCGACAGCCGCCCCGCGGCCGAGGCAGGACACCATGGACTACCAGGAGTTCATCACGATCGTCGAGCAGGTCGCCGACATCTCGGGCGAGGAGGCGGAGAGCGTCGCCTGCCTGACCCTCCGCCTGCTCGCACGGCGCGTGACTCCCGGCGAGGCCGAAATTCTCGGTCAACGCCTTCCGGAGCGGCTGCGCCCGTGCCTCGAACCCGACGGTCCCCCCGAGAGGTTCCACGTCGACGAGTTCGTCCGGCGTGTCGCGGAGCACACCGGGATCGACGCCGGGACCGCCGCGGAGCAGGCGCGCGGCGTGCTCGCCGCGCTGTGGAGGGCGGTGGGCCCCGACGAGTTCGAGGACCTCCGCTCCGAGCTGCCCAAGGACTTCTGTCCGCTCATGGACACCGCGATGGCGGCGGCGCCTCCGCCGGCCGAGGACGAGCCGCCGTTCGCGGGCGGCCTCTCCTACGACGAGTTCCTCGACCGCGTCGCGGAACTCGCCGCGACCGACCGCGACCACGCGCACCGCGCCACAGAGGCGGTGCTGGACATGCTCGGCCTGCGGCTGTCCGCGGGCCAGGCCGACGACCTGCTGCCGCTGCTGCCCCTGCAGTTCCGTCCCGCCCTGCGACGGGGCGGGGCCCGCAGCCGCGGCGGGGCGGTGCCGCTGTCGCCCGACGTCTTCCTGCACGATGTCGCCAAGCGCGCCGGGGTCACCCGGGGGAACGCGACCAAGGACGTGCGAGCCGTGTTCGCGGTGCTGCGCGGAGCCGTCGGGGAGAAGGGGTACCACGACGCGATCGCCCGGCTCCCCGACGAGTACCGGCCGCTGCTGCAACCGGGTTAACCTCGTCAGGACCACCCGCGCCGGGCGGCGGCGTGTCGCGGCCTTCACGCCCGCCGCCCCCGCGCGTCCACCGGACCGGCCGCACCGTCAGCGTTCGGTCAGCGCTCCGTCAACGCGGTGGTCGAAGCTCCGTGCATGACCGTTCCCTCACCACGCAAGTGGGGCACGCTGGTGATCGCCTGCCTCGCCATGCTGCTGCTCGCCATCGACCTCACGGTGCTGCACCAGGCCGCGCCCAAACTGGTCGAGGAGATGCGTCCCTCGGCCCCCCAGTTCCTGTGGATCGTCGACGTGTACGGCTTCGCGCTGGCCGGGCTCCTGGTCACCATGGGCAATGTCGGCGACCGGATCGGACGGAGGCGGCTGCTGCTCGTCGGTATGACGGCCTTCGGGGCCGCCTCCGCCCTGACGGCCTACGCGCCGACTCCGGAGTGGCTCATCGCGGCACGGGCGCTGCTCGGCGTCGCCGGGGCCACCATCATGCCGTCGACCCTGTCGATGATCAGAAACGTCTTCACCGACCCGAGGGAGCGGACCGCCGCGGTCGGCGTCTGGAGCAGCGTCTCCGCGCTGGGCTTCGCCCTCGGTCCCGTGGTCGGCGGGGCGCTCCTCAACTCCTTCTGGTGGGGCTCCGTCTTCCTCGTCAACGTGCCGGTCGCCGTGCTGATCGTCGTCGTCGGATCCGTCGTGCTGCCCGAGTCGCGCAACCCGCGGCCGGGGCGGCTCGACCTGGTGAGCGTGCCGCTCTCCGTCGTCGGCGTCGTCGCCGCCGTCTACGCCCTCAAGTCCGCGGCCCACGACGGCGTCGCCGGGGCAGGCGTCTGGGTGGCCGCCGCCACCGGCCTCGTCTCGCTCGTCCTGTTCACCCGGCGGCAGACCCGGCTGGCGGAGCCCCTCATCGACGTCCGGCTCTTCGGCCACCGCGCCTTCTCCGGAGCGGTCGGGGCCAATGTCGTGTGCATCTTCTCGATGCTCGCCGCGTCGCTCGCCTTCGCCCAGTACTTCCAGCTCGTCCTGGGCTGGTCGCCTCTCATGTCGGGACTCGCCGGCCTGCCCGGCGGGCTGGGCGCGGCGGCGGGCGGGGCCCTGGCGGCCCCGCTGGTCACCGCCATCGGCCGGGCGCGGGTCGTCGCCCTGGGGCTGGGGCTGAGCGCCGCCGGATTCGTCCTGTACGGCCAGGTGGACATGGCCACGGGCTACGCGTACATGGTGACCGCGATGATCGTCGCCTCCATGGGCACCGGATTCACCTTCGCCGTCACCAACGACACCATCCTCGCCTCGGTCCCCAGAGAGCGCGCGGGCGCGGCGTCCGCGATCGCGGAGACCGCCCAGGAGATGGGCGGAGCGCTGGGCATCGCCGTACTCGGGAGCGTGCTGAACGGTGCCTACCGCAACAACCTGCGGCTCCCGGCCGAGGTGCCCGCCGATGCGGCGGACCAGATCCGGGAGTCGCTCGGCGGGGCGCTGGAGACCGCCGCCGCCCTGCCCGCGCGGCTGGCGGAGACGGTCGCCGAGACCGCCCGGCAGACGTTCGTCGACAGCATGCAGATGACCGTGATGACCGGTGCGGTCCTGCTGGCCCTCCTCGCGGTGGCCGCGCCGGCCGCCCTGCGCGGCGTCCCCAAGGTGATCGCCGAGGTGGACCTGGACGACCAGGGCAGAGCCCAGGACGGGCCCGTCGCGGCCCGGTAGCCGCCCCCGGGCACCCGCCGGCCGATTCCCGCGGGGGTCAGAAACTCACGCCTCTGCCGGATCTGAAGGGGACGAGCCAGGCGAAGACGACACCGCTGAAGTTCACCAGCATGACGTGCGCCATCTGGTGGCTGCCCTGCTCGGAGACCTCAAGCCGGACCACCGATCCCTTCTGCATCCATCCCGCCAGATCGTCCTCGGTGGGCGGGTCGCCGTGCAGGCGCAGCATCAGGTCGTGGGCCTGTCCGGCCATTCGGAGGTGGAGCTCGCACGTGGGCTCACTGTTCACCATTGATCTGCCGTCCAGGCGGAGTGGGCGCCGCGCAGTGGCTCGGCGCCGTCTTCCAGACTACGCCGCGCCCGTCCGGTCCCCGTGCGCCGGATCAGGCGGAAGGATTGTCCGAAACCCGGGTTCGAGCACACATGCCCCCCGGAAAGACGGCGTCCCTATTACCCACCCCGGGCGCGCTACCGAGGGGGAGGAATACATGAAGGCCATTCATATCGGACACCGGCAAGCGCCGGCGGCAATCCGCTCCACGAAAACGATTCCGCCCGCACGATCTGTCCTCTTGACACCTGGCCAGGGAACCGGAAACTCAACATGAGGCGAACACCAACCCCGCCCCAGGGAAATAACAGATCAACAGGAAAGACGGAAGACCGGTCGAGAGCACGGGATGCATGGAAATCTCTAGAGAAGTCCAGATATGGCCTGTTAGCGCCACAACCACAGGTCGGCGCGGGTCTAATTTCGGACAGACCCTATCGTGGCTTATGTATTATTTATAAACCAATAGCCATAAGTGCCAATTACTCAGCCCCTTTACCTTCCCAATAGATCACGGTCAGTCTAATATTTGGACCTATGTCATGGCGTGCATCAGATTTCCCAGATAGACAGGCTGGGCCCTCTGGCCGCGGTGGCGCTTCCCCCGAGCGCGAATCGGACCAGTCGCCGGACTGGCACCCCGAGCGGCTTGCCGCATTCGATTGGCGGAAGCTTATTCTGTCCGGGGCGATTTTATCGATCTTCGCCGGAGCCGGGCTCTGGCTCGCCACGAGAGACCACTCCGAACCCCAGGCCCTGGTCGCGAATCCCACCCCCCAGCCCTCCGACACCGGCTGGCAGGCGGTGGTCCCCCCGCCGCCGACGCCTTCCGTCCCGGCCCCCGAGGGCAAGAGC
>NZ_NGFP01000010.1 GCF_002149035.1 Streptosporangium minutum
ACGGCGAGGCCGCGAACGACACCGCCAGCGCCGCCGTGACCTCTCCGGCCGCGAGCCTGCCCAGCAGCTCGTCCCCGGTCCCGATCAGGGCCGAGGTCGCGGTGGTGCTGGAGGAGCTGGGGCGGGCGGTGGCGCCGGTCCCGTTCCTCACCAGCTCGGTGCTCGCGACCTCGGCCCTGATCGGGACCGGGGACGAGCTGCTGGGCAGGCTCGCGGCCGGAGAGGTCACGGCGGCGCTGGCGGTGTCGTTCGCGGCCTCGCCGTACAGGCCGCCGGCCGGGGGTGTGACCGTCCGGGACGGCGTGCTGAGCGGGCAGGTGCGCGCGGTCGCGGGAGCCGATGTCGCCGATGTGCTGCTGGTGCCGGCCGGTGGCGGGCTGTACGCCGTGGACACGGCCGACGTGACCGTGGAGGCCGCCGCCTCGCTCGACCTGACCCGGCCGGTCGCGACGGTGACGCTGTCGTCCGCGCCGGGCAGGGAGATCGCCGGCGCCGACGTACGGCGGGCCCTGGTCACCGGGGCGGGGCTGCTCGCCTCCGAGCAGCTCGGGGTCGCCGAGTGGTGCCTGGGCACGACGCTCGCCTACATCAAGGAGCGCCACCAGTTCGCCCGGCCGGTCGGCTCCTTCCAGGCGATCAAGCACCGGATGGCCGACCTCTGGCTGGACGTGGTCCGTGCCCGCGCGGCGGCGAGGAACGCCGCCGACCTGCTGGCGGCGGTCCCGCGCATCGCGACGGACGCCGCTGACGCGGCGGCCGTCGAGGCGGGCGAGCTGGCGGCGGCGGTGGCCAAGTCCTGGTGCTCGGAGGTGGCGCTGCGCGTTGCCGAGGAGGCGGTGCAGCTCCACGGCGGGATCGGGATGACCTGGGAGCACCCGGTGCACCTGTATCTCAAGCGCGCGAAGTCCACGGAGATCGCGCTCGGCACCCCCGGCGCCCACCGGGACGCCCTGGCGGTCCTGGCGGACCTGCCCGCTCCCGCCTGACCCCGTCCTTTCCCGATCGGCGGCGCGGCCCTGTCGGGCATCGGCTGCGGATCGAGCAGGCGGCGAGCGAGAGTCGCGAGCATGCCCGGCCACAGAGCCCCCGCTTCCGTGGCCGGGCACGAGCGGCCCCTTACTCGGCCGTGGGCGCCACCGGCTCGGAGTCGGTCCAGCCGGACTCCAGCACCACCTCGGTGCGGTCGCCCTTGTCCGGCATGCCGGTGACCAGGAAGGCCAGCACCATCGAGGTGTCCCGATCGATGATCAACCTGCCCTGGGTGGGCCGGCCCTGCTGGATCGGGAACGTGACCGCGACGCCCGGCCTGCCTCGCGGGTCCGTGGTGTCGCCCTCGACCCGCACGGAGGGCAGCGCCGCCAGTGCCCGGTACGCGGCGCCCCGCACCTCCGGAGAGGTGGGCAGTTCGTACAGCAGCGACGCCAACACCCTCGGCAGGTTGTCGTCCACGGCGTCCTCGACGACGTCGCTCGCACGGATCGCATCCAGCATCCGGTTCTTCAGAGCCTCGGGGTCGGCGGGCAGCGCCTTGACCTCTTCCAGAGTCAGCTGCTCACCCTCCAGGAGGGGGAACTTCTGCCTGCCCTTGTGGGGGACCAGCTTCCCTTCGCCCGGCGAGGTGGAGAAGCCGCCGTCCTCGACCTTCCATTCGGCCGGTGAGCCGTCGCGACGCCAGGCCTCCACGTCGAGGGGGCGCGTGGCCAGCTTCCGGACGCCGGACCAGGCCCGGCCCTCCTTGGAGATCCAGTTCTCGACGAGGTTGGAGGTCTCCAGCTGGTACGTGTCGCCTTCCTTGCCGTACGGCTTGGCCCACCGCATCGTGTACAGCCGCTTGACGTGCCAGTAGGCGCCCTCGGGAGCGGCCTCGGCCCTGGTCGCCGCGGCCAGCAGGATCGAGTGACCGGACAGGACGGTCGTGCTGTTCCCGGGGGAGGTCGTGCTGTTCCCGGAGGAGGGGGAAAGCGCGGGGGCGGAGGTCGTCATGCCGGGTACGAAGACCGCCGCCGCGACCGCGGCCGCCGTGGCGAGTCCCGCGACACCGGCCTGCCACGGCAGGCGCCGCCTGGTCGCCGCGCGCATCCGTGCCTGCACCCGCGTCTTCGCGAACGGGTCGTCGTCGGGCCGGCCGTACAGCTCGCGGACCTCGGTGAGCTCATCCATGATTGGCCTCCATCGGGTTGGCGCCGCCCAGAGCGGCGCGGATCTTGGCTCTGGCGCGGCTCAACCGTGAGCCGACCGTGCCGTAGGAGATGCCGAGCGCGGCGGCGATCTCCTCATGGCTCAGTCCCGCCAGGGCCGTCAGGAGCAGGACGTCGCGCTCACCCCGTCCGAGACGGGCGATGGCCTCGGCGAGGGCGGGACGCAGACTCTCGGCGCTGACCTGTGCCGCCACGCGTTCCTCGTGGCTGGGCGCGTCGGCCGGGGGGCCGTGCCTGTCCACGGCCCGCAGCGCGCGGACCTCGGTTCTGCGGTGCTTGTGGATGAGGTTGGTGACGATGCCGTACAGCCAGGTTCTGACGCCGGCCTTGGCGGGGTCGTACCGCGCCCGCTTGCGGAACGCCGTCAGGAACGCCTCGGCGACCACGTCCTCGGCCGGTCCGGGGCCGAGTCGCTGGACGACGTAGCGGTGGATCTCGCTGAAGTAGGCGTCGAAGACGGCGGAGAAGTCGTCGAGCGACTGATCCGGCGGCCGTTCGACCGGCGTGGTTGTCATCGAGAACCTCTCGTGGCGAATGTCGGTCATGGGGTATCACCCGATGGGCCGATTCGCTTTCCCGATCACCGGAAGGGTTCCGGGTTCAGCGGGTCGCCGAGGTGCCGTGTTAGCGGGTCGTCCGGCCGCTTTCAGCGGGTCGCCGGATGCCGTGTGGGCGGGTCGTCCGGCCGCCGGGGGAGGCGCGCGGCGGATCCGGACAGCATAAAGCCCCTGGTCGGCCTCATGCTGCGAGCATGAGGCCGACCAGGGGCTCCGCCTGGGCGCGATCGGGGAAGGCGGCGACCGCCTATCGGTGAAGGCTCAGTGGACCGGGTCGGCGTCCTCGCGGGCCTGCCTGGGCAGGAGGAAACCGACCAGGAAGGTCAGCGCGACCATCCCGGCGACGACCCAGAAGGTGCTCCGCGCCGCGGCGGTGGGGTCGCCGCCCGTCGCGCCGAAGAAGACGGTGCCGAGCAGGGCCACACCGAGCGCCGCCCCGACCTGCTGGAGCGCGGTGAGCGTGCCGGAGGCGGAGCCGGTCTCGTGCGGCTCGACACCGGCCAGCGCGATCTCGAAGTACGGTCCCATGATCAGTCCCGATCCCAGGCCGGTGACCAGCAGGGCGGGGGCGAGCTGCCAGGGGCCGACATCCGGGCCGAGCAGCAGCAGGAGGGCGATGACGCCGACCGTCATGATCGCGGCACCCGCGTGCAGCACCCTGCGGCCGTGCCTCCTGACCGCCTGCATGGCGCCCATTCCGATGATCATGCCCACGGAGAGCGGGACGCCGGCCAGGCCGGCCTTCAGCGGGGTGTAGCCGAGGCCGAGCTGCGTGTAGAGGTTGAAGACCAGGCCGAACCCGCTGAAGGCGGCGAAGTAGATCGTCCCGGTGAACATGCCGCCGATGAACGCGCGCTTGCGGAACAGGCTCGGCGCGATCAGCGGGTCGCCGCCCCTGCTGTTCTTGCGCGACTCGTACCAGCCGAAGAGCGCGAACACCGCCAGGGAGCCGGCCATCATCACGAACGTCCAGGCCGGCCAGTCGTGCTCACGGCCCTGGACCAGCGGGAAGACGATCATCAGCGAGCCGAGGGAGGCCAGGAGCGCGCCGGGGAGGTCGAGCTTGAGCGAGCGGGTCGGCCGGGTGGCGGGCAGGAACCTCACCGCGGCCAGCACCGTGAGCAGGCCGATCGGCAGGTTGATCAGGAAGATCATGCGCCAGCCGGTGCCGAAGAAGTCGGCGTCGACCAGCCAGCCCGCCAGGATCGGGCCGCCTATCGCGGACAGTCCCATGATCGGGCCGAACGCGCCGAAAGCCGCCTGCAGCTCCTTGGGCGGGAACATCTCCTTCATCATGCCGAGCCCCTGCGGGACCATCGCGGCCCCGAACAGGCCCTGGACCACGCGGGCGGCGATCACGGTCTCCGGTGAGACGGCCACCGCGCAGAACAGCGAGCCGACCACGAACCCGGCCGCGCCGATGAGGAACATCCGCTTGCGGCCCACGATGTCGCCCAGCCGCCCGCCGGTCAGCAGGCCGGCGGTCATGGCCAGCGTGTATGCCACGCCGAGCCACTGGATCATCGAGGTCCCACCGCCGAGGTCGGCCTGCATCGTCGGACCGGCGATGTTGGTGACGGTGGCGTCGAGGAGCTCCATCACGGAGCCGGCGAGGATCACGAAGAGCGCGGGCCAGCGCCACCTGTACGGCGCGGGCTCGGTGGCTTCCCGGGCATCCAGCGGGCGGATGTCGAGGGTGGTCATTGCTCCTCCAGAGCCTGGCGTGCGGGGGATATGTGAACGCTACGAGGGTTCGCGGAAAGAGTCGCTCCGCGAACGTGCTCAGATCGAGGATCTTTCGTGGAACGATTCGTTCTGTTCCACTATATCAGAACGGAATGCTTCATTCCGATATTTTTCGGATGGCTTTCCGGTCCGCTCGACCCTCCGCTCCGGATCCCCGTCGCGGTCACAGGCACCACGTTATGCCGGGTGTAGGTCATCTCCTGTCCTACATGACGCCGGTGCCGGGACCTGGTGGGAACCGGCCGCCGGACGCCGTGAAACTCGGCCCCCGCGGCCGGTTGGATCAGCCGCGGACGGCGCAGAGGAGCCGGTTGTTGCCGCGCTGCCACAAGGAGCCGATCTCGGTGAAGCCGGCGTCACGGAGGGCGTTGACGTGCTCGGAGAGCAGGGGAGACTCCGAGCCGTGGTGGTCGGCGCCCGCGGTGGCGCGTTCGGAGTGGAGCTCGGCGAAGGCGGGGTCGGCGGCGACCGCGTCCCACCACTGGCGCCAGTCTTCTGGGCGCCGGCCGGCGAACACGCGCTCGGTCTCCCGGTCGTGCACGGCGCGTTCGAGGCGGGCGATGGCCGGAGCGGTGTCGTCGGTCTCCATGTGGTCGCCGTTGAGCAGGAGCCCGCCCGGACGCAGCACGGTCGCCAGCTCGGCGTACATCTTCTGGAGCTCCGGTCCGGAGATCCAGTGCAACGCGGTGGTGCTCACCGCGACGTCGGCCGGTCCGTCCAGGCCCAGGGAGTCGGTCCATCCGGGTGTGCGCAGGTCGACGGAGACGAACCTGAGACGAGGGTAGGCGGCCCGGCCGAGGCCGAGCAGCAGCGGGTCCGCGTCGACCGCGACCACCGTCGCCCCGGGCAGCCGCTCCAGAAGACGGGCGGACAGTGAGCCCGGCCCACAGCCGAGGTCGATGACCAGCGGATCGGGGCGGCCCGCCGCCTCGACGGCGTCGATCAGTGCAGTGAAACGCTCCTCGCGGTCGGGCAGGTAGCCCTCCTGCTGGCGGTCCCAGCGCGCGATCCACTCGAGTGCGGCATCGTGGGTGAGCACAATCGTCTCCTTGTAACTGTCGTCTAGGCTTGTGGCAGTCACAAACTAAAGCGCGAGGATGTAACTGGTCAAGTGGATTTCAACAGTCACGCTGATGCGATCGTCCGGGTGGCGGTGGGCCTGGTCAACGAGCTGACCCCCGGGGAGAGGCGGGGACGCGCCTTCCCGCTGCCGCGCGAGCTTGCCGCCGCCGCCGCCGAGGGCCTGCGGACCGGCTATCCGAATCACCGGGAGGTCACCGAAGGGGAGGCCGGTGAGCTCGTCGAGATCGCGGCGCGGCTGCGCCGGGTCTTCGACGCCGTCGCGACGGGAGACATCGACGCGGCGGCCCTGCAGGTCAACGGTCTTCTTGAGGAGACCCGCGCCCGGCCGCTGCTCGACCGGCACGACGGAGAGCCATGGCATCTGCACTTCCACGGCCCCGGCGGCACCATGGCCGGCGACTGGGCGGCGAGCTGCGCCACCGGACTCGCGATCGTGCTGGGGAGCGAGTTCCACGACCGCCTCGGCGTGTGTACGGCGCCGCACTGCGATCGGGTGTACGTGGACGTGTCCCGCAACGGCACCCGCCGGTTCTGCGGCACCGCCTGCCAGAACCGCGTCAAGACCGCGGCCTTCCGCGCCAGGGGCAAGGTCCCGTGACGGTGCCCCTGCTGACTGCCGATCGCCGGGTAGCACCGCGGCCAAGCCAGGCAACCCGTCCCACCGTCGAACCAGAAACTCGATTCCTGATTTTGAGCCTGAATCAGGGAGTAGTATGGGTGAGAAGGGGGCGCCGTACTCATGACCGATGTCAAGCCCAGGAAGTCTCCGGCAGGAGCGGCCAAGAAGCGAGAGCGTCACACGCTCTCGGCGCAGCGCGGGAACGATGTCGCCGGTACAGCACAGGCCCCTCGCAGGAAAGAGCTTGAGGAGCGGGCAGCGCTGGCCCTGTTCGATCAAGCGCAGCGCCTGGACGGAGTAGCCGCCAGCACCCATGAGACCGGCACCCGTGACACGGTCAGGGAAGTCGTCCAGGACCTGCTCGCCCATGCCGAGCCGGTGCGGGCGACGATCGCATCGAAGATCCTCGGTGTTGACGAGAAGACCGTTCGCGCGTGGGTCAAGGAAGGGCTGCTCATCCCGGTCAGGGAAAAGCCTCGATTGATGCTTGAAGCCGAACGCTTGTACACCGTGGCAACGCTTGTTCAGGATCTGCGCCGGGACGGTCACGCCCGCAATCTCGTCGAGTCGGTCTGGTATCGCCTGCAAGACCGGGGACTCCTGGAGAATGATCAGTTGATCGACGGCCTCCGGCAGATGGAACGGGGCGAGGGCCGTCCGTGGCGGGAGATCAAGGCCGAGTGGAGTTCCAAGAACTCGGAGCCGGCCGCCGGTGAAGACTGAGGTCTATCTCTCGGTGCTCGCGGAGAAACAGGCCGAGACCTTACGCGGGGCAGATCTGCAGGCGTTTGTCGCCTTCGTTGGTGATCTGGAAGCTCGTGGTTGCGCAGCCCTTGGATATCGGCTCACCGGGGAGATTCCGGTGAGCCGGCTGTGCGTCAAGCATTTGCGGGATGCCACGCGCGTCGTGGTCGCCTTCGAAGCGCCGGGTCGCGCCTGGGTTCTGATGCTGGGGCCTCATGATGAGCGCGATCGGACACAGGATGTCTACGCCTCCCTGTGGCAGGTGTGCGGATTGGACGCGCCGCCGGTGGGTAGGCGAACCAAGCCCGCCTGCTGTGACGATGACGGCGCGGATCCAGACCTATCTGAAATCGATGACCTGGTGGCCCGTTGCCGGGATCTCGTCAAGCCGTCTCGTCGGCGGCGTAAGCGTGCCGGCTGACGGACTCCTGCCGGAACGGCAGTCAGATATCGGGCGGTACCAGTGTCAAGCCAGGTGACCCACCGGCGAGCTGAGTTGCCGCTCTGATTCCCGTGACGGCTCTGCTCCATTGAGCATGAGGGCAAGGTGCTGCGTTACCAACGATGCGGTCGGTTTCAAGAAAACCGGCGCAGCGGGCATGACCCTTGTGGTCGGCGTCCAGAGCGTCCACTAGCGGACCGGCATCGAGAAGCGTCGTCACATCGGACGGTTCAACCCTTCGCGAAGGATCTCTTCAT
The DNA here is from genome assembly GCF_002149035.1 of Streptosporangium minutum. Taxonomy (GTDB): domain Bacteria; phylum Actinomycetota; class Actinomycetes; order Streptosporangiales; family Streptosporangiaceae; genus Streptosporangium; species Streptosporangium minutum. Next base: position 7,647 of record NZ_NGFP01000010.1, read on the forward strand.
GCCGTTCGTGAGATCTCCGACGCCTGAGTTCAGGGTCCGGGTGGTGATCGGCCGGTGGTACTGGTGATCGACCTCACGCCGGGGGCAGAACTGGAGGCAGTCCGAGAGCAGATGGAAGACGGTGCGTCCCCGACGAAGGAGTGATCAGGTCGTGGCCGAGATGGTGCCCACCCCGCTCTGTGAGGTGCTGGGGGATGCCCTGCGGAGGGTCGGGCCGCTGATCCAGGAGATCGACAAGGACGTCGAAGCGCCGTACCGGCAGTTTCACTCGGGCAAGGTGTGGACGGGGCCAGCAAACGTTTCGGCGGACAGCTCGCCGACTACCGCACGCGTGCCCGCGGCTCGGGGGAGAAGATCCTGTCCGACCTGCGCCAGGCGCCGGCCCGCACGCCGCGTCAGGTGAGCGGGCAGGAGGCCAGGATGACCAGAAGCAGGTACGGCCTGTCCTGACGGTGTCAGGTCACTTCGGGCGCAGCGAGGTGAGCAGCAGGTCGGCGAAGTGCTCGCCGACCTCGGCGCCGGAGAGCGCGCCCTCCGCGCTGTACCAGGTGCCCAGGTGGTGGACCGAGCCGAAGAAGAAGTCGACGACGATCTCGGCGGGGGTGTCGTCCCTGAAGACGCCCTCGCGCTGGCCCTCGGTGACGAGGTCGCGGAAGCGCTCGTGGTAGCGGCGGCGTTCGGCGCGGACGCTCTTGCGGGTGTCGGGGGCGAGCAGGTGCATGGAGCGGAAGAAGATCTTGGAGTCGTCCAGGTTCTCCACCGTGGTCAGCACGACGTCGGCGGCGGCGGCGTGGAGGCGTTCGGCCACCGGGCCCGGTCCGTCGGCGATCCGGGTGAGCCGCTCCATCTGCATGCGCAGCACGCGGCCGTAGATCTCGTGGAGCAGGTCGTCCTTGGAGTCGAAATAGTGGTACATGGCGCCCTTGGTGACGCCGGCCGCCGCTACGATCTCCTGCACCGAGGTGCTCTCGAAGCCCCGGTCGGCGAACAGGCGGGTGGCCTCGCCGATCAGGCGCTGCCGTACCGGCTCCTTGTCCTGCGTCATCTGTCCCCCAAGGTGTGGTGCGGCAAGCATACCGACTGGTCGGTCAAACCGGTGGCAGGTATCTGGGTTGTGTTATTTCCATCACCTTTGGATGCCTGGAGCCCCTGCTTGGGTATTTCATGATTGAGGGATCTTCAGCGTCGCAGATCCGCCTCACTGCCACCAATCGACTCTGGGGGGTTCGCTGTGTCCGGCGGATCAATCTACGTGACGCCCGATGACCAGGTGCACGGCCTGTCACCCCAGGTCATGTACGAGCAGTTCTGGATCAAGGAGGCCGATCAGCGCCGGAAGGCGCGCGCGGTCAAGGCCGCGGTCGGCCTGGTCGTGGGCATCCTGCTCGCCTACCGCTTCGACCTGCCCAGCCCCCCGGTGATCGGGATCGTGGCCGGCCTGCTGGTCGGCGCCGCCGACATGTTCTGGGCCTGGCACTCCTACGAGGCCACCGCCGTCTGGCGCGGCAGACGCCGGGGCGAGACCATCACCGGCAAGCTGCTCCGCCGCAAGCTCCGCAGGCACGGCTACCGCATCCTCGACGGCCGTGCTGTGCCCGGACAGGCGTCGATCGACCATCTCGTCATCGGCCCCGGCGGCATCTGGGTGGTCGACAACGAGGCCTGGGACCCCGAGACCGAGATCGCCCGGTACGGCGAGCGGCTGTTCCTCGGCGAGAAGTACGGCTCGAAGGTGGCCAAGGCGCTCGTCGACGCCTCCGAGTCGCTGGCCGCCGTGCTCTCCAAGGAGTCGGGCATCCCCGTCACGATCGAACCGCTGCTCGCCGTACACGGCGGGGAGCTGAGGCGGACGGTCACCGCCGAAGGGCTCACGCTGCTCAAGCCGCGCCTGGTGGCGCGCTGGATCATACGGGGGCCGCGCGCGGAGTTCGACGAGAGCCAGGTGGAGTTGCTCGCCCGGACCGCCGCCCGGGTGCTGCGCCGGATGAGCTGACCGACCGGCCCCGCCGTGCCGTACGGCGGCCGGGGCATGTCAGGAGCCTCCCTCCGGACCAGGGCGATTCACCAGGAACGGGCCGGGCGGTGTCACGCCGGCGCGAGTCGGCCCGGGAGACGGTGTCGGCCAAGACCGCGGCCTGAGGGCGCCGGTTCACGGCTGTCCTGTCCCTGGCTTGGTTCACTGCTGCCCTGTACTGGTTTAAGGACTCTTCGGTTTTGAGAGAGGGATGTCCATCCTCGGAATCGAAGAGCCACTAACGTGATACTCATGAAGCGCGTCCAGCAGTACCAAGCGGCCTCCGTCGCAGTGCTTGCGGGCTGGCTGACCGATCATCCTGACGAGGAGACACGCTGGCGCCTGGTCGCCGAGTTTCTGGAGGAGTACCGGCACGAGCCGCCTGTGGTCCGACTTGCTCTGTTGTCTCCAGAGCCCTCCAGCGTGGGAGACCCACACTGGGACGTCTTTCTTGCCGCGCTCGCCGAGCACCTCGCCGCGAAGGACGGTCATGCCGGCCCCCCCTGGACTGAATCACGGCGACTCCGCCAGTTCTGGTTCCCGTTCAACACCCCCGCAGCCCGCGTCGACGCATTCGTCCACGCACCGGCCTCATTCCGTCGCCGTGGCGTCTTTATCCACCCCCAGGAGCTGGAAGTCGCATGAACGATGCGCCTCTGCTTGATCGGGCTGCGATCGAGGACGCATTCCAGCGTCTCGGCGACCGTCTTGCCCGCCGGGGGGTCATTGCCGACCTCTATATTTTCGGTGGAGCAGCCATGGCATTGGCGTACGATGCCCGCCGGTCCACTCGTGACATCGATGCCGTTTTCGAACCGCACGGGATCGTCCTTGATGAGGCACGGGCGGTCGCATCCGAGCTTGGCCTGCCATCATGGTGGCTCAATGAGCAGGCCAGCGCTTATGTCGCGCCGGGCGGAGACAGCTCGGCTCGGCGAGTCTTCGACCATCCGGGCCTACGTGTATCGGCAGCATCGCCAGAACATCTACTCGCGATGAAAGTTCTGGCCGCTCGCCGACGGGACACCGGTGATATTCGCGCTCTTGTCGAACGCCTTACCCTTGACTCGGCTGCTGAAGTCCTCGCTCTGTGCGCAGAGATCTTTCCCGACGAACCTGTCCCTGATCGGGCCCGTCTCATGCTGGAAGACCTGTTCAACGGAGGCTGAAGGTCTGCCGACCGACGCGCCGGGTTGCCGAGGGCGACGGACCGTGCCGGCCTCCGCGGGGTCCGGCCCTCCAGGCGCCGACGTCCTCGGCTATGCGGGTGCGCCGGCGGACAGAGGGCCGTTTTGTTCCAGTTTTCCCGGCTCTCCGACGGGGCTCACGCTGCTCAAGCCGCGTCTGGTGGCGCGCTGGATCATACGGGGGCCGCGCGCGGAGTTCGACGAGAGCCAGGTAGAGCTGCTCGCCCGGACCGCCGCCCGGGTGTTGCGCCGGATGAGCTGATCGACCGGCCCCGCCGTGCCGTACGGCGGCTGGGGCATGTCAGGAGCCTCCCTCCGGACCAAGGCGATTCACCAGGAACGGACCAGGGCGATTCACCGGGAACGGGCCGGGCGCTGTCACGCCGGCGAGAGTCGGCCCGGGAGACGGTGTCGGCCAAGACCGCGGCATGAGAGCCGCGGCATGAGAGCGCCGGTTCACGGCTGTCCTGTCCCTGGCTTGGTTCACCGCTGCCCTGTCCCTGGCTTAAGGACTCTTCGGTTTTGAGAGAGGGATGTCCACCCTCGGCATCGAAGAGCTGGGAATGCCGTCCCGCCTGGGGGTTTCGGGCAGACCCGAAAAGCGTGGACGACAAATCCGGATCATAATTAGGGTTCTTTTACCGAATAGCTGTAAGGGCCAACCGATTTGCGCGGCGAAGGGAGCCCGGAGCCGGGCTCGTGTCGAGGAGCGAGTCGGGTGGCGGCAGCTGGCGTAACAGAAGAAGGAGCCCGATGAAGGTTGGAGTAAGAAAAGCGCTCAAGGCGGCCGTGATCGGTGGGCTGATGGCCGGAGCGGTGATCGTGCCGGCGACGGCCGCGCACGCGACGCCTTCCAACTGCAGTGACAAGTACGTGCTTCACGAGTACTGGGTGAACTGCACAAGCGGAACGGGGTACTACCGCGCAAAGGTGCGATGCTACAAAATCGGCTCTTCGCAGTACACGACCCGGTACGGCGCGTGGAGGAAGGTGGGCGAAGGGCTCTCGATCGCCAGCTGCCAGAGCAGCGAAGAGCCCGCGTCCGGCACGTGGGTGCTGAGCAACACCAAGCCCTGACCAGGGGATTCGGAGCAGACGTTCGTGTCGCGCCCTCACGCGGCCCGGACGCCCGGCCCGCATGATCGGCGTGCCGTCAGGGGACAGCGGGGCGGCGGCGGACAGCGCGCCCGTGTCTGCGAGGTGGACGGCCAGGTCGCCCCGAATGCGCGCGGGTTCGAGGTCGGGCGGGCGCGTCTCGCGTCCGCCGACCTTGAGCGCCGTGTCGCCGCGCACGAGGACCTCCGGCCCGTGCAGGGACTGTTCTCATTTGAGATAAGCCAATAAGACCGCTAACGGGGGTCCCGTCAGTATCCGCCGAACCCCCAACGGATATGCAGGCCACGGGACCTTCCGGGGTTCGCCCTGGAAAACCCTTCGCCAAGGCTCCGACCGGCATTCCCGTTGCTTTCACGGCGATTACTGCCGAGACCCCAGAAGGAGACGACAATGGCGTCACATAAGATCAGCCGTCGGATGGTCACCGTCGCGGCGGCGTTCGGCCTGGCACTGTCAACCACCTTGGTCGCCAATCCGCAGCCTGCCGCTGCTCTCGCCTGCGGGGGCGCCTCGGCCAAAACGCCGTGGAAGTCGGGCAGCACCATCTGGGGGGAGGGATTCGCCGGCTCATGCAGCGGTGACTACCGAATCACGATCGAGCGTTCACGGTACTACGGCTGGGAGAGCATGGCACAGTCGATCTGGATCAAGGCCAATGAGGGCACGGTGGTGACCTACAACTGTGCGGGTACAGGGACCCACACGTTCAGGACCACTGTCTGGAAAAGCGGCTCGGCGGGCACGATCGCCACGTCGGGAACGTTCAGGACCTCCTGCTAGGGCCTGCTCGGAGTTCGGATCCTCAGATGGGTCGGAGGCTCCGGATTCACAGGACGGCACCGGCGGACGGAGTCCTGCCGGATAGCTCCCCGGCGTCTTGCCGAAGCGGAAAGCCGTCCCGCGCCACTCCTTGATCTTGCTGGTGCGGCGCTCCACGGTGTCGCGGTCCTTGTACAGCAGCGCGTCATGGGTGACCGGGCGGCCGCCGCGTGAGCCCTTCTTGCGGTCGGCCGCCCGGTCCGCCTTCTCCGGGATGACTGCCTTGATGTGCCGCCGGTGCGGGTAGGCGAGGTCGGCGAGGTCGGCGCGCGAGTTCAGCCGGCGTGCAGCCTGGTGATGAGCTCATGCGCGACGTCGAGGAACTGATCGCGCGAGGACGTCGTCGTCTGCAGGTCGACGAACGCCTCGTGGGCGCCGGCCTGGGCGAGGGTCAGCAGGTAGTCACCGATCTGCTGCACGGTCCCGGCGTGCGGCACCTGGTCGTCGGGCGCGGGAGAATCGGTGATCTTCGGATTGACGCGCACCACCATTCGCAGGGCCGACGGGTCGCGGTCGACGCGGGCCGCGGTCTGCAGCGCGACATCCCACAGGGAGGTCAGATAGGGCATGGGTATCGCCGCGCTCAGCCAGCCGTCGGCCCGCCTGCCGATCCTCTCCATGGACGAGGGCGTGTAACCGGCGAGCAGGACCGGGGGGCGCGGCCGCTGGAAGGGCTTGAGGTCGATGTGCGACGGCGGCACGGTCCAGAGCGTGCCCTTGTGCTCGACCACCTCACTGCTCCAGACGGCCTCCATCAGGTCGAGCGTCTCTTCGAGCCGGTCTCCCCTCCCCTGCCAGGGCACCCCGGTCGCGGTGTATTCGTCACGCAGCCAGCCGAGACCGATGCCGACGTCCAGCCGTCCGTGGCTGAGCAGGTCGAGCGAGGTCAGCATGCGGGCGAGCAGGACCGGCGGCTGCCACAGCGCGTTGAGCGTGCTGGTTCCCAGCCGGACCTCCCGGGTGCTGACGGCGGCCAGCGTCAATGCGGTCAGCGGGTCGAAGAACGTCGCGAAGGCTGGGGGGATCTCGCCGTCTCCTCCCGGGTAGGGATCGCTGGGTGCGAGCGGCAGCATGATCCGATCACCCGCCCACAGGCTGCTGTAGCCCATGGCCTCCAGATCCGCGCTGGCCTGCCGGATGAAATCCGGGTCGGCGAAGGCACCGTACTGCGGGACTGCATATCCGATCTGCATGAGAAATTCCTTGATACTTCGCCATGGAAAGCCGGGAAGAACTGAGGTGCATATTCCGTACGCATCTCGATGCCTGGACGCTCCCGGCCTCGCGTCCAGGGAGATGTTAGGCAGCACCTCTTGGATATGACTTGTTGTCGGGTTGGGGCGTGGGTCTGGCGCGCCGTCGGCCGGCTCCTCCGTCCACCTCCCGGCCCGCTGGGCGGGCGGCAACCAGCCCAGTTCGATCGCCGGCTGCGAGCTGGGCGAGGGGGAGGCGTGATCCGCACGGAGCAGGTCGGGTCACCCCGGCACCTGGAACCAGACGGATCTGCCCGCCTCGTCGTCGTGGCGGGACGATCCCCATGCGGTGGCGAGCAGGTCGACCAGCCACAGGCCCCGCCCGCCGTCGCTGTCGGCGTCCGGGACGTGTACGGCCGGGGCGCTGCTGACCGATCCGTCGTCGGTGACCTCCACGTGAACCGCTCCGGGGTCGTGGGTCAGGTTGACGGTCACCCGGCCGCCCGCCGTACGGCCGGAGTCGGAGTGGGTGACCGCGTTGGTGATCACCTCGCTGAGCAGCAGCAGGACGTCGTCGAGCGCCGGGGGTGCGAGCCGTACGGCCAGCAGCCCGTGCGCCCAGGCGCGGGCCGCCGGTACGGAGGACACCTCGCCGGGGAACTCCCTGCGCCACGAGCCCTGCTGCGCGTCCGCGCGGGGAGTCCCCGGGGCGGCGTCGTGGGAACTGATCCGCTCCTCCGGTCTCATCCGTTCACCTCGGTCATGACGATGTCCGCCGCGTTGTCGGCATCTGCCAGCACCCATTCGCCCCGCCGCCACAGGCGCGCCCACCACGGCCGCCAGGTGAACACCCAGCCGCAGTAACGCCGGATGACCGTGATCCGGGCCAGGGTCCCCGCTGCCGAGTGGACCTCCAGGATCGGCTGCCCGGTCACCGGCAGGACGAGCGAGGTGCGGACCCCGAGAGCGCGTAGGTCCCAGCCGAGCCGCACCAGGTGGACGAACCGCTCCTGCTGCTCCGCGGTCGTGGGATCCGGAGGTTTCCGATGGCCGCGGGCGGAACGGGAAAGGCTGTTTTCCTGATCGCGCATCGCTCGTTTGTCTCCTGTTTGAAGGGGGCTCTTATCGCTTTCTTTTCCTTCCTGTCGGAAAGAGAAGGCGTGTGCTTAGATTGCCCTTGCAGCAGGTGAGGCAATGGCCGGACCGGTGGGCTGGGGGATGGCAGCCAATGTCAGGTACCGGCTTGTCTAAACCGGCCGCTGGTATTCCCGTCGGAGCAGAAGGTCCGTTTTTCTCTTTTTAGGGGGAATGCGATGAGCGTCGATCCTTTTTCCGGTCCCGATTCCCCCCGGGTGCGGTTCGGGGCCGAGATGCGCCGCCTGCGCGAGGAGGCTCAGCTCTCCCAGGGGGCGGTGGCCGCACGGCTGGGGTGCACGCAGACTCAGGTGAGCCGCCTGGAGGCCGCCACCCGGACCCCGTCCAAGTCCGACGCCGAGCGGCTGGACCGGCTCTTCGGCGCGGGCGGCGGCACGCTCTTCACCGGGCTGCACCGGCGCATCCTCGCCCGTCCGGGCAGCCCGGACTGGTTCACGAGCTGGGCCGAGGAGATCGAACCCGCCGCCCTGGTCCTGCGGTCGTGGGACCCGCTGCTGGTCCCGGGTCTTCTGCAGACGGAGTCCTACGCCCGCCATGTCTTCAACCATGCGCCTCTGATCACTCCCGAAGAGGTGGAGGAGCGTGTTGAAACGCGTATGCGGCGTCGGAGCATCCTCGACAAGGACGGTCCTCCCCTGCTCCTGGTCCTCGCGGACGAGGGTGTGCTGCGCCGTCGGGTCGGCGGGCCGGAGGTGATGCGGGAGCAGCTCGGTCACCTATTGGAGATAGCCCGGCGGCCATCCATCTCCATCCAACTCGTCGATCAGCAGTGCCTATCAGGCATGCTGGGCGCCTTCATGATCGCCAAGCTTCCGAACGTACAGCCGGATGTCATTCATGCGGGCTCTTCAGTGGAAGGGCAGGTTTCGGCTGATCCCATTCAGGTGACCTCAATATGGAACCGCTATGAAGCGATACGTCGATGGGCTTACCCTGAACATATGTCCCTCAAAATGATCGAAGAAGTGAGGCGGGAATGGACCTGAGCGCCGCTGTGTGGCGGAAGTCGTCGCTTTCTGGCGACGATGGTGGTCAGTGTGTCGAGGTCGCCGACAATCTGCCGGGTGTGGTCGGGGTCCGTGACAGCAAGGACCCCGAGGGTCCCGCGCTGCTCTTCACTCCCGCCGAGTGGCGGACCTTCGTCGGGGGCGTCAAGTCGGGTGCGTTCGACCGGCTGTCCTGATCCTCCACAGGTGAGGAAGTGAGGCGGGAATGGACCTGAGCGCCGCAGTGTGGCGGAAGTCGTCACGTTCTGGTGACAACGGTGGTCAGTGCGTCGAGGTCGCCGACAACCTGCCGGGCGTGGTCGCGGTCCGTGACAGCAAGGATCCCGATGGCCCCAAGCTGCTCTTTACCCCCGCCGAGTGGCGCTCCTTCATCGGTGGCGTCAAGGACGGAGATTTCAACCATTCGTCCTGATTGCCGGAATTAACCTGGTTTCGGCCTGCCCTTAATTGGGGCACTGTTCAATCCTTTTTGTCTCTAACCCCCGATCGGACAACCGATCGGGGTTTTTCTGCGTCTCCGTAACGATGCTGAGCAGGTCTGGGATAGAGGTCTGAGAATTCCTGGTTCGCGCTGCACGATTTGAGGTATTCTGCAAGGCTTTGCTGAATCCGGCGTGATGTCTGTGAGGATGAATGGTTAATGGGGTCGGTGGGCTGGCAGGCGGATCGCCCAACTTCGGATTCCTGCTTGCCCATGAGCCGCTGCTCGTGGTGTACGGAGCGGGCGCCGAGACGTCCGTCTTCACCGATCCCAACGGCGCCCTGGTCAAATGCCGTCAGTTCATCGAGGTTCTGACGACCGTCATGGTGCGCCGGACGGGCATAGCGGTGGCCGTTGACAACCGGTTGGGGACCCGGATCCATGCCCTTTCCGACAACGGCGTCATCCTCAGGAGCGGCGCGGACGCCTTCCACGAGATCCGCCGGATTGGGAACAGGGCCGTTCACGAGCACTACGCCGACACCAGGGCCGCTCTCGACTCGGTGAACAAGTGCTTCCAGCTCGGCCTGCTCCTGCACCGCGCCATCACGGGCGACCGCCAGGTCATCACCTTCGTTCCGCCGCAGCCGCCCGTCGATGTGACCGGTCAGCTCCGTGAGGACCTCGAACGCTACAAGCGCGAGCTCACCGAGGCCCGGCTCATCCTGGACGGCAAGCGATCGCGCGCGGAGGCGGTCTCCGAGGCCAGGGCGAAGGCCGAGGCCGAGCTCAGCCGCGCGTTGCGGGAACGCGACCGGCTGGCCGCGCAGCTGGAGACGTTGCAGGGCACCGCGCAGCAGCTCAGGTCGGAGTTCGACGAGCGGACGCCGGACAAGGTCCCGATCTCCAGGCGCAGGCTCTTCATCGAGCAGGCGCGGGCGCCGGAACCGCTGACCGAGGCGCAGGCGCGCCGCGAGATCGACCGGATGCTCCGCGAGGCCGGCTGGGTCGTGCAGGACCTGGCCCAGCTCAACCCTCTGGCCGGCACGGGCGTGGCCGTACGGGAGTTCGCCTTCGCCCGGGGCAGGTCGGACTACGCCCTCTACGTCGACGGCATGCTCGTCGGCGTCATCGAGGCCAAGCGGGAGGGCACCTCGCTGACCGGGGTGGAGTGGCAGAGCGCCGGATACGCCGCTGCGCTCCCCAAGGCGTACGCCATGGCCACCTGGCGCAGGGACATCCCGCTGCCGTTCCGCTACGAGAGCACGGGGGTGGAGACCCGCTTCACCAACGGGCTCGACCCCGATCCCCGCTCCCGTGGCGTCTTCTCCTTCCACCGGCCGGAGACCGTTGCCGCCTGGATGGCCGAGGCCGACGACCGGCCGGACGCGCCGACCCTCCGCGCGCGGGTACGGCAGATGCCCGCCCTCGTCGAGACGGGGCTGCGTCCCGCCCAGATCGACGCGGTCAAGGGCGTCGAGAGCTCCCTCTGCCGGGACCTTCCCCGTGCCCTCGTCCAGATGGCCACCGGTGCCGGGAAGACGTTCGCCGCCGTCACCCAGACATACCGGCTGATCAAGCACGCGGGCGCGAAGCGCGTGCTCTTCCTGGTCGACCGGAACAACCTCGGCGACCAGGCGGCGGCGGAGTTCCGCAACTACACCACGCCCGACGACGGCCGGAAGCTCTCGGAGCTGTACAACATCCAGCGGCTGGCCGGTGGGACCGTCCTGGAGTCGACGAACGTCGTGATCACCACGATCCAGCGGCTTAGCCTCGCCCTGCGCGGCGAGCAGCTCCCGCCGGACGACGACGACCAGGGGATCGACGACTACGTGCCCGACCGGCCGGTGGACGCGCAGTACAACCGGCAGCTCCCGCCCGAGACCTTCGACCTGATCGTCGTGGACGAGTGCCACCGGTCGATCTACGGCAAGTGGCGGGCGGTGCTCGACTACTTCGACGCGCCCATCCTCGGCCTCACCGCGACGCCGACCGCCCAGACGCTCGGCTTCTTCGACCAGAACATCGCCTCGGAGTACACCTACGAGCAGGCCGTGGCCGACGGGGTCAACGTCGACTACGACGTCTACCGGATCCGCACGAAGATCAGCGAGAGCGGCAGCCGCATCCCGGCCCTCGACGAGGAGGGCACTCGCACGGTCGTCCCGTTCCGGGACCGTCGCACGCGGATGCAGCGCTACGAGGAGCTGCAGGAGGACTTCACCTACTCCGGCGAGCAGATCGGCCGCTCGGTGCTGGCCAAGGACCAGATCCGGCTGGTCCTCAAGACCTTCCGCGACAAGGTCCTCCCCGAGCAGTACGGCAAGCGGACCGTCGTCCCCAAGACGCTCATCTTCGCCAAGAGCGACGAGCACGCCGACGACATCGTGCAGATCGTCCGGGAGGTCTTCGGCAAGGGCAACGATTTCGCCGCGAAGATCACCTACAAGTCGAAGGACGTGGGCGACGACCCGAAGAAGCTGCTGCAGCTCTTCCGCACCAGCGCGGCCCTGCGGATCGCCGTCACCGTCGACATGATCGCGACCGGGACGGACGTGCGACCGCTCGAAATCGTGTTCTTCATGCGTGGTGTGCAGAGCGCGGTCTACTTCGAGCAGATGAAGGGCCGGGGTGCCCGTACCGTCGACGAGACCGAGTTCCGGCAGGTCAACCCCGACCGGTCGGCCCGCCGCAAGGACCGCTTCCTGCTGGTCGACGCGGTCGGCGTCACCGACAGCCCGCTGTGCGACGCGCGCCCGCTCGAACGGACGCCGTCGCTCAGCCTCAAGCAACTGCTGGCTAAGGCGGCGAACCTCTCGATCGACGAGCACGAGATCGCCTCTCTCGCGTCCCGGCTCGCCCGGCTCGACCTCGACATGACCGACGCCGACCGCGACGAGATCGCGCGGGTCGCCGAGGGCACCACGCTGCGCGACATCGTCCGGCGGCTCGTCGACGCCGTCGACACCGACGAGCTGATCGCAGTCCAGGACACGGGTGGGGACAGGGCGGTCCAGCGCCGGCTGCGTGAGGCCGTCGCCCCCCTCACCGCGAATCCCGACCTGCGCCGGCGCATCCTCGACATCCGCCACGACCGCGACACCGCCATCGACGACCTCTCGACCGATGAGCTGATTTCGGCCGAGGGAGTGGACATCGCCAAGGAGGCGGTCCAGTCGTTCCGCCAGTTCGTGAAGGAGCACCAGGACGAGGTGATCGTCCAGCAGCTCCGCCACGGCAGCGGACCGCGGCTGACGTACGCGCAGCTCCAGGATCTCGCCGACCGGGTGAAGCGGCTGCCGAACGTCTACAACGTCGACTTCCTCTGGAGGTCGTACGAGGAGCTGGGCGAGGCTCCGTCGCTGGGGGAGGGCGAGGCCGCCGTCACGGACCTGGTCTCCCTGCTCCGCCGCGAGCTCGGCGTGGACCGGGAGGTCCGGCCCTTCCGGTCGATCATCGAGGAGCGCTACGCCACCTGGCGCGCGAGCCAGGAACGTTCCGGGGTGACCTTCACCCCCGAGCAGCGCTGGTATCTCGACCGGATCGTGGGCGTGATCGCCACGAGCGTCGAGGTCACCGTCGAAGACCTGCACGGCATGCCGTTCGACCAGCGCGGCGGCGCGTACGGCTTCGCCGACGCCTTCGGCGACCGCGCCGAATCCATTCTCGAAGAACTCAACAAGGAGCTAACCGCGTGACGTTGTTCTCGATCCCTGATTCTTGGGCTTGGGCCTCATTCGGAGATGTTGCACGGATCGCAAGCAACTTAGTTGATCCCAAAGATTATCAGAATAAGCCGCATATAGCGCCTAATCACATCGAACCATGGACTGGTCGAATTCTTGATTACGCGACCATCCAAAATGATGGAGTGACAAGCCCAAAACACTATTTTCACTCCGGCCAGATCCTCTATTCAAAGATTCGTCCATACTTAGCCAAGATTTCCTTGGTAGACTTTGAAGGCCTCTGTAGTGCGGATATGTACCCTATTGATACGAACCTCAATGCTAGATATTTAAAATGGTGGATGCTAACACCTATGTTTGTCGAAGAATCTACGAAGCATCAAGGGCGAGTGGTGCTGCCGAAGATTAATGCAGAGGCGCTACGAAAGCTCTGCGTTCCAGTGCCTCCACTGGAAGAGCAGTGCAGGATTGTCGCTGCTCTCGAAAGTCATCTCTCGCGACTTGATAAAATATCTCATGCGGTAGAAAGGGCCAGGATTCGCGCCTCGGCGCTGCGTCGTAAGGTTCTTGATGATGAAGATTCTCGACTTTCTGATGTTCCGTGGAAGCAGCTCGGGGAACTTCTTCGAGAGCCTTTGCGGAATGGTCACTCAGCAAGAGCCACTCAAGACGCTACAGGGATCCGCACGCTGACGCTTACCGCTGTCACAAATAACCAGTTCATCGAAAAAAACACCAAACTTGCGGCGGCGGACCCTGACCGTGTCCGACATCTTTGGCTCCGCTCTGGGGATATCTTCATTCAACGCTCGAACACTCCAGAGTTGGTGGGGTCGTCAGCTCTTTATCGCGGTCCGGAAGATTGGGCGATATTTCCCGATCTCTTGATTCGGATCAGAGTCGCCCCTTCGTTGTTGCCAGAATTTGTTCATTTGATGCTATCTACTACTCGGACGAAAAGATATTTACGCTCATCCGCCAAGGGTCTTGCAGGTTCAATGCCGAAAATTGATCAAGGAACTATCGAACGGATAGAGCTGCCAACGCCCCCACTGGATGTTCAGCGTGAATTCGTCGAGTTTGTAAAAGCGCAGCAAGAGGGGGTTTCTCGCCTGATCGGAGGGCTGGAAGGCGCACGGAGCCGTTCAAGCCAGTTGCGCCGGTCGCTTTTGAGAGAGGCGTTTGCGGGCCGGCTGCTTCCACAGGACCCGACCGATGAGCCCGCCTTGGCATTGCTGGCGCGCATCAGAGCTGAACGAGCCAACCAGCTCAAGCCTCAGCGTGCCCGCCGTACCAAGCCAAAGGAATCACCCTCCGTGAGCCTCGCCGAGCCATCGGCCGCCAGCCGTACTGAGTGGCCCGACTCGACCCGTACCCCCACCACCTACGAGCAGGGAGAACTGCTGTGACGACGACCGTGTCCGACAGCGAGCAGGCCGAGCGGTCGGCCGAGGCGGCGCGGCTCGCGGAGGCGCGGCGGCTCGCGGACAAGATGTGGAGCTACTGCGACGTGCTCCGCGACGCAGGGGTGTCGGCGATCGACTACGTCGAGCAGCTGACTTACCTGCTCTTCCTCAAGATGGCCGACGAGCGGGCCAAGCTCCCGGAGAGCCTCGGCGGCGGGCGGATCCTGCCTGAGGGGATCAGCTGGGAGACGCTGAAGAAGCTGACCGGCGCGGCGCTGGAGGAGGCGTACCGGGAGACGCTGGCCGAGCTGGGCAAGGAGAAGGGCATCCTTGGGACGGTCTTCCGCAAGGCACAGAACAGGGTGCAGGAGCCCGCGCTGCTCAGGAAGCTAATCGTTGACCTCATGGACAACGAGACCTGGGGACGGCGCGGCACCGACGTCAAGGGCGACGCCTACGAGCAGCTCCTCGCCCGCAGCGCCACCGACGTCAAGTCCGGTGCCGGGCAGTACTTCACCCCGCGCCCGCTCATCAACGCGATCGTCGACTGCGCGCAGCCCACCCCCGGGGACACGATCATCGACCCGGCCTGCGGCACCGGCGGCTTCCTGCTGGCCGCCAACGACTACATCCGCAGGCACCACACAGACCTGACCCCGGGCCAGCGGCACCGCCTGACGCACGGGGAGGCGTTCCTGGGGACCGAGCTGGTGGACGGCACGGCCCGGCTCGCCGCGATGAACATGCTGCTGCACGGCATGTGCCAGGCGGACGGTGAATCGCCCATCCAGACCGAGGACGCGCTCGCCACCTCCCCCTCCGTCCGCGCCTCCCTGGTGCTGGCCAACCCGCCGTTCGGAAAGAAGTCCGCGATCACGGTGATCGGCCTCGACGGCAAGGCGACCCGGGACGACGTCGCCTACGACCGGCAGGACTTCTGGCAGACCACCACCAACAAGCAGCTCAACTTCGTCCAGCACATCGCCCGGTTGATGGCGATCCCCGGCCGCGCGGCGGTGGTCCTCCCCGACAACGTGCTCTTCGAGGGCGGCGCGGGGGAGGGGATCCGCCGTGCGCTCCTCAAGGAGTACGACGTCCACACCCTGCTCCGGCTCCCCACCGGGATCTTCTACGCGGGCGGGGTCAAGGCGAACGTGCTCTTCTTCGACCGGAAACCGGCCAGTGAGGAGCCCTGGACCAGGAACCTCTGGGTGTACGACTTCCGTACCGGCCAGCACTTCACGCTCAAGCAGAACCCGCTCCGCCGCGAGGACCTGCAGGAGTTCGTCGACTCCTACCTTCCGGGCAGGTCACCCGACGAGCGGGTGGAGACCGAACGGTTCCGGAAGTTCACCTATGACGAGCTGGTCGCCCGCGACAAGTGCAACCTGGACATCTTCTGGCTCAAGGACCCGAGCCTGGAGGACGCCGACGCGCTCCAGCCGCCCGAGATCATCGCGCAGGAGATCGTCGACGACCTGGAGGCCGCGCTGAGCGAGTTCGCCGCCATCGCCGAAGCCCTCCAGAACCGCGCCGTCGCTCAGGACCCCGGAAGCACACCGGCCGAAGACCTCTGAGCCCGACGGCCCCCGCCCGCGACAACCGTGGCGGGCGGGGCCCTCAGGCCGGTTCCTCGATGAAGGCCGCGATCTGGATGACGTTCCGCCATTCGTGCACCGCCGCGATCCCGTCGTGCGCCGGAGAACACCTCGTGCTCCGGCATCGGGCGCGTCTCACGTGGCGGTGTCGGGGCTCTGCCTCCGGCGGGCTTCGAGTGCGTCCAGAATGAGGGCCAGGCCGTAGCCGAACTCGCTCGTGTGGTCGTAGCCCGGTTGCAGGGCGTGGTCGACGATCATCTCCGTGAGGTACGGAAATTCGCCCGCCGGCAGGTGGTCGAGGATGTCGCCGGCCACTTCCCCGACATCGTCCGGCGTCGTCACCGGCAGGTTCGCCTCCTGAAGGACGAACCCGCCGACGTAGCTGTCGATGAGCGAGACGGCGTGCGCGGCCATCGGCAGCGTGAACCCCGCCTCCCGTAAGACACCGAGGACGGCGTCGTGGTGGCGTAGCGTCGCCGGCCCCGGGGTGCGACGGGAGTCCATGAGGCCGAGGGCCCAGCTGTGCTGCGACAAGACCGCACGCGCGGAGGAAGCGCGCGTACGGATCGCGTCGCGCCAATCGCCGCACTCGGTACCGGGTAGCTCGATCGCCGCGAACACCATGTCGACCACGCCGTCGAGGATCGCGTCCTTGTTCGGTACGTGGTGGTAGAGCGACATCGCCTCCACGCCCAGCTCCTGCGCCACCCGTCGCATCGTGATCGCCTCCACGCCGCCGCGATCCGCGATCCGGATCGCGGCTTCCAGCACGCGACCTCTGCTGAGTGGTTGCCGTGGCGGTAGCGGTGGTGAGGGTGACACGGCGGCTCCAAGTATGGGCGGGTTGACAACCTTACATGCGTAAGCCAGCCTTGCGAGTGTAAGTCGCCTTACGGCCGTAAGTCTTACCGGTTGGAATCGGCTGGAATCGGCTGTGAGCTCGGCGAACGTCTGACCCGCGACACGCCCCGACGGGGTGAGACAAGGAGATCCCGATGCCGATGCCGCTGTGGTGGGGGCACGTGAACAAGCGGGTGTTCAACCCTCGTGCGATCGCGGGCGGGACGTGGCCGGTGCTGACGCACGTCGGTCGCAGCTCTGGCATGACCTACCGCACGCCGCTCGATGCGCACCCTGTTGACGGTGGCTACCTGTTCGTTCTGGTGTACGGATCGCGCTCGGACTGGGTGCAGAACGTCCTGGCGGCCGACGGGGCGCGGCTCCGGGTCGACGGGAGTGAGGTGGAGCTCGCCGCCCCACGCCTCGTCGGGAAAGACGAGGCGTTCCAGGCTCTCTCCGACGAGGTGACACGCCCACCGAAGCTACTCCGCATCACCGAGTTCCTCCGCATGGACCTGGCCGCGGGCTGACGATCGGGCGTCCAACGCGGAGCCGGGTGGCGGGCGAGCGCGTCGACCAGGGGAGAGGGCGGCGGCCTTGCGGGCGAGGAAGTCGAGCACGTCCCACTGCTGCATGAACGGACTTAGCGTACGTTCGCGTGCCGCTGCGATACGATCCCCGGCTCGCGTGTACCTGGTGACACGCTCCTCGGCGGCAGACCGCCTTCTACGGGCGTGACCTGCTTAGGTCCGATGCCGAGGAGGTGGCGGCGGGCGCGGGCAGAACTCCGGTGCATCGGAGCCGGTCTCGGGCCGCGGCGATGGCTTCGGGGGTGGTGGCGAAGACGTGACTGGCCTCATCGAGACGGGCGATGGTGCCGAGGGCGTGCAGGGGCTGGTGGTGGTCGGTGCGGATGCCGGAGATGTAGACGGTGATGCCGCGGCGCTGTAGGCGTTCAATGGCATCGCCCAGGACCAGAGCGCCGCTGGCGTCGATGGTGGTGACACGGGACATGCGCAAGATCACCACGGAGACGGTGGCGACCTCGGACAGCTCCAGCAGAAAACGGTGGGCCGCGGCGAAGAACAGCGGCCCGTCCAGACGGTAGGCGACGATGTGCTCGGCCAGCAGGGCGTGTTCTTGCTCGGTGTGGTCGCCGGGCAGATCAGGGTGAATCGGCATCGCGTCCAGGCGGACGTCGCGCGAAATGGAGCGCAATGCCAGCGCGCCGGCCACGATCAGGCCGAGGATGACGGCCTGGACCAGGTCGAGCGCCAAGGTGGCGATAGCGGTCAACCCCAAGACGACGGCGTCGCCGCGGGTGGAGCGGATCATGGCTTTGACCGAGCCGACCTCCACCATCCGCACCGAGGTGGCCAGCAGCACACCGGCCAGCGCGGCCAGTGGGATCTGGGCGACCAGGTCGGCGGCGGTGAACACGATCACGGCCAAGACACCCGCGTGAGCCAGCGCCGCCAGCCGTGATTGGGCGCCGGAGCGGACATTGACCGCGGTGCGGGCGATGGCGCCGGTGGCCGGGACGCCGCCGAACAGCGGGACGATGAGGTTGGCCAGGCCCTGGCCGAACAGTTCCCGGTCGGGGTCGTGCTTGTGGTTGACGCTCATGCCGTCGGCCACGGCGGCCGACAGCAGCGACTCCAACGCGGCCAAGGCCGCGACCGCGACCGCAGGAGCGAGCAGCGAGCTCAGCACGCTCACATCCACGAAGGCCAGGGAGGGGGAGGGCAAGGTGGCGGGCAGGTCTCCGATGCGCGCTACCGGCAGGTCGACCAACTGCGCCAGCAGGGTGGCGGCGGCTACGGCGAGCAGGGAGAAGGGTACGGTGGGCCGCCGGCGCGCCCCCAGCAGCATCACCGCGGCCACCGTCAAGGCGATGCCCAGTGCCCACCACCGCGGCTGGGCGAGGAAGTCCTGCGCGGCCTGCCAGGCCACGGCGAGGACCTTGTCTCCCTCCGGGGTCGGCACGCCCAGGGCGGCCGGGACCTGCTGTAGGCCGATCACACAGGCGATGCCGATGGTGAAGCCCTCCACCACCGGGGCAGGCACCAGGGCCATGTACTTGCCCGCGCGGCCCAGCGCCAACGCGATCAACATCAGCCCGGCCAGCACACCGACCATCAGCACACCGGAGGCGCCGTGCGCGTGCATGATCGGAACCAGTACCACCGTCATCGCCCCGGTCGGGCCGGACACCTGCAAGCCCGAGCCGCCGAACAAGGCCGCCAGTACTCCGGCGACCACCGCGGTGGCCAGGCCCGCTGCGGCGCCCATACCCGAGGAGATGCCGAACCCCAGCGCCAGCGGCAATGCCACGATCGCCACCGTCAACCCGGCTAGCAGGTCACGGCGGGGACGGCGGCCCATCGCGGCCAACTCCCCGCCCTCGGGCAGCACGCTGCGCAGGCGGGCCCAGCCCGAGGAGAACAAGGGGGTCACGAGGAGCCGGCCTCCGCCTGGATCAGTTCGCTCAGCAACTCGTGCTGCTCGGTGAGCTTCTGGGTCAGCAACTTGCGGGCCGCGCGCAGCAACTCGGCCACATCCCCGCCGGCCAAGGCGTAGACCACGGTGGAACCGTCGCGGTGCGCGCCGACCATCCCCGAGCGGCGTAGTACGGCCAGGTGCTGCGACAGTCCCGTCGGCTCGACCTCAATGGCGGCCAGCAGGTCCCGCACCGGCATCGGGCCCTCCTGCAGCAGCTCCAGCACCCGGATCCGCACGGGGTGGCCCAGCAGTCGAAACAGCTCCGCCTTGGCCTCATACAACGGAACCGACATCACAGAGCCGTTCCCTCGCCCGGTCCGGCCTCATCCGAGCCGGTCGGCACACCGTGCGTGCGAGCCAACCGCGCCACATGGTCCCACTCCGCTTCGGCCAGCATCAGCGCGTCGACATCATCGCCACGACGGGCCGCCTCCAACGCCGCGGCTGCCCGGCGCCCCCGTTCCCTGACCGCGGCAGCGAAAGACCCGCTCACAGCACACCCCTGACCTCGATCTCACCCGACAGTACACGCATCAACATATAGTTAATTGCGCAGATTCGCAATTTGTGGAGAGATGGATAGGGCTACGGCGGGCAAACGGCGGAGGCCGCACTCAGCGGCGTTCCAGGCTTGGCTCTGGGGCGCGCTGGTTGTCCACCCGTCTGGCCTGATCGCTTGCTGCAGGGGCGGCTCGGCCCGTCTGATGGGAGTTACAGGCAATGAGCAGCGATGACGTCCGGGCGCGTGCTGCCTGACCGGAGGATCTCAACCGGTTCAGCGTGGAGCGGTTCAACGCGGGCTGAGCTTTCCCCGCAGGACGGACACCTCGTTCTCGGTGTCAGGCCAACTCCTCGATGAAGGCCGCGAGCTGGACGACGTTGCGGCACTCGTGCATCGGGACGATCTGCCCGTACGCCGTGGCCACCGAGTCACCGGTGTCCCACTGGCTCACCGGCTCCGGGTTGAGCCAGTAGGCGTGCCGGGCCTCCCGGCTCAGGCGTCTCAGCGTCTCCAGCGCGGGCGGCTGGTAGTTGGAGCGCGCGTCGCCCAGGATCAGCAGGGACGTCTTCGGCCCGATGGCGTCGCCGTACCGCTCGGCGAACCGCTCGAAGGCGTTGCCGTAATTGGTCCGGCCGAACCGCACCATGTCGGCCTCCTTGGCCAGCCGGGTCATCGCCTCCACCACGTCGGCGCCGGGGACGAAGAACCGGGTGATCTCGTCCACGGTGTCCACGAAGCCGAACGCGCGGACCTTGGTGAACTGCTCGCGCAGCGCGTAGGTGAGCAGCAGCGTGAAGTGGGCGAAGGAGGCGACCGAGTCGCTGGTGTCGCAGAGGATGACCAGCTCGGGCTTGTGCGGGCGGCGCGGCTTGTTGAAGGTGGTCAGTGGCACCCCGCCGCTGGACAGCGAGGCCCGCACGGTCCGGCGGAAGTCCAGGCGCCCCCGGTGGCCGAGCCGGTGCTTGACGGTCAGCCGGGCGGCCAGGCGGCGGGCGAGAGGCTGGACCTCGCGGCGCAGCCTGGACAGGTCGGCCTTCGTCACCCTGAGGAAGTCGAGCTGCTCCAGCGGCGGCCGTACGGCGGAGCGCGCGATCCGCTCGATCCCGGAGTCCTCGGCGATCCGGCGGCGCACGTCGGTGGAGACGGCGTCCTCGAAGCGCCTGGTGTTCTCCCCGATCCGCTGCCGGGCCACCTTCTCCGCCAGGCCGCCGCGCTCCTGGCCGGCCAGCACCTCGGCGAGCAGCCGGGCCATGAGCGTCTCGGGGGACAGCGCCCGCAGCACCGAGTAGGAGAACCAGTTCTGCCGGCCGGGGCCCGCTGTCTGGCGGCCGAAGCGCTCCACCATCGCCCGGGCGAACTCGTTCATCCCGTCGGCGCCCAGCAGCAGCTCGGCCAGCCGGTCCCGCAGCTCGGGGACCGCCGCGGTCTCCAGATCCGGCCCGGCGGCGTCCGGGCCGTCCTCGGGGCGCGGGCCGTACAGGCCGGTGGTCGACGCGGGGAACCACAGGTCGAAGAGCGTGTCGAAACCCGGCCGGTGCGAGGGCCGCTTGACCAGGGTCGCGGCGTAGGCGGCGCGCAGCGACTCCCGCTCGGCCAGGTCGATCACCTGAAGCGCCCGTGCCGCGTCCAGCCCCTCGGCCAGCGAGACCGGCAGCCCGGCCTCACGCAGCGCGTGTACGAAGCCGACATGCCGGTCGAGCAGGCTCACCTCCCGCCCCCCTGCTTCCCGGTCTGTCCGTTCACAGGGCCTCCCGCCCCTCGGCTCCGGCCGCTCACAGCGCCAGTTCCTTGCGTGCCCGGGTCTGGTCGGAGGCGTGCTTGAGCACGACCCCGAGGGTGGCGCCGACCGTCGCCTCGTCCAGCTCGGTACGGCCCAGCGCGAGCAGCGTGTTGGCCCAGTCGACGGTCTCGGCGATGGAGGGCGCCTTCTTCAGCTCAAGGGTGCGCATCGTGGCGACCGTACGGGCGAGCTGCTCGGCCAGGCCCGCCTCGATCGCGGGCACCTGCGCCAGCACGATGTCGCGCTCGCGCTCCGGCGACGGATACTCCAGGTGCAGGTAGAGGCAGCGCCGCTTGAGCGCCTCGGACAGCTCGCGGGTCGCGTTGGAGGTCAGCACCACGTACGGCCTGCGCACGGCCGTGATCGTGCCGAGCTCGGGGATCGTGACCTGGTAGTCGGAGAGGATCTCCAGCAGCAGCCCCTCCACCTCGACGTCGGCCTTGTCGGTCTCGTCGATCAGCAGGACCGTCGGGGTCTCGGACCTGATCGCCCGCAGCAGGGGCCTTTCGAGCAGGAACTCCTCGGTGAAGATGTCGTCGTGGGTGGCGTCCCAGCCCTCGCCGTTTCCGGCCTGGATGCGCAGGAGCTGCTTCTTGTAGTTCCACTCGTACAGCGCCCTGGCCTCGTCGAGCCCCTCGTAGCACTGCAGCCGGATGAGCGAGGCCCCGGTCGCGGCCGCCACGGCCTTGGCGAGCTGGGTCTTGCCCACCCCCGCCGGGCCCTCGGCGAGCAGCGGCTTGCCCAGCGCGCCGGCCAGGAAGACCGAGGTCGCGATGGAGTCGTCGGCGAGGTAGTCCACGGCGCTGAGCCGCTCCCGGACGTCGGCGGGCGAGGCGAACCACATGTGCACTCCCAGTACAGGACCGAATGTTGTTCTACCCTAGCGGCTCAAGGTTCTCCGTTTCGAAGCCCTCTGGAAAGTGCGCTATCCTTCAAGAGCTTCACGCGCCGCTAGCTCAGTTGGTTAGAGCAGCTGACTCTTAATCAGCGGGTCCGGGGTTCGAGTCCCTGGCGGCGCACCAGCGGAAAGCCCAGGTCGACATAGCCGACCTGGGCTTTCTTCGTTGGACGAGCCGTGTGCTCAGGAGTCGGGCGAGGCCGGCGCGGACGGCGGGCGCGACTGGTGCCGGTGCGGCTCGATCCTGGTCGGCAGCCGTATCCCCAGCAGGAGGGCCAGGAATCCGGCGGCGCTCCCGGCGGCGACCAGGGAGAGGGCGGGCCAGAAGGGGTCCTCCCTCCAGTCGCTCTCCCGGTCCCCGGCATGGGGGACGGCGCCGGACGGTGATGGCAGGGCCGACTCGACCAGCCGGGCGGCCGCCGTCACCGGGGAGTCGAAGTCCTCCGATGCCAGCCTGCCGGGGTCGATGGACCGGGCGACCGTGTCCAGCGCGTCGCGCAGCGCGCGGCCACCGGCCTGGTTGCACAGAATGAGCAGCGAGCGGCTCGGCATCCCGGCGAGCGCTTCCGATCGGGGATAACCGCTGTCGCGGGCGGCCTCGCGGGGCACGATGGCGGCTTGCACCGCCTTGTCCCGGAGAGCGCGCAGTGGGTCGGTCCCCGGGACGGTCTCCAGATGCAGCCAGGGATGGCGCTGCCGCAGGATCTGCTCAGGCCGCTCCCGGGAGGGCCCCTCCTGGGAGGTGTCCGGCACAGAGATCCGGACCTCCTTGTCCGGGCGTGCGAAGGCCGCCGTCAACTTCTCCGGCTTGATCAGACCGGCGTCGTAGACCAGGACGTCTCGGTTCGGGACCGGGATGGCGGCGACCGCGGAGAACCCCTGCGCCGCCGGCGGATCCACCGGCCACGTCGGCAGGGCACCCGAGAGGGCGGGATCCGCCGGAGGGATCTCCACGAGGACCACGGCCGGCTCCGCGACGGGTGCGGTCTCGGCGGGGGCGTCACTCAGCCGGATCTCGGACCGATAGCCCGTCCGCTGGACGGCCTTGGCCACGAGGTTCCTGGCGAACGCGTCCTCCTGCCCGGGCGGAGCCTGGACGACGACCGTGCCCGGTTCCGTCCCTGCCGAGTCCCCCGCGGCGGGGGGATCGCCGCCGGGGGCGAGCAGCATCGCGACGACACCGGTGCCGATCAAGGTGATGGCCAGCGTCGCGAAGGCCACGACCATGGTGACCTTGCCGTGCAGGCCCCAGCCGGGCCGGAGCCGCCTTTCGCGGTCGGCCTGTTCCAGCTCGCCGAGCGCGGCCCGCATCGAGGGCGGCACGGTGTTCGGAGCCGGGCCCGCGGCGGCCGTCGGCCGGTGGGGCACGGTGCCCGGGGCCGGGCCTACGGCGGCCGTCGGCCGGTAGGGCACGGTCACCGCGGCGGGCGGGACCGCCCCGGCCTCCGGGACACCGCCCCCTCCTCCCGGAACCGGATCACGATCCTCGGAACCGGGCGCGCTGGGGCCGGGCAAGGCCTTTCGATGCCCCGCCGCGACGACCGTGTCCGCACCGGGGCCCCCTGCCCGGGGATCCTCCGAGCCCGGCTTCGCCTTCCGCCACACGCCGGTGGCGTCGGGGGACAGCAGCCCGGAGCCGGCGTATTCAAGCAGCCGTGCGGCGTTCGGTAGGTCCTCGGGGCCGAACGACAGCGGATCGGTCAGCCCGGCGAGCCCCCGCAGCATGTCCTCGAGCTGGACATCGTGCCGGGCCAGCAGGCCCAGGCACACGTTCGCCCGGCCGTCCCGCCAGGTGATCTCCGCTCCGTGGCCCCACCGCACCTCGTAGGCGTTCTCCGGCGCGTGCCGCGCGAAGGACAGCCTGAGCTTGTGCCGGGCCGTGCTGCTGGTCCAGGTCGCCGCGGTCAACCTCGTCCGCATGCCGTACGGCAGGAGCGCGGCGACGGTGTCCAGAAAGCGCAACCGTTCGATCATGGGAACCCTGTCCGCGCCCACCACGCAGACGGGCCGCCCGGTCAGCAGCAGCGCGGCGGCGTACCGCGCGTCCGACCCGGGGACGAGGGCCGTGGGGTCGAACTCCGGCACGCGTACGACCAGGGGAGGGGACGGGGTCGCCGGCAGGCCCGCGAGGGCGTGGTAGAGGGCCTCATAGGACACCTGATGGACGGCCAGATCCTGGTACGGGACGTAGAACCAGCGGGTGTAGGCGATCTTACGGTTGGTGGCGTCCCGGTGCCCGGACCACTCCTGGGCCGCGAGCACGATGTGGTGCGACACCTGCTCGCGCTCCCTGGTCGCCGCGACC
This sequence comes from Streptosporangium minutum, assembly GCF_002149035.1. GTDB lineage: Bacteria > Actinomycetota > Actinomycetes > Streptosporangiales > Streptosporangiaceae > Streptosporangium > Streptosporangium minutum. The sequence continues at coordinate 32,082 of NZ_NGFP01000010.1, forward strand.
GCGATCGTCACCTGGGGCAGATCCGCCGAGAGACCCGTGGCGTACCTGCTCCTGATCTTCTCGAAGACCTCGGGCCCGAGGCGGTCGTCGCTCCAGTCGAGCAGCTCGTAGTCGTCGTGGGCGCCGGGCCGCTTCCCCTCCAGCGCCCACTCGAATCCGATCTCGTGGTCGGTCACGAGACCACCGTCGGCCGGATCGCGGCGAGCCGCTGCCCCAGCCAGAGCATGGGCTCCACCACGTTGATCGGATGCAACTGCCCCCGGATGCGTGAATCCTCGTCCGCCTCTCCGGGGACCATGTTCTGGAAGTCGTCCCAGTCGAAACGCTTCGTGCGCCGGTCCACATAGAAGCCGATCGAGGACGTGGCGAAGAAGCGGATCCGATCCGGGTGGAAGAACTGGTCGAGCGCCTTGAGCACCATGTCGGCGGTGCCACTGGCCGACACCTGGCACAGCTCGTGGAACAGCTCCCGCGCGTCCTCGCTGGTCACCCGGGGCAGCCGGTACGGATCGTCGATGTCCACGGTGAGCAGCCGTCGCTTCTCCGCCGTCTCAAGCACCCGGGGGTCGTCGAACTTGGTGACGCACACGGCGATGTGGTGCGGCAACTTCCCGTCGGTGAACTCGCCGGCGGCGAGCATCCGCTCGGCGAGCCGGGTGAGCGGGGCGTGCATGTGGTCGAAGGCGTCCCCGAGGGTGAACTCCCTGATCGGGTCGTAGAGGAAGACGATGCCCCGGCTCCGCTCAAGGTTGTCCAGCAGCTTTTGCAGACGGGGGTCTCCCGAGCCGTCCAGAGCGCTCGGGCCGCCCGCCGGGCCGTACCACCCCCCGGGAGCGTCGGTCATGCCGATGCCTATCCGGGCCGGCGGCCCCGGCTTGGCCTTCCTGCTCCAGAAGCCGGGCTTGCGGAGAGCGGGGCCGAGCAGCGTCCAGTGATAGCGCTCCATGGTCATGTTCGCCTCGGGGAACAGCTTGCCCCGCAACAGGGCGTTGGTCTTCTCGATCAGGTAGTCCGACGACGCGGGGTCGGATCCGATGATCTTCCAGTCATCGTCGCTCTTGGTCAGGGCGATGAACAACGCCGCCAGCAGAGTGGTTTTGCCACTGCCGGGAGCGCCCCACATGGCGATGTTGTGATCGGGACGTTCCCGGCTCGGATCGGGCTGCATGCGCGTCGTCACTCCGTCTCGTCGAGCAGGGGGAACGGGAGATGGACCGGGGAGGAGGCGACCAGGCCGAGATCGGCGGCCAGGCCGCGCACGTCCACCGCCTCCAGATGGGCCAGGGCCGCCGCGCCGATCCGGTGCCACACCTGGTGCGCCTGGTCGGCGGGCTGGTCGCAGATCGCGCCCAGCACCGTGCCCTGCCGCTGCCGCAGGGCGGCGAGCAGCTTCCGCCAGTCGTGCCGGTGGGGGCAGGGCAGGATCCTGGACTGGTCGGTGCGAGCCGGGTGCGGTGGGAGGCCTCCGACGGTGAGGATGACGGCGGGCGCCGGATCCGCCCGGCCGAGCCGTTCGACCACCACGGCGAGCATGTCCTCAAGCTGCGCCGCGTGGGGATGGTACGGATATCCCCTGGCCACCGCTCCCCGTTCCTCCAGCGCGCCGAGTGCGTTCAGAGCCTCTCCCGCGCCGGCCTCCCAGGCCGCGATCCGCACCGGGAACTCCGGCGCCGACGGGTCGTACGAGTGCGCCGCGTAGGCGAGGAGGGAGACCCGGAGCAGGCCACCGAGCTCGCCGGAGGCAGAGCTGATCATCTGGCGTGCCCGGCTCAGCCGTTCCGCGACCTGGTCGTCCGCTCCGCAGACCTCCACCGCGCAGACGAGGTGCGCCGGGCCGCTGCCCCCCGCCAGCCGATCCGGGAGCGCGGCGACGAGCTGATCCCAGCCCCGAGGGTCGGGCGAGAGCGCGGGCAGGCCGGTGAACCGTACGCGGCCGGGCCGTACCAGCTCGGCGGTCACCTCATACCGGCCGGGCGCGACCGGGGCGGACTGCACGGACAGCAGCCGCGGCTTCGGACCCTGCCAGGTGACCACGGCGAACGCGGTGCCGTGCGCGCCCGCGGCTTCGCAGCGGAGGGCGACCCGGGTCCGGGCCCCCGGACGGGAGCCGAGGGGGAAGAGCTGCCTGCTGGTCAGCCGAGGTCGGCTGGTATCCGAGTCGACGAGGACGACGATCAGCTCGTACGACCTGGTCAGCGGGTCGTCGGCGATGACCTCCCGGATCAGTGCGGCGATCGGGGCTTCGGCTCGCAGCACCTGCGCGGCGGGATGTGCCGCGCGCAGCCAGGCGAGGGCCTGCTCGACCTGCGGATCAGCGGAGGACGCGGCTACGAGCATCACGTCGGCGGTGGACGAGGCGGCGCGGGCCATGCGTAGCACGGCCTCCCGGGTCTCGGCCGGATGGGTGCCCCACCCGCGTTCGCCCGCGAGGCCCGGCCAGGTCGCCGACCAGCTCCGGCCGCGGGGGCGGCCGTTGTCGTCCCGGTGGAGCAGGAACGTGGTGACGCCGTCGGCGGCGATCTCCACCAGGGTGAGGCGATCGGTGTCGGCGAGGTCGGCCAGGGCCTGGGCGATCGCCTTCCTGCTCAGATCCCTGTCGGGCTCCGGCACGAGGAGTCCTCCATAGATATGTCGTATTAGCTGCGCTGCGTCCCTGGTGTCCCGATTGGTCGGCGTATATAACGTTAGGAGGTGCCGCTGGGGCGAGGTGCTGTATCGGGATTCCTCGATGAAATTCTATCGGGTATCTGTAAATACGATATTGGGCGCCTATGATATCCCCTCCGGGGAGCCGACGCCGTTCCAATCGGTGCCGACGCGATGAGACTCCCTTTGCGAGGAGGAGTATGAGACGTTTCCTGAGCGCGCTGTCCGGGGTTTTGGTCGCGCTGTCAGGAGCGCGACCCGAGGTTCTCCGGACGTGCCCGACCGAACGCGGCAAATTCGAGGGCATCGGGGGCGCCGTTCTCACCACGAGCGTGCTCGCCTTCGTCTCCATGACGTTCGCCCTCAACAGCACGCTCAGCGTCAACATCGTCCTCGCCGTCGCCGCCGCTCTGCTGTGGGGCCTGGCGATCCTCAGCCTTGACCGGTGGCTCGTCTCCACGATCAGGGCTGACGCGCCGAACCGCTGGGCGCTGGCCGCGCCGCGCGTCCTCGTCGCCGTCGTGCTCGGCCTGGTGATCTCCACTCCTCTGGTGCTGCAGGTTTTCAAGGCCGAGATCGACACCCAGATCACCGAGATGAAACAGCGGCGCGGTGACGCCTTCGCCGTACAGCAGGAGCAGGGCGCGGTGGGAAAGAGCGTCAGCCAGCTCCGCAAGGAGGTGGCCGATCTGCGGCAGGTGATTTCCTCCGGCGGCGACGTTCCCCTTGACATAGAACAGGACTCGAAGATAAAGGCGCTGTCCGCCCAGCGCGCCGATGAGCAGAAGCGAGCGGACAAACACTACAAAGAGTGGCAGTGCCAGCTCTATGGTGGTCCAAACTGCATCAAAAAGGGCAATGGTCCACTCGCTCAGGAGAGCCGGCGTGCGTACGAAAAAGACAAGGGGCGCATCGAGCTGCTCACCCGGCAGATAGAGGACCGAAAGCGGGAGTTGAACGCGACCGGGGAACAGGCCAAGGGGACACGGCTCGCCGCCGCGGAGGAGGCCCTGCCCAAGGCCCAGCGCCAGCTCGACGCCGCGGTCGAGCAGCAGGCCCGGATCCAGCGGTCCTTCGACGAGGACAACCTGGCCACCGACGGGCTGCTCATCCGGCTCCGGGCGCTCAACGAGCTGACCGGCAAGGACATCACCCTCAGCATGGCCCGGCTGCTGCTGTTCGCGTTGTTCCTGCTCATCGAATGTCTGCCGGTCGCGGTGAAGCTCATGCAGCGGCCCGGCATCTATGAGAAGGCGCTCGCGCTCGCCGAGCGCCAGGAGCTGGACGGCATGCGCGATGAGTTCGGTGTTCGCGCCGGGTCCCGGTCCCGGCCGGCGGAGCCCGGCGGGTCGGACAGCGTCTGGAGCATCTGGTCGCCCCGGGAGGACACCTCGCGACGGCCCGGCGCCGCCTTCGGGGAGGAGACGCGGCCACCCCGAGGACCGAACGGCACCCAGGCCGAGTCGGCTGACCCCGGCTACGAGTACGGGCCCATGGAAGACCAGGCCCTGCGTGGCATGACGGACACCCGCATCATGCGGAGACCGGGACCGGGTGCGGAGCGCTCGGGCGGGATCGAACTGCTCCCCGACGAGGACTGAGGCCACCGGATGACGGCACGAATCGTCCAAGGCCGGTACGAGCTGAGGTCCCGGCTCGGCAGGGGCGGCATGGGCACGGTGTGGCTCGCCTGGGACCGGACGCTGCGGCGATCCGTCGCGCTCAAAGAGGTCGTGCTGGCGCCGTACGGCGAGGACATGGCCGTACGGCGGAAGAGGGCGCTGAGCGAAGCGCGTGCCGCCGCGCGGATCCGGCATCCGGCGGTCGTCGACATCTACGACGCCTTCATGGACGACGGATCGCCGTGGATCGTCATGGAGTACATCGAGGGCACGTCGCTGGACCGCCGGATCGAGCGGCAGACCCTCTCCCGGCGGCAGGTCCTCTCCGAGCGGGAGATCACCCGGGTGGGACGTGAGGTGCTGGACGGACTGGCCGCCGTGCACGACGCGCAGGTGCTGCACCGGGACGTCAAACCGGCCAACATCATCGTTGATCCCGACGACCGGGTCTTCCTGGTCGACTTCGGTATCGCGCGGATCTCCGGGGAGAGCGGCCTCACGTCGGCCAACATGCTGCTCGGAACCATCGAGTTCATGGCGCCGGAACGGATCGACGGGCACGTGGTGGGGCCGGCGTCGGACTTGTGGTCGCTGGGAGTGACGCTGTTCTGCGCGCTGGAGGGCTACTCGCCGTTCCTCCGTGACAGCCCGCTCGAAACGGTGCGGGCGGTCACCGCCGGCCGGCCTCCGCGCTTCCGGCGACCGGGTCCGCTCGCCGACGCGATCGCCGGCCTGCTCGTCACCGCCCCCGCTCGGCGGATGGGGGCGGCCGAGCTGGGGCGGCGGCTGGACACGATCCTCGCGGGCCCGGCGCCGCGGCCCCATGAACGGCAGGAGCCGGAGCGGCGCACCGGCCCGGGAACGGGCCAGGAGGCACGGCGCGGACACGGTGCGCACGGCTCGGGGCCGGTCCGGGATCCGGCCCGGGCGGGGGAAGGCCGCGACGGCGGAAGCCCGCTGCTCGATCGGCCCCGCCAGGAGGCCGCCACCCTGCTCGGCTCGATGGAGCCGAAGGCCGCCGGGCGGCTCCTGGGCGGCGCGGCGGAAGCGTCGGGCACGGCAGCCGAGGTGCTGGCGCTGCTGCCGCCGCCGCGAGCCGCGCGGGTGATCGACCACATGCCCCCGCATCGGGCGGCCAGGCTGGTGGGCGCGATGCCCCCCAGCCGGAGCGCGAGCATCCTGGCGCACACGGATGACCGTGTCACGGCCGCTGTCCTCGGCGCGCTCGGCATCGTCCCCGCCGCGGTCCGCCTGGTGGAGGCGATGACGGTGCGGCGCGCCTGCCGGGTGCTCGGATACGTGCCGCCCGCCGTCGTCGCGGAACTGCTGTCCGCGACCTCGGACGGCCGTGCCGATCGGCTCCTCGACGGGCTCAGCCGCGCCGTACGCGACGAGATCGCCCGCCTGACCGGCGGAGCGTGACGGTGTCGGCTCCGCCTGGGGCGGTGCGTCGGAGGGGCCGGGGACACGAGTGGACGGACGGCGGCCGGCGAGCATGCCGCGGTCCCGTGGTGCGCATGACGTCGCCACGCCCTCACGCCACGCGACCAGCGCCCGGTGGTCAAGTGGATTGGTCGGCGTCAGCGGCGAGCCCGGCGAGGAAGTCGTCGACGAGCTCGATCTGGTGCTCCGGCGGGAGCCTGTCCGGGGCGAAGAGCGCCTGCACCACCAGGCCGTGCGTGAAGGACAGCGCGGTCGTCGCCAGCCGCCACGCGTCGGCCCGGGCGGGCAGCTCGCCCAGGCGCTGCGCGTCCTCGATCGCGGCGCGCAGCACCGCGCGGATGCGCTCGTACCGGGTGGCCTGCGCCGCGAAGAGCGCGGGGTCGGAGAGCGCCACGTCCCAGGAGCCGACCCAGATCCGGTTGATCGCCACCCCGTCCGGCGTCAGCGGGAGTATGTCGAGCAGGTGGATGCGGAGTGCGGGCAGTCCGGTCGCGGCGGGCGCCTCCAGGCGCGGGCGCTGCCGCGTGCGTGCCTCCAGGATGTCGAGGGCGTGCGCGATCAGCTCGTGCTTGCCCGCGAAGTAGTGCGTGACGAGCCCGGTGGAGGCCCCCATGGCCGCCGCGACCGCGCGCAGGGTGAGACCGGCGAACCCGTGCTCGGCGAGGACCCGCCAGACCGCCTCGGAGACGTCGTGGCGGCGGGCGTCGTGGTCGGTGCGGGCGGGGCTCATGGTCTACTAGCCTACATACCGAACGTTTGTTATGAATGTGCCCGGAGGTCCGATGTTCGCCCTTCCCCTCACCGACCGCGCGGAACTGCGGCCCCTTGAGCCGTGGCTGGCCGAGGAGTTCCTCGCCAACCTCGACCGGGCGCGCGAGCACATCTCGCCGTGGGTGTCGCCGACCTTCGTCGCCACCGACCTCGCCGAGGCCCGTGCGGTGCTGCGGCGCTACGCCGACAGGCGGGCACAGGACGCGGGCGGCATCTGGGGGATCTGGCTGGAGGGCACACTCGTCGGCGGCGTGCTGTTCGTGTCGTTCGACGCCGCGCTGGGCGTCTGCGAGGCGGGCTGCTGGCTCGAACCCGGCGCGGAGGGCAACGGGTTGATCACCCGCGCCGCCGAGCGGATCGTCGGCTGGGCGGTGAACGAGCGCGGCATCCAGCGCGTCGAGTGGCGCACCAACGCCGACAACGCGCGCAGCATCAACGTCGCCAAGCGGCTGGGCATGACCCGCGACGGCACCCTGCGGCAGGCCTACCCGCGCGAGGGCCGGCGCATCGACATCGAGGTCTGGTCGGTGCTCGCCGACGAGTGGCGCGCCCGCGAGGCGCGGAGCGACGCGGGCGCGGCCGGCTCGGCGAGCTGAGGCCGGTCTTTTCCGCCGCCGCGCGGGGCGACCACTCGCGCCCGTCCGGGTCGGGGACGGCGGCGGCATGACGCCTGGAACGTCAGATGAGCGCGGGCTCGTCGGTGAGGGCGACGCGGATGGCCGACGGATCGTCGCCGGGGAGCGGAACGGCGAACACCGCCGTACGCCCTCCGGCCGCGTAGACCACGAACCGCAGGCCGTCCTCGTCCCACACGTCCTGGACGTCCGAGGTGAGCCGCGCGGACGCCGAGCAGTAGGCGGGGCTGAGATAGAGGAGGCGCATCGTGACCTCCAGCGGGATCTCCTGTGAGGAGGGTACGGCGAGCGGCTTGCGCAGCCGTACGAGAAGCCGGCGCAGGGGCATCAGCCAGTGGCGGTCCAGCTCAGCCGAGAGCCCCAGCAGGGCGACGGCCTCCGCCAGGCCCAGCACCACGAGCCACGGGTCCACCGGATACAGCCGCGCCTGGACCGCCACGAGGCTCATGACGAGCAGAAGTCCCGCCCGGGCGAATCCGCGCCAGTTCACGGGCCGCGAGTGCGCGCCCAGACAGCCGCACGACGAGGCGGGCGCGGCCAGGTGCGCGTAGGTGAGATAGACCAGGAATCCCGTGGAGAGCACGGCCGCGGCCGCACCCTCCACGGGGAGGGCGGGCGGCAGCAGCAACGCGACCGCCACAGCGAGCTCCAGCACTCCGACGAGCCGGAGTGCGGGGACCGCGCGCGCCGAGCCGACCAGCCGGCCCAGGGCGGTCTGCCCGGCCTGCGCCCGCATCCGCCGGTCGAGCAGTTTCATCAGGGCGGCCCAGAGCAGGAAGAGGCCGATCACGTACGGCTGCAGCGCGGCGATCCCATACATCTGTCGCTCCTAGTGAGGGGAGAAGACGGTGGCGATGTCGACTTCGTTGGTGTCCGGCCGCCAGGCGCCCAGGATCTGCACGTGCTGGCCCACGCGCAGCAGCGACAGGTCGGCCGAGGGCGGCGCGTCGGAGTAGACGGCGATCGACTTGCCCGCCACGCGGTGGCAGAGGACCTCCTGTCCCTTGTGGTCGAGATGGATCTTCTCGCTGGTGATGTTGCTGACGTGCCCCTTGATGTTGACGATGTTGAGCCAGACCGACTCGGCGGCCAGCACCCCGTCGGGCATGCGGACGCCCCGGGCGTAGAGGCCGTCACCGGGCCTGGCCTGGTCGAAGCTGGTGGGGCCCAGCTTCCACAGGCTCGTTCCGTCGACGACCCTGATGTTGTGGAACACCATGTTCGACCCCAGGACGAGCAGCGTGTTGTCCTTGATGGAACGGATCCGGCCCTCGGCGAAGTCGGGGTCGGGCGCGCCGGGCTCGACGTCGGGTGCGGCGGCGCCGAAGGCGGCCTCCGGGCCGAGTGATCCCAGCGCGGTCGCGGCGACGACGCCGGCCCCGCCTCCGAGAACGGCGGACTTGAGCAGTTGCCTTCTGCTGGTCACGACGGCCTCCTAGGGGGTCGAGATCTCACATGGCCGGAGGCCGGTCGACAGGCTGGCGATCCGGCTGTAGGCGGCCGGGGTCAGGTCGATGATGCGGTCGGTGGCGCAGGTCGCGCCGCAGCAGCTGCGCTCGCCGCAGAACAGGTCCGTCTGCGGGCCGCAGTCGGCGATGGAGGTGACGACGCTGGTGCCGCTGCACAGCGCGGTGATCCGGTGCTGGAAGCCGCAGGTCCTGCGGCTCAGCGCGAAACCGCAGCTGTCCGGCCGGGTGATCGCCCAGCAGGCGTCCGAGGTGTTGGGCCAGGCGTGTTGCAGGTTCCCGGAGTTGCAGGTGCCGCAGGCTCCCTTGCCTGTGCTGCTGCAGGGCCCCCAGGCCGTGCCGCAGCAGAACCAGGAGACCTCTCCTCGGACGGCTGCCTGTAAGTCGATGGGCGGGTCGGTGGGCTGGCTGCGCGCCATGCGCATCCTCCTTGGGGGGTGGGCTCCGACGGTTCCCGATCAGGTGGTGTAGCTATACGAAATTTTCTGACATTTCACATGAATAACATGTAATTAAATTTCGTCAATGCCTGATCGGCCGTCGCCCGGACCTGCCGGAGACCCCGCCGGTGTGTCACCTGCCGCTCTGACCGCGTCGAGCAGGGCGGCGACGCCGTCGAGCATGCGGTGGAGGCCGAACTCGAAGATGTTCTCCGGCTCGGACGCCTGAAACGCCTCGGTGCCGAACTCCGACACCATCGGAAGATGCGCGGTGCGCAGGGTGCGGTGGAGCGCGTCCTGCCGGGCGTCCGCCCACTGTTGCCGGGTGTTGCGGGTCGCCCGCGCCGCCTGCGCCTCGTGGGCGAGAGGCATGGCCGCGCTCTGCAGGTATGTGCCGATCATGATGGCGATCTGGACCATGGTGGCGAAGTCCAGCCGATGGCCGTCCAGGGCCCGCATGCGCCAGTCCGTGTACGCCATGAGGCTCGGGGCGATCGGCGGCCGGGTGGTGACCGCGACGAGGTGCGACACCCAGGGATGATCTCGGTAGAGCGCCCACTCCTCGCGCGCGGAGAGCTCCAGCTTGGCCCGCCAGCCGTCCGGGCCCGGTTCGGGCAGCGGCCGTTCCCCGAAGACGGTGTCCACCATGAGGTCGTTGAGCTCCTCGCGGCTTGCGACATACCGGTACAGCGACATCACGCCCACCCCCAGCTCGGTGGCGACGCGCCGCATGGACACCGCGGCGACGCCGTCGCGGTCGGCGAGCTCGATCGCGGTGCGCACGATGAGCCGCTGATCCAGGGTCCCTTCCGAAAGGCCGGTCTCGGTGCTCTCGGGCATCCGCCGGGCGTCGGCTCCGGGATCGGCCCGGGGGCCGGCTCCGGGATCGGCCCGGGGGCCGGCTCCGGGATCGGCCTGGCCCTCGGCTCGGCCCTCGCCCTGGACTCCGCCCTGGACTTCGGCTCGGACCCCGGCTCGGCCCTCGCCCTGGGCCTCGGCTCGGCCGCCGGGCCGGGTGTCGGTCGCGGAACGGTCCGCGACCCGCATCCGGTAGGCCCGCGCCCGGCAGGCGCGCGAGCAGTACCGCGGCGGCCGCCCCCGCACGGCGAGGCGCAATGTCCGTCCGCACATCTCACACGTCGGCACGCTTGATGACCTCCGTCGATTTACGTCACGAAACTCGTGGCGTGACGAAATTATAGGCAGTGAACGTGACTATGTGTATATTTACCGCTCTGACCTGCGGATTTAATAAAATTCAATCTTTTGATCCATAAGTGCGGTACGGTGTATTTATGACTCGTACAGCGTACTCACAAATGTCGCATACGGCTTCGCGTCACGCCCTTGAACTCCATGAGGTGGTCAAGCGCCACGGACACGGCGATGCCGTCGTGACCGCTCTTGACAGGGTGACGATGTCCATCCCGCGTGGCACCTTCACCGCGGTGATGGGGCCGTCGGGGTCGGGGAAGAGCACCCTGCTGCACTGCGCCGCCGGGCTTGACCGGCCGACCTCCGGATCCGTGGTTCTGGACGGCCACGAGCTGAGCGACCTGGACGAAACGGCTCTGACCCGGCTGCGGCGCGACCGCATGGGTTTCATCTTCCAATCGTTCAACCTCGTGCCGACGCTGACGGTGGCGCAGAACGTTGCACTCCCCCTTGAGTTCGCCGGCCGCCGGCCCGACGAGCGGGCCGTACGGGCGTTGCTCGCGCGGCTGGGGCTCGCCGAGCGGTCCGACCATCGGCCGGCGGAGCTGTCCGGCGGCCAGCAGCAGCGCGTGGCCATCGCCCGCGCCGTGCTCTCCCGGCCCGCCGTCGTCTTCGCGGACGAACCCACCGGCGCGCTGGACACCCAGGCCGCACGCGACGTGCTCGGCATCCTGCGGGAGGCGGTGACCCTGACCCAGCAGACGATCGTCATGGTGACCCACGACCCGGTCGCGGCCTCCTACGCCGACACGGTGGTGTTCTTCGCCGACGGGCGGATTGTGGACACCATGTCGCGGCCGAGCCCCGAGGCGGTGGCCGCGCGGATGGCCCGGCTGTCCGCGCCGGACCGGTCCGCCGGGCCGGCGGACGCGGCGCCGGGCCGCCGGGACGGTGGTCTCCGATGATGTGGAGGCTGGCCTTCCTCACGGTCCGCGCCCACATCGGGTCGTACCTCGCCTCGGCCGCCGTGATGGCGACCGGCACCGCCCTGCTCACCGCGTTCGCGAGCCTGCTGGAGACCGGGCTGGAGACCGGGCGCAGCTCCGGGTTCCTGATCATGCTGCCCGCCATCCTGGGCGGGTGGACGGTGGCGATCGTGGCTTTCGGCGTGGTCTCCACCGTCTCCCTGACGATCCAGCACCGGGAGCAGGAGCTCGCGCTGCTGCGGTCGATCGCCGCCACCCCGCGGCAGATCCGGCAGAACGTCGTGCTGGAGACGGTGATCGTGGCGCTGCCGGCGGTCGTGGCCGGTCTGCTGCCCGGTGTCGCGCTCGGCGCGGTCGTCCTCGGGCGGCTGGTGGACGGCGGTCTGGTCGGTGCTTCCACCCGGTTGAGCGCCGGCTGGCTCTGCGTCGCGGTCGGCGCGGGCACGTCCCTGGCCGCGGCGGTCGCCGCCGCCCTGATCTCCAGCAGGCGAGCCGCCTCCATCCCGCCCGTGCGCGCGCTGGGCGAGGCGTCGCCGTCGGCGACCCGGCTGCTCAGCCGTGCTCGGGCGGTCGGCGGCCTGGGGTTGCTGGCCGTCGGTCTGAGCCTGGCGGCGGGGACTCTCTTCATGGAGAACGGTCCGCTGCTCTCCAGCACCGCGGGCCCGGCGGGCGTCGCCGTCGCCGTCGGGCTCGCCCTGCTCAGCCCGCTGGCCGTGACGCCCGTCGGATGGTTCGCCCACGCCCGGCTCGGAGCCACCGCCCGGCTGGCCGCCCGCAACACCCGCGTGCGGGCCAGGCACAGCGCCGGCGTGGCATCTCCGCTGATCCTCCTGGTCGGCATCGCGGCCGGAACCCTCTACATGCAGAGCACGGAGGACGGCGCCCATCGGGGACCCGCCGTCGCGGGCGACGTCGGCGCGCAGCTCGCCCCCGTGAACTACCTGATCGTCACCATGATCATCGGCTTCTCGGCGATCGTGGTGGTCAACACCCTTGTCGCGGCCACCCGCCGGCGACGCCGCGAGTTCGGCCTCCTGCGGCTGTCGGCCGCCACCCGTGGCCAGGTGCTGGCAATGGTCACCGTCGAGGCCGCCGTGACCGCGGGCATCGCCGTCGTGCTGGGCACCGTCGCCGCCGCGGCCACGACGGTGCCCTACAGCCTGGTCAAGACCGGCTCGCCGATCGCGTCCGGCCCGGCGTGGATGTATCTCGCCATCGTCGGCGGCGCCTTCCTGCTCGTGATGCTGGCCACCGTCCCGACGACCGTGGGCGCCCTGCGCACCCGGCCGATCGACGCCCTCTCCGCGGCATGACCGCCGGGCGGGCGGCCTTCACCGTCCCGGATCCGGAGGGCGGTCTTCACCGCCCCCGGACCTCCGGGGGCGGCGGACCGGCCCGCCGACGACACCGGGGACACCGGGGACACCGAAAGCGTGATCCCGGTGTCCGCCGATCGCGACGTGCCTCCGCGGACCGCGGTCAGGGAACACCCGGCCTCACGCGGGTGCGGCCGCGAGCAGGGAGTCGGCCACCGTGGTGCGGGCGTAGAGGACCGAACGGCCGGCCCGGTGGGCGGTGACCAGACCGGCGTCGCGCAGCGCGGTCAGGTGCTGGGAGACCCCCGCCGCCGACAGGCCGGCCCGGCGCGCGAGCTGGGTGGTGGAGGCCGGAGTCTCCAGCTCGGCCAGGAGCAGCGCGCGTGACCGGCCGATCACGGCGGCGATGGCGGCGTTGTCCGCGCTCGCGCGCCGTTCCCAGACGGTCCCGAAGCCTCTGGCCGGATAGGCGAGCTGTGGCGTGTCCGGTGCGACGATCCTGATCAGGACAGTCGGCCAGGCGAACACCGAGGGCACCAGGATCAGTCCGGCGCCGGCGCCCTCCCGGGTGACCGTGCACTGCCGTCTGACGAGCCGCAGAGTGTCGTCGTCCCAGCTCACCGAGGTGTGCAGGTCGTTGAGCAGGTGGGCGGCGCCGTACTCGGCGACCTGCCTGGCCCGGTGGAAGACGTCCGCCTCCAGCACCGCGCGGACGCGGGCCCAGTAGGGGCCCAGGGCCAGCTCCCAGTAGGTCTCGATCTCGGCCGTCACGCGGGAGAGATCATCCTGTGGCAGCTCCCACGGCTCCCGGGAGTCCGCCGCCAGGTGGCGGAGGTCCTCCCGCACCTGCTCGGCCGGGGTCTCCCGGATCGCGGCGAGCTCGGACTCCAGGGTGGGGAACGGTGTGGCCGGGGTCGGGGTGAGGAAGTCGGCGAGATAACCTCCGGCGGGGATCAGGCGGGCCAGCCGGCCGCGGTCCAGACCCGCCGCCCTCAGCCGGGGCAGCACCTGCTCGGCCCATGACCGGTGCGGTGCCGGTACGGGGGAACCGACCAGCAGGCGGAAGCTGGTCACGACCTCCCACATGGGGGAGACGGCGAAGCAGGTGTGCGCCAGGTCGCCCGTGGAGAAGGCCAGCTCGGACTGCATGTGCTCTCCCGGATGGTCGAGTATTCGGTCTGAGCTTAATCAATGGCCGCATCGCGCGGAGCGCCGCAGGATCTCCGCATGCCCTCTCTGCGCTCCTCCGTGGCCGACCAGTTCGGCGGCCTCTCCCGGCAGGTCTGGATCCTGTTCGCCGGGACCGTCGTCAGCCGGATCGGCTACCTGGTCACCCCGTTCCTGGTGTTCTACCTGGCCTCGCGCGGCATCTCGGCCGAGCAGACCCCGTACATCCTGGGCGCGCTGGGCGCGGGGCACCTGATCGGCCCCATGCTGGGCGGCCTGCTCGCCGACCGTCTGGGCCGGCGGCCCACGATGCTGATCGGGCTGGTCGGGAACGCGGCCGCCAACGGAGCGCTGTTCGTGGCGCCGGGGGTGATCACGCTGGCGCTGGCCGCGCTGACGCTCACCATGGCCGGCGCGATGGTCGGCCCGGCGGCGTACGCGGTGCTGGCCGACACGGTGGCTGCCGAGCGCCGCCGGGCGGCGTACTCGCTGTTCGGCTGGGGAGTCAACGTCGGCACCGCGGTCGCGGGCGTGCTCGGCGGGTTCCTGGCCGAGCAGGGCTACTGGCTGCTGTTCGCGGTCGACGTCGTCAGCGCGCTCGGGTACGCGCTGATCGTCGTGGTCTTCCTGCCGGCCGACCGGTCCGCCCGGCGCCCGGCGAGGGAGAACGGCGGCGCCGGCTACGGGGTGGTGCTGCGCGACCGGCTGATGCTCGCGCTGCTGCCGCTGTTCGGCGTCCAGCTGGCGGTCTACTCGCTGACCGAGGTCGCCCTGCCCCTCGCCGTCCGCGACGACGGGCTCTCTCCCGCCGTCTACGGCTACATGGCGATGATCAACGCGGTGGTGGTCGTGGTGCTGCAGCCGGTCGCCACGGGTCTGCTCTCCCGGCTGCCGCAGCTGCCGGTGCTCGGCGTGGCCAGCGTGCTGATCGCGGTCGGCGTCGCCCTGACGGGAGCGGCAGACCAGCCGGTCGAGTACGCCCTGACCGTGCTGCTGTGGTCGGTGGGCGAGGCCTGCGTCGGCGGGATCGCGGCCTCGATCATCGCCAACCTGGCGCCCGCCCACGCTCGCGGCCGATACCAGGGGGCCTTCCAGTGGACATGGGGCCTGGCCCGGTTCACCGCGCTGACCGTGGGCGCCACCGTCTACACCCACTTCAGCCCGGCCGTGCTGTGGTGGACCGCCCTGCTGGCCGGGATCGCGGCCGCGGTCGTGATCATGGCGATGGGCCCTGCCATCGCCCGCCGTACCGCGCCTCCGGAGGCGCAGGCGGAGAGTGCCGGCCTCGCGCTGACCGCCTGACGGCGGCGCGCGTCAGGGGCGGGACTCCGCCGGCGGCGTCGAGGCCGGGAGATCCGGCAGGTGTTCACGCGGACACAGCCGCCCATGTCTCTCGCCGCCCACGGGATCCGCGGATGCCCGCCGGGACCTGTTGACAGATCCCGGCGCCAATGGAGATCGTTTGCCGTGAGTGGATCAAGGCCGACGGAGGGGGGCGAGGCGAAGTTGATCATCCGTGGGCTGCTTACCGGTGTTCTCGTGCTCGTGGCGGGCGCCTTCTGGGCCCGCCTGCGTTACGTGGTGGTCACCGTCGAGGGAATGAGCATGGCTCCGACGCTGACCGACGGCGACCGCGTCCTGGTACGGCGGCGGCGGATCGGCCAGGTGGGCCAGGGCGACGTCGTCGTGCTGGAGCCTCCGTCCGATCCCGCCGGCCGGTACACGCCCGGCCCGGCCGGGGCCGACGGCCGGCTCTGGAACATCAAACGGGTCGCCGCGCTCCCCGGTGACCCGGTGCCGCCGGGGATCGCCACCGGCGACGGCGTGGTCCGCGTTCCCTCCGGGACGCTGGTGGTCCTCGGGGACAACCCGGACAGCGTGGACTCCCGGCAGCGGGGGTTCTTCCCCGCCGACCGGCTGCTCGGCGTCGTGCTGCGCCGGTTGGGCGGGCGGTCCCTCTAACCGACGACGCGGGGCCGGCGAGGAAGGCACGACCTTGAGGTTTGGACTCCTGGGCCCGGTGCTGATCCAGGCCGGTGGCTCACCCTTACGGATCACGGCGCCCAAACAGCGCACGGTCCTGGCCATGCTGCTCGCGCGCGCCGGTTACGTCGTGCCGATCCGGACGCTGGTGACGGAGGTGTGGGACGAGCATCCGCCCCGCTCCGCGGTGGCCAACCTGCGCACCTACCTCATGCAGCTCCGCAGGGTGCTGCCCCTCTCCGAGGATCCGGCCGTCGAGCGGCTGGTCACCTCCGACGCCGGATACCTGCTGCGGGTCGAGCCGGCCGAGTTCGACCTCTTCCAGTTCGAGGCGCTCTCCGCGCGCGGCCGCCAGGCGCTGACCCGGCGGGACCTCGTCACGGCGCAGGACGCCTACACCCGGGCCCTCGCCCTGTGGCGCGGGGGAGTGGCCGAGGACGCGCCGCTGGGGCCGACCCTGCGCGAGGTGGTCACCCGCCTCACCGACCAGTATCTGAGCGCGGTGGAGGAGTACACCGAGATCCAGCTCGCCCTCGGCAGCCCCACGACGGCGGCCACCCGGCTGCGGGAGCTGATCGGCCGCTACCCCCTGCGGGAACGGCTGCACGGCCAGCTCATGGTCGCCCTGTACCGGTGCGGCGACGTGGCCGGCGCGCTGGACGTGTTCGGGATGGCCCGCCGGGTCCTGGCCGAGGAGCTGGGGCTCGACCCCGGCCCGGAGCTGCGCCGCCTGCACCAGGCGGTCCTGCGCCGGGACGCGGACCTGATGGCGCCGGGGAGGCCGCCGACCGGCGGGGACGCCGTGATCGGGGGAGCGGCCGTGCCGATGGGAGCCGCCGTGCCCGGCGGGACGACCGTGCCGCCGGGCGACGCCGTGACCGGGGGAGCGGCTGCGCCGGTGGGAGTCGCCGTGTCCGGGGGAGCGGCCGTGACCGCGCACGCCGGGGACGGGCCGCCGCGCCCGCGACAGCTGCCGCGGGAGCCGGCGCTGTTCGTGGGCCGGCCGGCCGAGCTGGCCGGGATGCTCGCCGTCCTGTGCGGCGAGCCGGCGCCGGGCGCGGGACCGCCGGTGCTGGCGCTGCACGGCCCCGGCGGCGTCGGCAAGTCGACGCTGGCGCTGCGGGCGGCGTACGCCGCGGCCGGCCACTACGCCGACGGCCAGCTCTACGTCGACCTGCAGGGGGCGAGCCCGGGACTGCCGCCGTTACGGCCCATCGAGGTGTTCGGCCGTTTCCTGCGGGCCCTGGGAGTGCCCCACGGCGAGGTCCCCGCCGCACCCGGGGAGGCGGCCGCCCGCTACCAGTCCCTGCTGGCCGGCCGGCGGGTCCTGGTCGTCCTCGACAACGCCGTCGACGCGGCCCAGGTGGGACCGCTGCTGCCGGCCGGCGGCGGCTGCGCGGCACTGGTCACCAGCCGGACGGCGCTGACCACCATGGACGCCGTGCCGATCGCCCTGGACGTGTTCGACGAGGCGGACTCGGTGCGGATGCTCACGCTGCTGGCGGGACAGGACCGGGTGGCCGCCGAGGCCGGGGCGGCGGCCGACGTCGCGCGCTGGTGCGGCTACCACCCGCTGGCGCTGCGCATCGCCGGCGCCCGTCTCGCCGGCCGCCCCGACTGGCCGCTCGTGCGGTTCGCCGAGCGGCTGCGCGACCAGCGGCGGCGGCTGGACGAGCTGCGGGCGGCCGACCTGGGCATCCGGTCCTGTTTCGAGGTCAGCTACGCGGCGCTGACGGGCGGCGCGGGCCGGGCCACGGCCGCCGCGGCGCACGCCTTCCGGCTGTTCGGTGTGCTCGACGTGCCCGAGATCAGCGTCGAGCTCGCCGCCGCGCTCCTCGACGCCGACCCGAAGGCGGCGGAGGACGCGCTCGACGAGCTGGCGGAGGTCCGCCTGGTCGAGCCGGCCGGCGACGGGCGGTTCCGCATGCACGACCTGCTGCGGCTGTTCGCCGCGGAGCTGGCCGTCGTCCACGACCCGCCGGACGAGCGCGTGCGGGCCGTACGGCGGGCGCTGGACTGGTACCTCGACCTCTGCCATCAGGTGAACGACCTGCTCCAGCCGCATCTGCGGTCCGGCGACGGGCACCGGCCGAGCCGGCGGGACACCGGGGTGGCCCTCCGTGACCCCGCCGAGGCGGTGCGACGGTTCGAGACCGAGATGCCGTGCCTGATCGCGGCCGCGGCCCAGGCGGCGACGGGGGAACCGGCGGTCGCCTGCTTCGTCACCGACCTGATGCCGCTGATCAGGGCGCTGGCGACCAAGTGCGGGCACTGGCGGGAGTTCGAGACCGTCGCACGGCTCGCCATCGAGGTGGCGCGGCGGCACGGCGACCGTCCCGGGGAGGCGGCGGCGCTCACGATGCTGGGACTGGTGGAGTGGAGGACCGGCCGGTCCGACGTGGCCCGCGACTGCCTGCGGCGCGCCCTCGAACTCCGGCGCGACCTGGGCGACCGGGAGGCCGAGGGGATGGCGCTGCACAACCTCGGCTGGCTGAGCACGCGCAGCGGCGACCTCGACGACGCCCTCGGCCACATCATCGCGGGCCTGCGGCTGCTTGAGGCGCACGGGTCCAGCCGGGTCGGGATGGTCAGGCACAACCTGGGCGAGGTCCTGCTGCGGCTCGGCCGGTTCACCGAGGCGGCGGACTGCCTCCAGCGGTGCCTGGCCCTCCGCAGGTCGGACGGCGACTCCTTCGGGGAGGGCATCACCCTGGCCGCGCTCGGCCGCGCCTACTGCCTGCTCGACCGCAGGGACGAGGCTCTGGCCACACTCGGGGAGGCGCTGCGCCACTGCCGCGAGACCGGCAACCGGGAGGACGAGTGGGAGGTGCTGCTCAGCAGGTCGGAGATATGGCTGCGCCGCGGGGACCCGGCCTCGGCCGCCGCCGACCTCGCCCGGGTGCTGGAGCTGACCGCGCGGACCGGTGAGCTCTACGGTCAGGCCGCCGCCGCCCGCCAGCTCGCCAGGGCGCGCGCCGCGCTGGGCGACCCCGCCGCGGCGGCGGAGGAGGCGCGCCGGGCCGCGGAGCTCTTCGCGTCACCCGCCATGCGGCCTGATCCGGTGCTGGAGAGGCTGCTCACCGCCCCGCTGTAGCTCCGCTGTATCAGCGGCTGTATTTCCCCAAAATAGCGTTTCGGCTGTCCACATCGCTCTATGAAGGAGTGAATCCAGATGAACGCTCTTCTGGGAAAGCTCGGCGACCGAGTGCTCGGGAAGCTGGTGCCGAAGGCGACCGCCAAGGCTGACACCTCCTACTACATGACCTGCTTCTGCTACGGGACGGCCAGGTACCAGAAGCTCTGCCACATCGTCGGCGGTACGACCGGCTGCGTGACGGGCTGCGAGAGGCGCGGGAGCTGCTGACCGGGCAGAACCCGTAGGTCCGGGGGCCGAAGCTGCCGCCGGACTCCGGGCGTGTTCCGCGGGTCCTCACCGTGGCGGGGATCCGCGGAGCACGTCCGTCGCGGGGTGGAACGAGTGGTGAGACGGTGAAGATGCTCTATTTGACGATCGGGTGCCGGGCGTTGCTGGCCGGTGTCTTCGTGATCGCGCTGGCGGGCAAGGTCCGCGGGCGGGCGGCGTTCGACGAGTTCGTGGGCTCGATCGTGGCCCTGGGGATGTTCCCGCGCGCCGGATCCGTGACGGCGGCGTACGCCGTGCTGGGGGCGGAGGCCGTGGTGATCCTGTCACTCGCGCTGCCGTCCACCGTGCTCCTGGGATTCGCGGTGGCGATGGCGCTGCTCGCCGCTCTGACCGCCGGCATCCTGGCCGCCGTGCGCCGGGGGCGGCGCGCGCCGTGCCGCTGTTTCGGAGCCTCCGCCGCGCCGCTCGGCACGGCGCACGTGGTGCGCAATCTCGTCCTGCTGCTGGCCGGCGGGGCCGGGCTCACGGCAGGGACCGTCGCCGGTGACGCCGGGGCCGGGGCACACCCGGCGGGCGTCGTCCTCGCACTGGTCACCGCCGCCGTGGGCGCCCTGCTCGTCGTACGCCTCGACGACCTGCTGGGCCTGTTCACCACCTCCGCCCCGCCGCGATGACGCGCGGGTGTGACGACTCGAAGTCCTTAAGTGAGGTTGCTCGATGCCTTTTCTGATCGCCGCCGTCGTCCTGGTCGGCATACTCTGCCTCTTCGACCTGGTGCTCACCTTCGCGGTACTGCGCCGCCTGCGCGAGCACACCGCCGAGCTGGAACGGCTCGCCGGACCGGCGCGGTTCGGTCCTCCCTACGACCCGGGAGTCCTGGTCGGTCGCACGCTGCCCCCCGCGGGGGCGGACGGCGGCGAGCGGCCACGCCTCGTGGCGTTCTTCGACGTCAGCTGCGACGCGTGCCATGAGCACGCGCCGCGTTTCGCCGACGCGGCCCGCACCGGCACCGCCATGGCGGTCATCTCCGGTGACGGCGGGAAGGCCGGCGACCTCATCGGGATGATCGGCGGCGCGGCGAGCGTCGTCACGGCGGAACAGGCCGACAGCCTGGTGAAGGCGGTCGGCATCGAGGCTTTCCCGACGTTCCTCCGGGTCGGCCCGGACGGCACGATCGTGGCGGCGGACACGGATCTGGACGCTCTCGCCGGAACGGCCCGCGCGAGGTGACGACGTCTCCGGTCTCGGACGCGGAACCGGACGGGGGCCGGTTCCGCCGTCTGTCGCGATACGCCGCGACGGTGGCGTCGCTGTGCTGGCGGGCCGGCCCGGGGCTGGCCCTGTCCCAGCTGGCGGCGACCGTCATCGGCGGCCTGTTGCCCTTGGGGACGGTGTGGGCGACGAAGCTCCTCATCGACGAGCTGGCGGCCGGCCGTACCGGCCAGGTGCTGCTGCCCGCCTGCGGCCTCACCGTCCTGGGACTGGCCGCCGGGGTGCTGCCGCATCTCATCGCCTACCTGCAGGCCGAGATGGAGCGCAGGCTGGACCGCCTGACGCAGGACCGCCTGTACACCGCGGTGAACGGGTTCCAGGGCCTGTCACGGTTCGAGAACCCCGATTTCCTGGACAGGCTGCGGATGGCCGCGCAGGCGACGGGCGGCGCGCTGAGGCCCATCACCTCCGGCCTGTTCGACATCGGGCGCAACGTCATCACGCTGGTCGGCCTGCTCGTCGCCCTGGCCGTGCTGAGCCCGCTGATGGCGGGGCTGGTGGCGCTCGCGGCGGTTCCCGCCCTGGTCGCGCGGATGTCGCTGGAGAAGCGGCGGATGAGGATGATCGCCGGGCAGTCCGCGGGAATCCGGCGGCAGGTCCTCTACTCCTCCCTCATCACCGAGGTGCAGGCCGCCAAGGAGGTTCGGCTCTTCGGGCTGGGCGACTTCCTCAAGGGCCGGATGTTCGGGGAGCTGGCCGCCATCCAGGCCGGTGAGCGGCGGCTGGACCGGCGGGAGGCGCTCACCCAGTCGGTGCTGGCGGTGCTGTCGGCCGCGGTCAGCGGCGTGGGACTGATATGGGCGGTGTACGCCGCCGTGGACGGCCGGTTGACCCTCGGTGACGTGACCGCGTTCGCCGCCGCCGTGGCCGGGACGCAGGCCGCGCTGATCGCGACGGTGGAGAACGCCGCCCATGCCCGCCAGGCGCTGTCCCTGTTCGGCTACCACGAGCAGGTGACGTCGCTCCCCGACGACCTGCCGGCCCCGCGATCGGCCGCCGCGCTGCCCGCGCTGCGGCGGGGCATCGAGCTGCGCGACGTGTGGTTCCGCTACGACGACAGCCACCCGTGGGTGCTGCGGGGGGTCGACCTGACGATCCCGCACGGCGCGTCGGTCGCGCTGGTGGGGCTCAACGGGGCGGGCAAGAGCACCCTGATCAAGCTGCTGTGCCGGTTCTACGACCCGTCCCGGGGGAGCATCCTCTGGGACGGCGTGGACCTCCGCGAGGTGCCGCCGGCCGAGCTGCGCGCCAGGATGGGCGTGCTCTTCCAGGACTACATGAACTACGACCTGACGGCGGCGGAGAACATCGGGGTGGGGGAGATCGAGGCGCTGTCCGACCGCGCCCGCATCCAGGCCGCGGCCGGGATGGCGGACGTCCACGAGACCGTCCAGGCGCTGCCCCGGGGCTACGACACGCTGCTCAGCCGGATCTTCTTCGGCCCGGAGGACGAGGACGACCCGCAGGCCGGAGTGGTGCTCTCCGGGGGGCAGTGGCAGCGCCTGGCCCTGGCCCGCGCGATGCTGCGCCAGGGGCGTGACCTGCTCATCCTCGACGAGCCCAGCTCGGGCCTGGACGCGCAGGCCGAGTACGAGGTGCACCGGCGGCTCCGCGAGCATCGCGCCGGCCGTACCAGCCTGCTCGTGTCCCACCGGCTCGGCGCGGTCCGCGACGCGGACCTGATCGTCGTGCTCGACGACGGCCGGATCGCGGAGCGGGGGACGCACGACGAGCTCACGGCCACGGACGGAGGATACGCCCGGCTGTTCGAGATGCAGGCCCGCGGCTACCGCGAGGACGCCGGAGTCCAGGGATCACTCTGACGGCGGGGCAGTCCAGGGATCACTCTGACGGCGGGGCGGGGGCGCGGCCGGGGCCCGCGACCAGGGCGCGGAGGCCGTCGCGGAACAGGGCGGTGTCGGCCTGGAGCAGGGTCCGCTGGACCATGAAACCGTGTACGAGGCCGATGAGGACCCGGGCGATGTGGCCGGCCGGCACGTCGCGCTCGATGAGGCCACGCCCCTGGTAGGTCTCGACCTGCTCGGTCATGAAGCGCTCCACGTCGGCGAACGCCCTGGCGAACTGCTCGGCGAGCAGCGGGGAGCGCTGGGCCTCCGCCCACACCTGGATCTCCAGCTTGGCCGTGTCGTGCAGCGCGTCGAGCCGCTCGACGGTGGAGGTCACCGCGGTCACCATGTCGTCGGGCCCCGGGGTGGAGCCGTCCTCCGACAGGGCCTTGAGCGCGGCGGAGACCTCGGTCAGGGTCTCGGTGGCGATGGCGGCCACGAGGGCTTCCTTGCTGGGGAAGTAGCGGTACGCGCCGCCGGGGGACATGCGGGCCTCGCTGAGGACCTCCTGCATCGACGTGGCGTGGAAGCCGTTGCGGGCGAAGCAGGTGCGGGCGGCCTTGAGGAGCTGGGCGCGCCGCGCCGCCAGGTGCGCCGACGAGACGGGTGACATGGCTCCATAAAAGAACGAATGTTCGCTCTTGTCAATCCGGTGCGGGCGTGGCAGCTTGAAGAGAGAACGAGCATTCGCTCTTTCCTAGGAGGGGGAGGGGCGGGGAAGACGCCCGCGCCCGGCCCGTCCAGGGAAGGCGTTCACGACAGCTCTGGAGGAGCACGATGGCACACCGACCCGAACTCGCCGGCGAGCTGACCGGAATCGGCGCGACCGCCCTGGGGGTCGCCTTCCTGCGAGCGGAGGAGAGCCGCCGCGCGGACCGGCTCTTCGACGACCCCTACGCGCGGACGTTCCTCGACGCGGACGGCGTCGCCAGATCGGTGTGGACTGCCGCGCCGGCGTCCACCGGGCCGGGCTTCGCGGAGATGATGGCCGATCAGGTGGCGGTCCGCACGCGTTTCCTGGACCGGGCGTTGCTGGAGGCCACCGGGGCCGGGTGCGCCCAGGTGGTGCTGCTGGCGTGTGGTCTGGACACCCGCGCGTTCCGGCTGGACTGGCCCGCCGGGACGCGTGTCTTCGAGGTCGACTTCGCCGACGTGCTGGCGTTCAGGGGCGCCCGCCTGGCCGAGCATGGCGTCCTCGCGCGCTGCGACCGGGTGGAGGTCCCCGCGGATCTGCGCGACGACTGGCCGGGTGCGCTGGTCGAGGCGGGTCTCCGGCCGCACCTGCCGACCGCCTGGCTGGCCGAGGGGATCCTGTACGCCCTGCCGGCCGACGCCGCCGACCTCCTCCTGGATCGCGTCACCGGGGCCTCGGCCCCCGGCAGCGTCCTGGCGCTGGATCATATGGAGGACTCCGAACCGCTCCGTGCCGCCCGGCGGGCGATCTCCGCCGAGCTCGTCGACCTGTGGCGGGGCGGTCCCGCCGGGGACCTCGCCTCCTGGCTCCGCGGACGAGGATGGCGCCCGGCTCTCCATGACCTCGGTGAGGTCGCGGCAGAATACCGCCGCCCCGTGCCACCGGCGTTCGACCCGGAATGTGCGGGCACCGGCCGGGGGTGGCTGGTCACCGCCCGCCTGGCGGAAGATCGTCGATAGCCGTCCCCGCGGGGGCCCGAGGGAGGCCGGACGGCGGTCATCCGTACGGCCCGCTGAGGACGGCGGGTTTGCGGGGGATCGGGCTGGAGGGCGCCGTCATCCGTACGGCTCGCCGGTGATCGCGGGTTCGCGGGGGATCGGGCTGGAGGGCGCCGTCATCCGCCCCGCCCGCCGGTGACCGCGGGTTTACCGGGCGCCGCCGCGGCGGAGGCATCGCGGTGTGCGAGTGTTGACGATCCGTTCTGGGGTGATAGCGGTGGGTTACACTCCCCGAAGAGGTATTTCCGGCAAGCTCCTGGCCGGCGGCGTCTCGCCGAGGACGCGCGCGCCGGCCGCCGCGGATCGGAGGTGCCCGTCGGGCACGAGACCGGCCAACGACCACGTACCGCTGTCGGATTTCCGCCCCTCCGGCGGTTCGGGGGGCCGGTTGCGCCTCCTCCGCTCCGGCAGTCCGGCGATCTTCGCTCGGCTGCTCGACGGGGACGCCGGACGCTGGTCCGCCCCGCCCGCCCCCGGGGAAGGAGTGGCTTGTTATGTAATGCAATCGAATGGTGGTATTTGGTACTAATGTGGCGTTTTGTCCACATGGAAAGTTCTGTGCCGGGAAAGGCCTCTGGAGTGGTGGAAAATCCGCCAGGACACATTCCCGGAGGTAGTGATGGCGCTTCATACCCCACTCGCGGCGATCGCGGCGACCTCCGCTGCCGTGCTGGCACTGACGGGCGGCTCGGCGGCCTCGGCCCTGACGCCCACGCCGATGCCGAGGCCGACCTCGACGTCGACGTCCTCAGGTGAGGGCCGGGTGCCGGCGCAGGACAGGCAGTTCCTGATCCAGGCGCATCAGGGCAACCTCGCCGAGATCGCCGCAGGCAAGGCCGCCGAGAGCAAGGGGAAGGCCGGCTCCGTCCGCTCGATCGGGGCCATGCTCGTCGCCGACCACACCAAACTCGACAAGAAGCTCCAGCAGGTCGCGCAGCGGCTGCAGGTGCCGCTGCCCTCGCAGCCCACGGCGCGTCAGCAGACCAAGGCCAAGGAACTGAACGCCCTGTCCGGCGTGGAGTTCGACAAGGCCTGGACCAAGGCGATGATCTACGGTCACCGTGCGGCCCTGGCTGCGGCCAACAAGGAGATCGCCGACGGGTCGGTGCCCCAGGTCAAGGCACTCGCCAGGGCCAGCAAGCCGGTCATCCAGGAGCACCTGGACCGGCTGCTCGCCGCGGAGAAGGCGCTCGGCGCCCTGAGCCCGGCCCGGCCGCCGTCGATCCTGACGGTGTCCCTGCCGCGGACGGCCGCCAGGTGATCGTCCAAGCCGGGGAGCCCTCCGCCGGTCGTCGCCACCGCTGACGACCGGCACGCCCGGACCGGGCCCGGCCCGGGCCCGGACGCCTGGACCGGGCTCGGACCGCCGGGAGGCCCGGACAGCCGGGAGGCCCGGCCCGGACAGCCGGGAGGCCCGGCGGGGAACAGGTCTGGAGGCCCGGCGAGGAACACGCCGGGAGACCGGGCTGGGAACACACTTGGAGCCCGGCGGGGAACAGGCCGCGCCGGGAGGAAATAATCGGCGCGTGCAGATCGTGTCGTATCCGGAGGCGGCCACCCCGCCCGAACTCCGCGCGCAGGTGTCGGCCCTGCAGCACCAGGCGTGGCCGGCGGAGGATCCCTCCGCCGTCACCGAAGGCGCGCCCACCCACGACCCCGGGCTGCGGCCGTTGTCGATGCTGCTGGTGGACGACGGCGTGGTGCTGGCAGCCCTGGACATCCTCTCCAAGGAGATCGTCCACGCCGGACGGCGCTACCGGGCCGGAGGTCTGAGCACGGTGGTGACGCGCCGGGAGGCGCGCGGCAGGGGCCACGGCCGCCGCCTGGTGACAGCGGCCCGCGAGTCGATGGCCGCCATGGACCTGGATCTCGGGCTGTTCACCTGCGACCGTCCCCTGCAGGGGTTCTACGAGAGCGCCGGTTGGCGGCCGTTGCCCGGCGCGGTCCTCGTCGGGGGGACCCCTCAGGCCCCGTTCCCCAGCGACCGGCCCGGCTTCGGCAAGGTCACCATGGCCGGCTTCTTCTCGGTCGAGGCCCGTCGCCACCGATCGTCGTTCCAGCACTCCCGGATCGAGCTGTACCCGGGTGAGATCGACAAGCTCTGGTGACGTCGCCCCCCGGTGGCCGGTGGCGGACGCCGTACCGCGTCGGGCGGTCCGCCCGCGGCGACGGCTGGGCCTCGGCCGGACGCGACGGTTCGGAGAACCTCTCCGAGGGCCGCCTCAGCGGCTGACCGCGTCCGCCGGGCGCAGGCGGTCCAGGTCGGAGCGGCGGGGCAGGCTCTCCCAGTCGCCGTCCGCGGCGACCGCGAAGGCGCCGGCCGCGCACGCGGTCGCGAGACGGCGTTCGGGGCCGGCGCCCTCCAGCGTCTCGGCGAGCCAGCCCGCGGCGAAGGCGTCTCCGGCCCCCACGGGGTCGAGTTCGGTGACGTGGTACGGCTCCGCGTGCCGTACGACGCCGTCGGAGAGCTCGACCGCGCCGAGCGGGCCGCGTTTGATGAGCACGTGGCGCGGGCCGAGGTCCGACAGGGCCCCGGCCAGGGCGGCCGGGTCCGCGCCGTCGACGATCAGACGGGCCTCCGCCTCGGTCGCGAACAGGACGTCCGTCGTCGCGACGGTCTCCCGCAGCACGGCGGACGCCTCCTCGGGGCTCCACAGGGCGCGGCGGTAGTTGACGTCCGTCGACACGGTCACGCCCGCGTCGCGGGCCTCGGCGACCGCGACGCGCACCGCCTCCCGGGCGGAGGCGGACAGCGCGAGCGTGATCCCCGTGATGTGCAGCACGCGTGCCGACCGGATCAGCGAGACGTCGAGGTCCTCGGGCCGGAGCCGGGACCCGGCGCTGCCGGAGCGGTAGTAACGCACGTCGACCATCTCGCTCGTGCGCCGATTCTTGATCATCAATCCTGTCGGGGCGTCCGGATCGACGATCATCCCCTGGACGTCGACGCCCTCACCCGCCAGCGTCGAGCGGAGCAGCTCCCCGAACTCGTCGGCGCCGACCCTGCCGATCCACGCCGCGCGCCGGCCGAGACGGGTGACGCCGATCGCCAGGTTCGACTCCGCGCCGCCCACGCTGAGACCGAAGTCACGGGCATGCCGGAGCAGGCCGGTACGCCGTGCGGTGAACAGCGCCATGCTCTCACCGAGCGTTACCAGATCGATCATCAGAAATTGGTCCTTAGGTGCTCGTCGTCCGTGCCGGTCATCGAGTCGATCCCAGCTTCCTGGAGATGCGCAGTGCCGTCTCCGCCACCAGCGGCCCCAGGTCGCGGACCCGGGCGGCGGTGATCCGCGAGGTGAGGCCCGAGACGGAGATGGCCGAGGTCGCGGTGTCGGTGTGGTTGAAGATCGGTGCGGCGACGCAGCGCACCTCAGGCTCGTTCTCGCGGTCGTCGACCGAGTAGCCCCGCTGCCGGATCCGGCTCAGCTCGGCGCGGAGCCGGTCGGCCTCGGTGATGGTGTACCGGGTGATGTGCGGCATCCCGGCGGCCACGACCCTCTCGACGTCCTCCTCCGGCTGCCAGGCGAGGATCGCCTTGCCGACGGCGGTGCAGTAGACGGGGGCCCGGCTGCCGATGCGCGAGGCCATGCGCACGTTGGTCTCGTTCTCGACCTTGTCGATGTAGACCACGTCCGGCGCGTCGTAGACCACGAGGTGGACGGTCTCCCGGACCTCGGTCATCAGCCGGTGGGACTCCTCGGCGGCGACCGTGCGCAGGTCGAGCGTGGCCAGGTAGGCCTGGCCCAGGTGGAGCGCGCCGTGCCCCAGCCGGTAGGCGCCGGTCCTGCGGTCGCGCTCCAGCAGCCTGGCGTCGATGAGCGGGGCGGTCAGCCGGAGCACCGTGCTCTTGGACAGGCCGACCGCCTCGGCGAGCCTGGTGAGCGACAGGCCCTGGCCGGCGCCCGCGTGGTCGCGCACGTGTTCCAGCACGGCGAGGGCGCGCCGGAGCGAGGCCGACTGGTTGCGTTCCGGGGCAGCTTCGTTCATCACAGCCTCAGCGAAGTCTCGGCGGGTCGAACACGCAGGTCAAGTTAGGGGAGCCGAGGTCCCCAACGCTACTTTGCAGCACAAGGTTCTGCACTGCACAACAAAACTCGCCGCCTCTTCCCGCGACCGGTGACCCCTTTCTAGGGTCTGCCGCCAACAGGAGGAGAGAGCTGTGAAGATCCTGAACTGGGCGGCGGCGGGTGTGGCCCTGCTGGCCCTCGCCGCGTGCGCCCCTGCCACCGCCCCGTCCGCGAGCGGCGGTGACGACAAGTCCGGGACCCTGCGGGTGTGGCTCTTCGACGAGCCCAACCGCGCCCCCAAGGAGAAGGTCGTCGCAGAGGCGATCAAGGAGTTCGGCGCCGCCAACGCGGACGTGAAGGTCGAGGTGACCTACATCCCGACGACGCCCGCCCGGCACGAGAAGTTCAAGGGCGCGTTCAACGACCCGGCGAGCGCCCCCGACGTCGCCGAGTACGGCAACACCGACCTCGCCGAGTACGCCGCCGCGGGGGGCTTCGCCGACCTGAGCGCCGACCTGGGGAGCTGGCCGGAGGGCAAGGACGTCGGCGCCGACCTGCTCAAGTCCGCGACCGTCGACGGCAAGGTCTACGGCCTGCCCTGGTTCATCGGCATCCGCGCGCTCTACTACCGCACCGACGTCTTCGAGGAGCTCGGCCTCAAGCCGCCCACGACGATCGAGAACCTCGCCTCGGCCGCCCGTGAGATCCGCAAGAAGAAGCCCGAGCTGTACGGCGTCGCCGTCGGCGGCGAGTACACCTTCGGCGCGCTCCCGTTCGTCTGGGACGCCGGAGGCGACATCGAGAGCCTCGACAGCCCCGAGGCCCGCAAGGGCGTGCAGGCGTACACCGACCTGCTCAGCGACGACAACTGCCCGCCGCAGACCTGCGCGAGCCTCACCGGCGGCAAGACCGTCGAGCTGTTCGCCAGCGGCAAGGCGGCCATGGGCATCCTCGGCAACTTCAGCCGCTCCGCGGTCGACGCGGGCGCGGCGGCGGGCAAGTACGCCGTGGTGCCGCTGCCGGGCGCCAAGGAGGGGGCGATCGCCCCGGCCTTCTCCGGCGGCAACAACCTCGGCGTCATGAAGAGCAGCAAGCACCGCTCGCTGGCCGTCAAGTTCCTGCAGCTGCTGGGCGGCAAGGCCTACCAGATCAAGATGTACGAGGCCATGGGCAACCTGCCCACGCTGACCTCGGCCCGTGACGAGCTCGCGGCCAAGGACTCCTTCCTCAAGCCGTTCCTCGACACCGTCGCGGCCGGCACCCGCTTCGTGCCGATCGACCCGGCCTGGGTGAAGATCGACAACCAGAAGGTCATCCCGACCATGCTCCAGAAGATCGCCACCAAGCAGGCCACCCTCGACCAGGCCACCGACGAGGCAGCCGCGGCGGTGAAGGCCGCGTTCGGCCGGTCATGACGGCGGTCACCACGGCGCCGGCGGACCCGGAGACCCGGGTCCGCCAGTCAACGCCACGTCCCAGGGGCAGGCTCCGGCCCTGGCTCTACCTGCTGCCGTCCGCGGCGGTGCTGCTGCCGCTCTTCGGCTACCCGATCTACATGCTCGGCCTGCTGTCGGTGTTCGACTACCGGCAGGCACAGGTCAGCGGGGGCGAGCCGACGCGTTTCATCGGGTTCGACAACTACGCGACGCTCCTGGGCGACCAGCGCTTCTGGTCGGTGCTGGCGCAGACCGTGGTGTTCGCCGCCGTCCTGGTGATCGCGACGCTGGCGGTCGGCGCGGCGCTCGCCGTCGTGCTGACCAAGGCCGGCCGGGTGCCGCGCCTGCTGCTGTCGCTGGCGGCCATGGCCGCCTGGGCCGCGCCCGCGATGACCGGCTCGACGGTCTGGATGTTCCTCTTCGACGCCGACCTGGGCCTGGTCAACCAGCTCCTGGGCATCGAGGGCTACAACTGGTTCTACGACAAGTGGGTCACGTTCGGCATCGTCGGCGCGACCGTGGTCTGGCACTCCTTCCCCTTCGTCATGGTCACGCTCTACGCCGGGATACAGGCCATCCCGAGCTCGGTGGTGGAGGCGGCCTCGCTCGACGGGGCCTCGGCCTGGCACAGCTTCTGGCGGGTCATCGTGCCGATGCTGCGGCCGCTGGTCACGATCGTGGTCATCCAGTCGATCATCTGGGACTTCAAGATCTTCACGCAGATCTACGTGATGACCAACGGCGGCGGCATCGCGGGACAGAACTCCGTGCTGAACGTCTACGCCTACCAGACCGCCTTCGGGTCCTCGGAGTACGGGCTCGGCTCGGCGATCGGTGTGATCATGACGCTGATCCTGCTCGTGGTCACCCTGCTCTACATCCGCGCCCTCTACCGCAGCGGGGAGAAGCTGTGAGCAGATCCCGCCTGGCCGCCAACACCGTCGCGGTGGTCGCCGCGGTCGTCACGTTCTTCCCGATCTACTGGATGGTCCTGTCGGCGCTCAAGCCCGCGGGCGAGATCCAGTCGCTGGAGGTCCGCCCCTGGACCCTGGCCCCCACCTTCGAGCACTTCCAACGCGTGCTCGGCGGCGAGAACTTCAGCAGATACCTCCTCAACAGCCTCGGCATCGCCCTGACGGTCGTCGTCCTGTCCGCGGTGGTGGCCTTCCTCGCCGCCGTGGCGGTCACCCGGTTCCACTTCCGGTTCCGCACGACCGTGCTGATCATGTTCCTGGTGGCGCAGATGGTGCCGGTGGAGGCGCTCACCATCCCGCTGTTCTTCCTGATCCGCGACATCGGTACGGCGGTGCCGGGGGTGGGGCTCAACACGCTGGGCTCGCTCGTCCTGGTCCACCTGGCCTGCTCTCTGCCGTTCGCGGTCTGGATGATGCGGGGATTCGTGGCCGCGGTGCCCGAGGCCCTGGAGGAGGCCGCCATGATCGACGGCGCGAGCCGTTCCGTCATCCTGTGGCGGATCCTGTTCCCCCTCGTCGCGCCGGGCCTGATCGCGACCAGCGTGTTCTCCTTCATCGCCGCCTGGAACGACTTCATCTTCGCCAGGACCTTCATCATCTCGGCCAAGGACAACCAGACCCTGCCCGCGGCCCTGCTGGTCTTCTTCAAACCCGACGAGAACGACTGGGGAGGAATCATGGCGGCCTCGACGCTGATGACCATTCCTGTGCTGATCTTCTTCGTGGCCGTCCAGCGCAGGCTGGTGGCAGGGCTCGGCGGGGCGGTGAAGGATTGACCCCCCAGGCCCAGACCTCGTACGGCCAGACCCCGTACGGCCAGACCCCGGACGGCCGGACCTCGTACGGCCTGATCCCGCTGCCTTCCTCGGTCCGGCCGGGCTCCGGCGAGTTCACGCTGACCGCCGGGACCGCGCTCGACGCCCCGCCCGAGCTGTACGGCGTCGCCGCCTGGCTCCGCTCGGCGCTCGGCCCGGCCACCGGCTGCGCCCTCCTGCCGTCGGCGGCCGGGGCCCCGTCCGCCGCCGGTATCGACGGCGGGGACGGTGCCGGGGCGAACGCGGAGCATACGGCCGGGGGAGAGGGGCGCATCGTGCTGGCGCTCGGACCCGGTCTGGCGGCCGAGGAGTTCCGGCTCCGGATCACCCCCTCCGGCGTGCGGATCACCGGCGGTGACGCCGCGGGAGTGTTCTACGGGGCGCAGACCTTCCGCCTGCTGCTCCCGCCCGCAGCGCTGCGCCGTGCGCCCGTCGCGGGCGGCCCGCTGACCGTGCCCGCCACCGAGATCGAGGACCGGCCCCGGTACGGCTGGCGCGGATGCATGCTGGACGTCGCCCGGCACTTCATGCCCAAGGCGGACCTGCTGCGCTTCATCGACCTGCTCGCCCTGCACAGGCTGAACGTGCTCCACCTCCACCTCACCGACGACCAGGGCTGGCGGGTGGAGATCGCGAAGTATCCCCGGCTGACCTCGGTGGGGAGCTGGCGGTCGTCGAGCATGCTCGGCTCCCGCCAGCACGAGACCTTCCTGCCACGCCCGCACGGCGGCTTCTACACCGCCGACGACGTGCGGGAGATCGTCGCCTACGCGGCCGAGCGGTACGTGACCGTGGTGCCCGAGATCGACCTGCCCGGTCACACCCAGGCCGCGGTCGCCGCCTACCCCTGGCTCGCCCCGCAAGCGGCCGACGGCCCGAAACCGGCCGACGGTCCGGAGGCGGTTGACGCCCTGGAAGTGGCCGAGGGCGCGGGGCCGATCGACGGCACGGGGCCTGAAGGCGGTACGGGGCCGGTCGGGGTGCGCGCCGCGTGGGGGCTCTCCCCGCACTGTCTCGACGTCACCTCCGCCGCGGCGCTGGACTTCTGCCGGGACGTCCTGGACGAGGTCATGGAGCTGTTCCCCGGCTCACACGTGGGCATCGGCGGCGACGAGTGCCCGGGTGACGCCCGCTCGCGGGCCGCCTTCGTCACCGCTCTCGCCGAACACGTCACCGGACGCGGGCGCGTGCCGTACGCCTGGGACGAGATCCTGGAGTGCGGGGCGGTGCCCGGTGTGACGGTGGCGGCCTGGCGCGGGCCGGACGCGGCGGTCGTGGCGGCGCGGGCCGGTCACCAGGTGGTCTCCTGCCCCGACATGTCCGTCTACCTCGACTACCGCCAGTCGGAGCTGCCGGACGAGCCCATCCCCGTCGGGCCGCCGCTCTCCCTCCAGGACGTCCACGCGTTCGACCCCGAGCCGGCGGGGCTGACCGCCGGCGAGCGCTCCCGCGTGATCGGAGCCCAGTGCAACGTCTGGACCGAGCACATGGACAGCCCGCGGGCCGTCGACTACATGGTCTTCCCCCGGCTGTGCGCGTTCGCCGAGGTCGTGTGGTCCGCGGACCGCGCGCCGTACCCGGACTTCGCCCGGCGGCTGGAGGCGCACACGGCCCGGCTCGACGCGCTGGGGGTGGAGTACCGGCCCGCCGCGGGACCGCACCCCTGGCAGAGCCGTCCCGACGCGCCGGGCTGGCCGATCAGCAAGGCCCGGCGCGAGGCCATGGTGGCTGAGTTCGGCGTCGGCAAGCACCGGGGGTGAAGCCGTTCACCGCGGCGCCACCGGTACCGTCGGCGGGCGCGGCGGGATCGGTGGCGATCACGAGGCGCGTCCGGGCAAGCGCCGCATGGCCCAGACGCGCGACCTCCTCACCCGGCTGTGGGAGATCGATCCGCATCCGGAGCACTGAACCACCTGCCGTCGATCATGAGATCGCGCCCGGCGAGCTCGTTCTCCTCGCGTCGGGGGGCTCGCCCTTCGTCCGGTCGGCCGCGTTGGCGATGAGAAGGGCGAGGAAGGCAAGGACAGCCATCGCCGTGCGGACCGTGTGGAGCGTCCACCAGTGCCGCCGGATGTCCGTCCAGTCGGCGGGCGGCCGGTCGGCGTTCCAGGAGTCGGCGAGCCGGTTGAGCGGGTCCAAGGTGGTCAGGGTGAGCACGATGGTGGCGGTCAGGAGCAGGGCGGCGGTGACGGTGAGCCAGAAGACGGGCCGGCCGCGCTGGTAGGAGGTGGCGCAGGTAACCACGAGCAGGGCGAGGCAGGTGAGCAGGAGCACGGGCATGGCGCGGCCGTAGTCGGTGTTGAGTGCCTGCCAGTACCGTACGTAGGCGGGTGCGGGCAGCTTGAGCAGGGACGGGGCCAGCACGGTGAACACGAGGCCGCCCGCGAACAGGCCGAGCAGTGACGTCGCTCCCGTCCGGACGACCTCCAGCAGCAGGTTGCGCATGCTCGCCTCCGGCGAACCCAAGGGATTGACTAGAAGCACAAAATTTCATTTGAATCAATTAAAGTCAATGCCTGCCCGGGAGACCTTCATGAACGAGAGGCCCAAGCGCCGCTACGTGAGCGATGTGCGGAGGGAGAACGCGGAGGCGACCCGGCTGCGCATCGCCGAGGCGGCCAGGGCGCTCATGCTGGAGCGCGGTTACGCGGCCACGACGATGGCCGCCGTCGCGAAGGCGTCAGGGGTCGTCGTGCAGACCCTGTACACCTCCTGTCCCGGCGGCAAGCCGGGCCTGGCCAAGCTGGTGTGGGACGTGACGCTGGCCGGTGACGCGCGGGCTGTCCCGCAGAGTGCCCGGCCGCACGTACAGGCGATCCTCGCCGAGCCCGATTCCGGGCGGAAGCTGGCGGTGTTCGCGGAGATGGCACTGGCGATCTACGAACGTGTCGGCCCCGTGCATCGCGTGCTGCGCGCCGCCGCGGCCGCGGATGCCGGCCTGGCCGGTGTCCTGGCGGACACCGAACGGCAGCGACTGGTGGGGAGCCGCGGCCCCGCGGAACATCTGGCGGCCGTGGGTGCGCTGCGTGCCGGTCTGAGCGCCGAGCGGGCTGCCGACCACATCTACGCCCTGACGTCGATCGAGGTGTTCGAACGGCTCACCGAGGTCTGCGGCTGGAGCGTGCGCGACTGTCAGGA
The DNA here is from genome assembly GCF_002149035.1 of Streptosporangium minutum. Classification (GTDB taxonomy): domain Bacteria; phylum Actinomycetota; class Actinomycetes; order Streptosporangiales; family Streptosporangiaceae; genus Streptosporangium; species Streptosporangium minutum. The sequence continues at coordinate 66,260 of NZ_NGFP01000010.1, forward strand.
CTGGCTGGCCAGGACCCTGAGCCAGACCCTGCTCGAACCGGCATCCGATGCAGCGGAAACCCGGTGATCGGATGACGCGGATCACCTCCATGGCGGCGATCCTGACCTCCGGCGGAGCTCGCCCCAAGAGTTGATCCGCTCGCATCCGTTACGCTGGTCGCGGCTCGGTGACCGGCGCTTCCCGGTTCCTGATCCGCCTGACCGCCTGCCGCGCGCGCCGCCCGGCGTCGCATCACCGGGAAGCCGCCGGCGTACTGCAACGAGGCCGCGTTCCCGATCTGCATCCTGCACCGGGCGTTCCCGGTGGGCGTGGGCTTCCATGTCCTGCGATTCGACGATTTTCGCCCGGTCCCGGGGCTAACTGTCGCTCGGGGGGTCTGACAGGCCAAAATTGATCCGTGGGCAGGATCGGATCGGTAGGGATGAGCGATTGCGAGCGTGGGCAACTTCCGCCAGTGCTGGGCCAGCTGTTCGCCGACGGCGGTGACGGACGCACGCTCTCCAGCGTGCTGCCGGACGGGGACGTGGTCTGGCCCGACCCCGGTTACGCTAAGTTCGCCGTCGACCACCGTCCGGCGTTCTGGCTGAGTGACCTGCCGGTCTCCGGAGAGCTCTGGGCCGGGCTGCGGGCTGAGCACGGGCGTTCGGGCCTGTGGCCGGTGCTGCTTGAGGACTCCGTCCAGCCCTGGTCGGCCGGGCAGATCGCCCCGGACGCGGTGGCCGAGATCGACAACTACCACGCCGCCGCGTTCATGGCCGAGGTGTGGTCGGACTGGATCGAGAAGGCCCACGCCGACCAGCTCGAACTGCTCGCCCCCTTCGGCCCGCAGTGCCCGGGACCGGCAGCGTCGGGGCAGCTCGCCGCCGATCCCGGTGTGGTCGCCGACTGGTACGCCGGGCTGGTGGCCGAGCGCAGGACCCCGCTCGGCCTGGTCGCGGCGGAGCGGGGGGCCGACGCACTGGCCGTCATGGGGTGGCAGGGCGCGCTGAACCACAACGAGTGGATGGTCCCGCTCGCGGCCGTGGTGCGGAGCTGGGAGGACAGGTTCGGAGCACGGGTGGTCGGCATCGGCTTCAACACCCTGGACCTGAGCGTCGCCGCGCCCCCGGTCACCCCCGAACACGCCCTGCACGTCGCCGCCGAGCACTGGACGTTCTGTCCCGACAGCGTCGTCTACAGCGCCGGGACGCTGGTCGACTACGCCCGGGAGATCATGGGCAGGAACGCCTGGTCGTTCTGGTGGGACTGATCACCTGAGCAGGAAGTCCCGGAGCAGCGGGAGATAGCCGGGCTGCTCGGCGGTGATGGAGTGGCCCGCGCCCCTGACGGGGACGAGCGCGGCGTGCGGCAGGGCGCGCCGGTAGTCCTCGGCCACCTCCGGTTTCAGGTAGTCGCACTCGCCCCGCAGGATCAGCGCCGGAACCTCGATCGCGCGCAGCGCGGGGCGGGGGTCGGCGGCCCGCTCGGCGTCGGCGGAGGTGAGCTGGTTGGCGTAGAAGCCGGGACGGTTGCCGTGGACGGGGGCCGACGGGCCGCCGGGGCAGTGGGTGGCGTCCTTGCCGGTGAGCATGACCCGGCGGAACCACGGGTCGGCCTCGTCGTCGGGCACCAGCGCATGGGCCGCGTTCGGGTTGAGGCCCATCAGCACGCTCTGGACGATCATCCGCGGCGTGCCGGCCAGCTCGTCCCGCAGGCGGGCCTGCGCGGGCGGGAGCACGCTCCACGGGTCGCCTGTGTCGTGGTCGGGGTAGGAGCCCTCCCAGAGCGGACCCGGGGAGACGAAGACGGCCTTGGCCACGTGCCGGGGGTGGGCGGCCAGGTAGCGCGCGGTGAGGGCGCCGCCCCAGGAGCGGCCGACGAGGATGAGCTTGTCGGCTCCGAGCACGTGCCGGATGGCTTCGAGGTCGGCCACGTGCCGGGCGACGGTGTAGCCGGTCACATCGGCCAGCCGGGTGGAGCGACCCGCCCCGACCTGGTCATAGGCGTAGACGTCGAAGCCACGGCCGGCCAGGGCGCGGGCCACGTCGGGGACGCCCTCGCCGGGCGTGCCCGGCCCCCCGTGCAGGAAGATCACCGGTGTGGGGCGCGGATCGGCCGCCCTGACCGCGGTGTAGGCGATCCTGGAGCCGGTGGGCAGGTCCCAGAAGGCGACGCCGGCCGGGGCAGGGGCCGCTTGGTCCCCGGGCATCGGCCGGAACACGGTGACCGCCGAGGCCCCGGCGACGGCGAGCGCGACCGCCCCGGCGAAGGCCACCGCCGCGCTCCCCGGACGGCGGGCGCCCAGCAGGGCGAACGCGGGCCGGGCGAGCAGGAACCCCACGGCGAGGACCGCGACGAGCGCCGCCGCCCCGAGAACCGGGATCGCCGCCGTGACGGCGGCCGTGCCGAGGAAGACGGCCGCGCCCGCGATGGCGGCCACGACCGCGGCCACCGGCACCAGGACGCCACCCGCCGCGCGGCGTAGCGGAGACCTGCCGCGACCGGCCTGGGAGGGTGAGGATGCGTGTCCGGTCGTGCGCGGCCCGGTGGGGGCGTCGCGGGTCTCCGGGTGGAGGAGTTCGCCTGTCATGCGTTTCACGCTAGAAGCGGAGATCGTGGTGATCGCCCTCCTGAAGGACCGTTCCCTCCCCCGCCGCACGGCGGGGGAGCACCCCGTCTCCGGGAGGGTCAGGTCGTCCCGGGGCGGATCAGGCCGGCCTCGTAGGCGGCGATCGTCGCCTGCAGGCGGTCGCGGACCCCGAGTTCGGCGAGGATCTCCGCGACGTGGTCTTTGACCGTGGACGGGCTGATCCCGAGGGAAGCCGCGATCTCGGCGTTGGACAGGCCCCGGGCGACGTGGAGGAGGACCTCGGTCTCGCGGGGGGTCAGGCCCGAGACGCGGGCGGCGTGGACGGGACCGGGGCCGGCGGTGAATCGGTCGATCAGCCGGCGGGTCACCCCCGGATCCAGCAGCGCGTCACCTCTGGCGACCACCCTGACCGCGTCGATGATCCGCTCGGGGTCGGCGTCCTTCAGCAGGAACCCCGCCGCCCCCGCGCGCAGCGCCGCGAACACGTATTCGTCCAGGCCGAACGTGGTGAGCACCACCACTTTCGTGCCCGGGACCTCCGCCGTGATCCGGGTTGTGGCGGTGAGCCCGTCGGTACCGGGCATCCGGATGTCCAGGACGGCCACGTCGGGGAGCAACGACGCCGCCTGGGCCACGGCCGTGTCGCCGTCGGCCGCCTGGCCGACGACGGTGATGTCCGGCTCCGCGCCGAGCACCGCCGTGATGCCCATCCGTACCACCGCCTGGTCGTCGGCGACCGTTACCCGGATCACGCCGGCGCCCCCGTCCGTACCGTCATCCCGATCACGCCGACAGCACCTCCGGCGACCTCGTCCGCACCGTCATCCCGATCACGCGGCGACCCCATCCGCACCGTCATCCCGATCACGCTGGGAACACCTCCGGCAACCACACCCGCACCCCGTCCTCCGTCTCGGTGACCGTACCGCCCGCGGCGTCGGCCATGGCGCGCACCTTCCGGGCCTCGGCCACTCCGGACAGGGTCAGGCCGCCCGGCAGGTAGGCCACGGTCACCGTCGTCCCGCCGGTCACCAGGGCGTCGGCGATCCGGTAGGCGGCGACCTCGACGGCGGCGGGCAGCGGGCGGCGCGTTCCGGTGTAGCGGGCGGCGGCGTGGCGCCTGGCGGCCAAGGCGGAGATCGCGGCGATGACGGGGGGAGGATCGTCGCCGGCGGGATCGCCGCGCAGTTCGTCGAGGAGCTCGCGGAGCGCGGTCAGACCGGCCTTCGCCTCGGCCAGGACGAGGTCGAGCCGCCGCTCGTCGGCCGCCCTGACCACGGCCTCGGCGTGCGACCGGGCGGTACGGCGCAGCCCGGCGGCGATCCGGCCCCGCTCCGCCCGTGCCGCCGCCGTCGCGTCCCGGTCGAGCCGGTCCCGGTCCAGCGCCGCCGCGGCCCGCAGGCGGCGCCTCCGCCCGCCGACGAGCAGGCCCACAGCCCACGCCGAGACGGTGGGGACGGCGAACGCCGCCGTGAGCGTCGCCCAGACGGCTACCGGCGGCCCCGTCAGGCCGTCGACCAGGGGGAACGCCCCCAGCGCGGCCACCGCGACGGGTGCCGGCCAGCCGCGCGTGCCGTACGCGCCGACGGTATGGACCAGGGTCAGCTCCACCCACCAGCACAGCAGCACCAACTGCGCCGATCCCGGTCCGGTCCACCCGGCCGCGTCGCATCCCAGCCAGACCAGCAGCACCCCCTGCGCCGCCGCGAGGCTCAGCCGCGGCATCCGGCGGCGCCATCTCAGGGGCAGGGCGTGCAGCACGAGCAGGGTCAGCAACAGTCCCCCGGAGGCCGGGGCGGCGAACGGCGCGGGCACCTCCGTGGAGAGCAGTCCGGTCCCGCCGGGCAGCGCCACGGCCAGCACCACCAGCGCCCAGTCCAGCGCGGCCGTCCCCCGCCAGCCTGCCGTACGGCCGTGCCCGTGCGGGCGGGCCCCGCCGTACCGGAGGCGGGGGAAC
>NZ_NGFP01000100.1 GCF_002149035.1 Streptosporangium minutum
GGTGGCGGTGAGCGTCGTTCCTACGGTGATCGTGACCAGGCGCGTAGCCAGTACGGCTCGCGTGAGGGCGGCCAGCGGCCCCCCTTCAACCGCGATGACCGTGGCGGGCGGCCCCCGTTCAATCGTGACGATCGTGGTGGGCGTCCTCCGTTCAATCGTGATGACCGTCCGGGCGGTGGTGAGCGYCGTTCCTACGGTGATCGTGACCAGGCGCGTAGTCAGTACGGCTCGCGTGAGGGCGGCCAGCGGCCCCCCTTCAACCGCGATGACCGTGGCGGGCGTCCTCCGTTCAACCGCGATGACCGTGGTGGGCGGCCTTTCGGTGCTCGCGAAGGCGGATTCCGCGGTGAAGGCGAAGGCTCCCGTGCCCGTTATGGCCGAGACGACCGGCCTGCCGGCCGTGACGAGGCTCCGAGCCGGGAACGTGAGGAACTGCCCCCTCTCGCTCCGGACATCACGGCCGAGGAACTCGACAAGGAGGTCAGGGAGGAACTGCGTTCTCTCCCGCTCGACCTTGCCGATCTGATCTCCCGCCATCTCGTGGCAGCCGAGCGTGCCCTCGGTGAGGGCGACGCGGAACAGGCCTATGAGCACACCAAGGTCGCCCGTCGTTTCGCAGCCCGGATCGGTGTGATCCGCGAGGCCGTCGGCATCGCCGCCTACCACGCAGGGCACTTCGCCGAGGCGCTGAGCGATCTGCGCGCGGCGCGTCGTATGACGGGCTCCGACTCGTTCCTGCCGATCATGGCGGACTGCGAGCGCGGTCTCGGCCGTCCTGAGCGTGCCCTCGATCTGGTCCGTTCCAAGGAGGCCGAGCGTCTCGACCGGATGGGCAAGATCGAGCTCGCTATCGTGGAGTCCGGCGCCCGCCGGGACCTTGACCAGAAAGACGCCGCTGTCATCACTCTGCAGCGTCTGCCGGAGCTGCGTGACACCCGTCCGCAGCCCTGGTCGGCACGTCTCGCCTTCGCCTACGCCGATGCTCTGGCTGACGCCGGTCATGAGGAGCCCGCCACCGAATGGTTCGGCCGGGCCATGGCCTTCGACGAGGACGGGGAGACCGACGCGGCCGAGCGCTACGCGGAGCTGACCGGTGCCGTCATCGAGGATCTCGAAGAGGACGAGGACGAGGACGAGGACGACGAGGACGTCGACAACGAGCTCGACGACGAGCTTGAAGACGTAGAGACCGACGCCGAGTCCGAAGACGACGACTTCGACGACGAGCCTGAAGACGATGACCTCGACGACGAGGACGAGGCGGACATCAAGATCGACGATGTCGCCACTCTCGACGCGGAGATCGAGGCCGAGGACGAGCTCGACGACGATGAGCCCCTCATCGACGAGCTTCGTGAAGACAAGGCTCCCGCCGTTGAGGAGAAGGCCCAGGACAAGCCCGGCGAGAAGGTCGAGACCGGCGTCGGGCCGGCCTTCATCGAGCCTGACTTCGGGGACATTCTCGACGACCCTGCGGATGTCGACGGCGAAGACGAAGACGAGGACAAGGCCGAGAAGAAGAAGTGACTCCGTTCCGTCTCGGGTGGACCAGTCCGTTCACCCGAGACGGAAGGTCTCCTACGGCTGCACCCGGTTCAGCCAGTGAAGGATTCCGGCCACGTTGGACGGAGCGCCGCTGAGGAGTTCGAACTGCTCGGCGGTCGCGTCGTCGGCCCTCAGCGCCGCGTAGCGTTCCTGCGTCCGCTCCTTGACCATGGCCACCGCGTGGTCCAGGTCCATGCCTTCTGAGTGGGCCTGGCGGGTCAGGTCGACCCAGACACGAAGCTCCTCCGCCGAGCGTCCCAGGGTTTCCTGCACGTCGGTGACCGGCCCGTAGTGGCTGAACAGCAGCCGCTGCGGGCCGAGCGCCTGGAACAGTCCGATCGAGTCCAGTGCGGTCTGCAGGTCGAAGTCCGGCGGTGGTGTGGCCGGGCGCAGGTCGCCTGTCTGCGGGAGGTATACCCCGGCGGCGTCTCCGACGTAGAGGTCGCCGGTGCCCGAGTCGATCAGTCCTACGTGGTGCTTGGCGTGGCCGGGAGAGTAGTGACTGTTCAGCGTGCGCCCGTTGCCGAGGTCGATGGCTCCGGTGTCTCCCAGCGCGCGGATCCGTGAGGACTCCGTGGGGGACAGTTCACCGAACAGGGTGTCCAGTTTGTCCCCCCAGACCATCCGGGCGCTGGCCATCAGCCGGGACGGATCGGCGAGATGCCGCGCTCCCTTCTCATGGACCACGATCTCCGCTTCCGGATAGAACCCGGCGATGTCGCCGACGCCGCCCGCATGGTCCAGATGGATATGTGTGACGACGACAGTGGAGAGATCGCCCGGACCGACACCCAAGGAGGTCAGGGCGTCACGCACCACCGGGGCGGAGGTGGAGGTGCCCGTCTCCACCAGGCAGGGACGGTCTCCAAGGATCAGATATCCCGCTGTGATGCCGGAGTACCCGGCCATTCTCGTGTCGATCTCATAGACGTCGCCGCCGAGGGCGGTGATGTTGTCCACAGGCCACCTCAGAACTGGAACCAGCGTCCCCAGAACGGCGTTCGGGCCATCCTGGCATAGCTCACATCGTAAAGAGTCATCCTCGATCGGCGGAGATCTGAGGAGGATTCGATGGATCGCAATGAGGTCGTCCTGGTGGGCCGTCTGCCCGAGGCGGTGCGGATCAGGTCGCTGCAGAGCGGAAGCACCCTCGGCAGTTGGAGGGTGATCGTCCGACGGCAGCAGCGCGGCCGCGGGACCCGCGTCGACACCATTCCGTGCGTATCGTTCGAGCCCGAGGTCACCGTGGTCGTGGCCGAATGGCTGCCTGACGACATGGTCGAGGTGGTGGGCTCCCTGCGCCGCCGATGGTGGGGGAGTGAGGGATCCAAATCGTCCGGCTACGAGGTCGAAGTACGCTCGGCGAGACGTCTCGAACGCCGGATCACCACGGTCCTGACCGGTGAGGAGGAGCCTCCGGCTCCGATCCCCGCCCCACCCCGGCCGGTGAGGTCGCTTACACACGCCGAGACCGGTCCGGTAGAGACCGGGACCGTCGTGGCAGAGGAGAGACGAGCGCTCACGGCCGTCGAGCCAGAGCCGTCTCATGCCGCCGAGGCGAATACGCCGGCGTCCGTGCTGCGACGTGTGGAGATGCCATCTCTGAGGTGACCGCTCAGCCGGGACCGGGTGACCGCCTGTCTCGCGACCGTTCGGATGGCACTGGGTGACCGTCCGTCTTACAGGCGTTCGGACGGTGCCGGGTGACCGTTTGTCTTGCGACAGCTCGGCCGGGGACAGGCAGCCGTCCGTCCCGTAACCGCTTGTCGCGCGACAGCCCGGCCAGAGTCGCGGATCAGTCAAGGGCGAATGTTCGCAGGACCAGTCCGGTACGGGGCTTGGGGCCGAACGAGGTGGACTTACGGGGCACTCGCTCCTTCTGAGCCGCGACCGCCAGCACATCGTCGACCGTCAACGGATTCAGCAGCACCGCCGTCCCCCCGGACTCCTGCGCCAGCCGTACCGCCGTCTCCGGGTCGTGGTGCACGATGCGCACCGAACGCTCGTCGTCGTTCATTCCCCAGACCTTCGGCAGCAGGAATTCAGAGAGAACGGAGGTGTTCAGCGAGCGCCAGCGGGCGGACCGGTGGGCGGGCATGGCGTGTTCGACCTGAACGGGGTCCGGGTCGGTGAGGAGATGCGCCGGGCCTCCGGCGGACAGCAGGTAGGCCGGGCCGGTGGCGTCCTTCAACGCGGCCAGCCCTTCGGCGAGGCCTGCGTGCTCGTGCACCTGCCAGGCACCCTTGGCCTTGGCCAGTGCCTCCTCCAGAGGCAGTTCCGCGATGACCCGGTGGATGGCCTTCAGATCCGGTGGATAGGAGGTGGAGTCCACCAGGAGCGCCAGGCCGAAGTCCCAGGGACCCGGGTTCACGGGGCCTTCGGGAGCGGTAGCCCCGGCCGCGTCCCGGTGTTCGCGCCGCAGGGTGTGGTGCTCGTGCTGGAGTGCGAGGTAGGTGGCGTAGCGGTGGTGACCGTCGGCGATGAGGGCCTGACGGGTACGGAGGTCGGCGTTGAGGGAGGCGAGCTGCTGAGGATCGGTGACGGCCCACAGACGGTGCCTGACCCCGTCACGGGTCTCCGCCTCGACCAGTGGCGGCTGGGAGAGGGCGATCCGGTCGACGAGGAGTGTGGCGGCGCCGCCGTCGCCCTCGTAGAGCAGGAAGATGGGCTCCAGGTTGGCCTCGGTCGTGCGCATGAGGGCCAGCCGGTCGGCGACCGGTCCGGGCATGACGTCCTCGTGCGGCAGGATGACGTGCTGCTCCGGACCCGCCAGGCCCACGTCGCCGATGAGCCCTCGCTGCAGGATTCCCGGGCCGGTCTGCTCGTAGACGTACACCGCGGGTGTTTCGTCGGGTGCCAGCACACCGGAGGAGAGCCACGCCTGCAGGGTCTCCCGAGCCTCGACGTACCGGTGGCGGTCGGCGCCGGGAAGGATCAGCCGCACCACATTGTTGGGGTGTGAGTCGAGCAAGTTTCGCACGTCGGCTTCTTCCACCAGGTCATAGGGCGGAGAGGTCACCTTTGCCAGATCGTCGACCGTGAACCTCACGCCGCGGAACGGGCGTAGCACCAGCCCGTCGGGTACCGGCAGTTCAGGATTCGCCATAGGGGGCATGCTGCCATAAAGGCCTGAAACGTCCAGGGACCGCTCCGATGGCGCGGTGGTGCCCGGGCCGTCAGGAAATCGGTCAGATCTGTCGTCTGTCGATGAAGGAGGCCTCACGTATGGTCCAAGGACGTAGCGGTCCGTCTGATTCCCCCAGCCCCGAGACGGGCGCTCCGGCCGGGGACGTCTATGACTGGTTCCAACGAGGGATGAAGCTCCTGGCTGAGGGGAGCCCGGCGGCGGCTGTCGCGCTGCTGGAGCGTGCCGCCGACGCCGAGCCGGAATCACGGAGTATTCGAGAGGCGCTCGCCCGCGCCCAGTTCAACTCCCGGCAGTACGCCGACGCGGTTGACAGTTTCCGCTGGATCGTCGATGCCAATCCGGCCGAGGATTACGCCTATTTCGGTCTCGGTCTCGCCCTGTGGCGCACCGGAGACATGGAAGCAGCCCAGGAGCCGCTGGCCATCGCCGCGGCCATGCGTCCTGACCAGCGGCACTACGTGACGGCGCTGAAAAGCGTCCGTGCCACGTTACGTGCCCGCCGGAGCTGATCCTCGTGGGTGATGGAATGGAGGCGTGGACATACAGACGCTGATCGACCCGTATGACACCCTTCTCCTTGATCTCGATGGGGTGGTGTATCTCGGGCGCGATGCCGTGCCGGGGGCTCCCGAGTCGTTGCGCGAGGCGGCGGGACGTGGTGTGCGGCTCGCTTATGTCACCAACAACGCCTCGCGCACTCCGGGTGCGATCGCCGAACATCTGAGCGCGCTCGGAGCCCCGGCGACCCCGGAAGACGTCGTCACCTCGGCCCAGGCCGCCGCGCGACTGGTAGCCGAGCGGGTCCTCCCCGGCGCGGCGGTGCTGGCGGTCGGAGGGATGGGGCTGCGCAGCGCCCTGCGCGCACACGGCCTGCGTCCGGTCAGCACCGCCATGGAGGGCGCGGTCGCGGTGGTGCAGGGCATCGCGCCGGGCCTGTCCTACGGCCTGCTGTCGGAGGGCACGCTGGCCGTGCGGCAAGGAGCGTTGTTCGTGGCCGCCAACGCCGACTCGACCATGCCGACCAGCCGGGGCGAGCTGCCGGGAAACGGCGCGATGACACGGGTGATCGCCACGGCGACCGGGGTGGAGCCGATCGTCGCGGGGAAGCCCGAGCCGCCGCTGCACCGCGAGTCGATGCTGCGGACCGGGTCGCGACGGCCGCTGGTGGTCGGCGACCGGCTCGACACCGACATCGAGGGGGCGACCAACGCGGGAGTGGACAGCCTGCTGGTGCTGACCGGCGTGGCGAGCCCTCTCGACCTGCTGACCGCCGGTCCCCGGCATCGGCCCACTTACGTCGCCGCTGACCTGTCGGCCCTGCACAAGCCCTACCCCCGGGTGCGGCGGGACGGGAACGGATGGGCCTGTGAGGGATGGACGGCACGGTGGGAGGAGGGCCGTCTCCACCTCGAAGGGCGCGGGGACCCGCTCGACGGGCTCCGTGCGGCCGCCGCCGCGACGTGGGAGGCGGCCGGGGAGAAGCAGGCGGACGAGGACGCGGTGAAGGCCGTCCTCGACTCCTCCCTTTCCGGCGGAACCTCCTGAATCTTTCCGGCAGCACCCTCTGAGGGCAGCCAGCGGAACCCCTGAGGGCGATGGGTCCTCTCGGCGGGGCGGCTGCTCTGGCGGCGGCGTGTCGTGGGGGAGGGGCAGACCGTCCCTGTGTTCTCTTCCGGGGGCCGTGGGTTTGTCGGGCGGGGTGTCCTGGCGGTGGCGTGTCGCCGGGGCGGTCGCAGACCGCCCACACGTTCCCTGAGGGGGCACGCCCCGGGACAGGGGACATGCCCCCCTGGCCGGGGACGCCGGCGTGCTCTCCCCTCACTTTCGGGAGCCGGACCGTCCGGAGCAGCTCGTTCAGAGGAGCTTGCGGAGGCGGAGAAGGTCGCCGAAGCTGGCGTCGATCTTGACCCGGCCGCTGAACACGGCGCGTCCCATGTCGAGTTCGCCGTTGACCAGGGAGACCAGGTCGTCGCTGCCGATGGTCAGCTTCACCTCGGCGGGTCTGCCGTCGGCGGGAGGTGAGTCGCCGAAGGGGCCGAGCCCGCCGTGGTGGATGCGGCCGTAGAAGGTGACGTCGAGGTCGCGGATGTGGCAGCTGATGCTGCGCTCGACCACATGTCTGCTACGACTCTCCTGGTCAACCTCGTCGAACTGCTCACCGAGTTTGCGCAGTGCCACCCGGCACTCGTCGACGGTCGCCATCGCGTGGCGCTCCTTTCTGTTCGAACCGGCCCGAATCCTTGAACCTACGGACGGTAGCGTTCCACATGAGTACAACGTGCGATCCGGCACGCGGGGATGCGCCGGAGGAAGGAGTCTCCTGTCATGGCGTTCGAAGCGCTGCGGGGATATGTGCAGGCGGCTACGGGTCTCACGGAGATGACAACGAACAGAGCCCGTGCGGTAGTTCGCGAACTGCTCTCCTCAGGAGAGACTGGTCTGTCCCAGATGTCCGGCCAGGTCGACAAGATGGCCAAGGAGCTCGTCGCGATGGGCAAGACCAATCGGGAGCAGCTCGACGAGCTCGTCAGGTTGGACGTGAACCGGCTTCTCGGTGCGCTCGACCTGGCTCGCGATGAGGACGTCGACCGGCTGCGGGCCCGGGTGGGGGAGCTGGAGGCCAGAGTCGCCTCCGCAGAGGAGGTGCTCAGGAAGATCTCGGCCGAGCGGAGCCGTACGACGGCCGAGGGCGGCGCTTCCGACAGGGCCGCCGGGCGGAGCCGTACGACGGCCGAGGCCGGTTCTCCTGACAGGCCCGCCGGGCGGAGCCGTACGACGGCTGAGGGCAATGCTTCCGGCCGGCCCGCCGAGCGGGCCGCGAAGGCGGGGAAGGCGGGGAAGGCGGGCACGGGCAAGGGCAGGGGCGAGGGCACGGGTAAGGGTGCCAAGGCGACGGGCGCCGCCGCTTCCGATACGGTCAAGGCGTCCACGGGCAAGGCGGCTCGCGCGCCGCGCGCCCGGACGACCACCAAGTCGGCGAAGAGCACCTCCGGAGGGGGCGCATGACGGACCTGCCGGAAGAGACCGGCGAGGAGCGGGTCGACACCGCGCTGGGCGGGCTCGCCCGGCTCGGCGCGATGCCCGTCTCGGCGCACGTGAGCGTGTTCGAGGAGGTGTTCACCGGGCTCGAGCAGGCACTCGCCACGGTGGACGGCACCCCGGACCGGCAGCGGTGAGCCGGCGGACGCGCCTCGACAGCGAGCTCGTGCGCCGGAGGCTGGCCCGGTCCCGGGAGCAGGCGGCCCAGCTCATCGAGGCGGGCCGGGTCAGCGTCGGCGGCCAGTTGGCGGCCAAGCCCGCGACCCAGGTGGACACCGCCTCCGCCATCGTGGTCACCGAGGCCGCAGAGGGCCCCGACTACGTCTCGCGGGGGGCGCACAAACTCGTCGGCGCCCTGGAGGCCTTCGGCCCTCGGGGCCTGACCGTCGCGGGACGGCGCTGCCTAGACGCGGGGGCCTCGACGGGAGGCTTCACCGACGTGCTGTTGCGCAACGACGCGGCACACGTGCTCGCCGTCGACGTCGGGTACGGCCAGCTCGCCTGGTCGCTGCGGACCGACGGACGGGTCACGGTCATGGAGCGGGTCAACGTCAGGGACCTGACACCCGACATGGTGGGCGAGCCTCCCACGCTGATCGTCGGCGACCTGTCCTTCATCTCGCTGCGCCTGGTACTGCCCGCCCTGACGTTGTGCGCCGCCGGGCGGGCCGACTTCGCGATGCTGGTCAAGCCGCAGTTCGAGGTCGGCAAGGAGCGGGTCGGCGCCGGTGGGGTTGTGCGCGACCCCGTCCTGCGGGCGCAGGCCGTGCGTGATGTCGCCGGAGCCGCGCAGGCGCTCGGCCTCACCGTGCGGGGCGTCACCGCGAGCCCGCTGCCGGGCCCGTCGGGAAACGTGGAGTACGTCATCTGGCTCGGCAAGGGAGAAGGCGCGCCCCCGGTGCCGGACATCGGCGCCGAGATCGAACGCGCGGTGGCAGAAGGCCCCCAGTAGTGGCTATCCCCCGAAAGAGTGGAACATGACTACCAAGCGCACCGTGCTGGTCACCGCCCACACCGGGCGGGAAGCGGCTGTCGACACCGCTCGGACGGTGATCGGCCGCCTGGTGGAGGCGGGGCTGACCGTGCGTGTTCTCAACGCCGAGGCCGAGGCGATCGCCTGCGCGGGCGCCGACGTGGTGCCCGCGAGCGCCGCCGCGGTCCAGGACGCCGAGATGATGATCGTGCTCGGCGGTGACGGCAGCCTCCTGCGGGCCGCCGAGCTCGCGCGTCCGGCCGGCGTGCCCCTGCTGGGCGTCAACCTCGGGCACGTCGGCTTCCTGGCCGAGGCTGAGGTGGAGGACCTGGCGGTCACGGTGGACTGCGTGGTCCAGGGCCGCTACGACGTGGAGGAGCGGATGACCATCGAGGTCACCGCCCGCCTCAACGGCCAGTTGCTGGCCGACACCTGGGCGCTCAACGAGGCCACCGTGGAGAAGAGCGACCGGATGCTCGAGGCGGTCGCGGAGATCGACGGGCGGCCGCTGTCACGCTGGGGGTGTGACGGGGTCATCTGCGCCACCCCGACCGGTTCCACCGCCTATGCCTTCTCGGCCGGCGGGCCGGTGGTCTGGCCGGAGGTGGAGGCGCTGCTGCTGGTGCCGATCAGCGCCCACGCACTGTTCTCCCGGCCGCTGGTGATCTCCCCCCGCTCCACGCTGGCGTTGGAGGTTCAGCCGGAGACGGCCGGGGCGGTGCTGTGGTGCGACGGCCGCCGCCGGTTCGATCTGCCCGCCGGAACGCGGGTCGAGGTCCGCCGTGGCGAGGTGCCGGTACGGCTGGCGCGGCTGCACGGCCTGGAGGACACCGGGGCGCCTTTCACCGACAGGCTGGTCGCCAAATTCGATCTTCCTGTACAGGGGTGGCGTGGCCGGGTGCGGTCGTAGCGCGTCCGGGCGATTCCTGTCCCAAGCGCGTAGGATCGTGCCCGCGCACCGCACTGATGTTCGGTGAATTCGATGTGACGGGAGGGACCAGTGCGACCCAGGGTCGAGGAGGTCCGCATCCAAGGGCTCGGCGTGATCGACGAGGCCGTCCTGGTGCTGTCGCCGGGATTCACCGTGCTCACGGGCGAGACCGGTGCGGGAAAGACCATGGTGGTGACCGGTCTGGGGCTGCTGTTCGGCGGCAGGGCCGATCCCGCCCGGGTCCGTCCGGGTTCGGACAAGGCCACCGTCGAGGGCACGCTCGTGGTCGACCCGGCGGGGCGGGTGGCCCAGCAGGTGCAGGACGTGGGCGGTGAGATCGAGGACGGGGAGCTGATCATCTCGCGGACCGTCTCCGCGGAGGGCCGTAGCCGTGCCTGGCTGGGCGGCCGCACGGTCCCCGTGGGCACGCTCACCTATCTCGCCGAGGATCTGGTGGCTGTGCACGGCCAGATGGACCAGCAGCGGCTGCTCCAGCCCGGCCGCCAGCGGGCCGCCCTCGACCGCTACGCGGGTGAGGACCTGGTCAAGCCGCTGCGCGCCTACGAGCACGCCTACAAACGGCACAAGCAGGTCGCCGACCAGCTGACCGAGCTGACCGCCCGGGCGCGGGAGCGCGCCCAGGAGGCCGACCTGCTCAAGTTCGGGCTCGACGAGGTCGAGAAGGCCGATCCCAAGCCGGGCGAGGACGTCGAGCTCCGCGAGGAGGTGGACCGGCTCTCCCACGCCGACTCCCTCCGGAACGCGGCGGAGACGGCGCACCGGGCGCTGCTGGGCGATCCCATGTCCGGTGAGCAGGTCATGCAGGACGCCATCACGCTGGTCGGCCAGGCCCGCACGGCCGTCGAGGCGGTGCGGGAGTTCGATCCGGTGCTGGCCGGGCTCGCCGACCGGCTCGCCGAGGCGGGCTACCTCATCTCCGATGTCGCCACCGAGCTGGCAGCCTACGCCGAGTCGGTCGAGGCCGACCCGGTCCGGCTCGCGGTCGTGCAGGAGCGCCAGGCCGTGCTCGCCCATCTCGTCCGCAAGTACGGCGAGGACACCGGCGTGGTGCTCGCCTGGGCCGCCCAGGCGGCGCAGCGCGTCACCGAGCTCGAAGGCGACGACGAGCGGATCGGCGACCTCACCCGGGAGCACGAGGAGCTGACCGGCCGCCTCACCGAGCTGGCCGCCGAACTGACCAGGATCCGGGCCGCCGCCGCCGAGCGGTTCGGCCAGGCCGTCACCGAGGAGCTCACCGCGCTGGCCATGCCGCACGCCCGGGTGGTGGTCGGCATGACGGCCGCGGCCGACTTCGGCCCGCACGGCGTCGACGAGGTCGAGCTGCGCATGTCCCCGCACCCGGCCTCGCCGCCGCTGCCCCTGAACAAGGGCGCCTCCGGCGGTGAGCTCAGCCGGGTGATGCTCGCCATCGAGGTCGTGTTCGCCGGCGCCGACCCGGTGCCGACGTTCGTGTTCGACGAGGTCGACGCGGGCGTGGGCGGCAAGGCGGCGGTGGAGATCGGCCGGCGTCTGGCGCGTCTGGCCCGCACCGCCCAGGTGATAGTCGTCACTCATCTGCCCCAGGTGGCCGCCTTCGCCGACCAGCATCTGGTCGTGGAGAAGGCCGGCGACGGCAGCGTGGTGCGCAGCGGGGTGGTCGCGCTCGACAAGGACGGCCGGGCACGGGAGCTGTCCCGTATGCTCGCGGGGCTGGAGGACTCCGAGCTGGGCCGCGCGCACGCGGAGGAGCTCCTCTCGATCGCCGCCGCAGATAAGGCGTAAGAGGCCGCAGATAAGGCGTAAGAGAAGGACTGTTTTCGGATGCTCGGGGGAGCAGAGACTCGTGGGGATCTTCCGTGACGAATCTGGCATGCTGCCGTGGGTTTGGCTTTCCTGGTCATTCGCTCTGGCAGGATGGTCGTGATGAAGGTGCCGATTGACGAGCTTCAGAGCAGGCTCACCGGTTACCTCCGCCGCAGGAAGGTCACGGACCTTCCCGGGGTGACGGCAGTGGCGAGAATCGATCGGCGGACCAAGGGGCTGACCAAACGCCTCCGGCCCGGGGAAATCGCGATTATCGATCACGTTGACGTTGACCGGGTGAGCGCGGAGGCGCTTGTCGCGTGCGGCGCGGCGGGCGTGGTCAACGTGGCCGCGGGCATCAGCGGCCGCTACCCCAACCTGGGCCCGCAGATCATCGTCGAGGCCGGGGTGCCGTTCGTCGACAACGCCAGCCCCGAGCTGTTCGAGCGGGTCAAGGACGGCGATCTGGTCCGGGTGCACGAGGGAGCCGTCTACCTCGAGGAGGAGCTGGTCGGCAAGGGCGAGGTGCAGACGCCCGAGGCCGTCGAGGCCGCGATGGTCGAGGCGCGGGCCGGGCTGACCGTCCAGATCGAGGCCTTCGCGGCGAACACCATGGAATACGTCCGGCGCGAGCGCGACCTCCTGATCGACGGGGTCGGCGTGCCCGACATCCGGACCGTCATGGAGGGACGGCACGTCCTCATCGTGGTGCGCGGTTACCACTACAAGGAGGACATCGCCGCACTCCGGCCCTACATCCGCGAATACCGCCCGATCATGATCGGGGTGGACGGCGGGGCCGACGCGCTCATCGAGGCCGGTTACGTGCCCGACATCATCGTGGGCGACTTCGACTCGGTCTCCACCAAGGCCCTCACCTCCGGCGCCGAGCTGGTCGTGCACGCCTACCGGGACGGCAGGGCGCCGGGCCTGGAGCGCGTCCAGCAGCTCGGCCGAGATGCCGTGATCTTCCCGGCGATCGGCACCAGCGAGGACATCGCGATGCTGCTCGCCGACGACAAGGGGGCCGACCTGATCGTCGCCGTCGGCACCCACGCGACCCTGGTGGAGTTCCTCGACAAGGGCCGTTCGGGCATGGCCAGCACCTTCCTCACCCGGCTCCGGGTGGGCAGCAAGCTCGTCGACGCGAAGGGCGTCAGCCGGCTCTACCGCAGCCGGATCTCCACCCCGTCCCTGCTCCTGCTCGTCGCCACCACGCTGATCACCATGGGGGTGGCGATCATCGTCTCCCCGGTGGGCAAGATCTGGCTCGACAGCGTCCGCGACGGCTGGAACGGCTTCATCTTCTGGCTGGTCGGACTCTTCTCGTGATCGATTTCCGTTATCACCTCGTCTCCATCGTCGCGATCTTCCTCGCGCTGTCGGTCGGCATCGTGCTGGGCACCAGCTTCCTGGAGGATCCCGTCATCAAGGCGACCGAGAGCCTCGCCAACCAGCTCCGCGTGGGCAACGACGAGCTCCGCGAACAGGTCGACGCCCTGCAGAGCCGCGAGGCGGGCAACGACGCCCTCGTCACCTCCAGCACTCCCCGGCTCGTCCAGGACGCCCTCGCCTCCGAGCGCGTGGTGATCGTGGAGGCCCCCGGGGTGACGGCGGGCGCGCGTGAGGCGGCGCAGCAGGTGATCGCCGCGTCGGGGGCGACCGTGACCGGCAGGATCACCCTCACCGACCGATACATCGACCCCAGCGGCTCGACCTCCATCGACGCGCTGGTCACCGAGGCCAAGCCCGTGGACATGACCCTCCCCGTCGAGGGGACGACCTATGACAAGGCGGCCGTGCTGCTCGCCAGCGCGATCGTGACCAGTGACCCCGCCCAGATGGGCAAGGTGAATCCCACCGCGACCGGGATCCTGGAAGCCTTCCAGCGCGGCGGCCTGCTCACCGTCACCGACCAGCCCGCCAAGCGCGCGGACCTGGCCGTGCTGATCGCCCCTCCGGAGCCCTACACCGGCGACAACGCCGCCCAGCAGGCGGGCGCGATCGTGTCGATGGCCCTCGGTCTGGACGAGGGCGGCCGGGGCGCGGTGCTGACCGGCGCTCTGACCGGCACTGCGGCCGGGGGCGCCATCGCCGCGCTGCGCGAGGACACCGCCGTCGCGGAGAAGGTCTCCAGCGTCGACAACCTCGATATGCCCGCGGGCCGAGTCGTGGTGGTCTACGCTCTGCGGGAGCAATTGTCCGGGGTTGCCGGGCACTACGGCATCGGCCCCGGCGTCTCGGGCATCGAGCCCAGTGCGCCCCCCACCCCCACGGCCACCTCCGGAGGATGACCCGATGGCCCGTCGTGCTTTTCTCGGCGCTCTGGCCGGCGCCTTTCTCGGCGCGGCGGCCGCCCGCGCCGCCTACGCCGCCTTCACCCGCAGGCCGCCGATCGGCGACGCGGAGACCTGGGACCGGACCAATCACCGGGGCGAGCCGATCACCCTGCTGGAGGGGCCGGCCTTCGTCGCGGGCGCCGGTGCGGCCGCGGCCGTGCTGCCCGGCCTGCCCGTCAGGGTCCGTGCGGCCGTCCTGACGGCCGTGGCCGGCAGCGGTGCTCTCGGCGCCTACGACGACCTGTACGGCGCGACGTCCTCCAAAGGGTTCAAGGGCCACCTGAGCGCCCTGGCCAAGGGCGAGGTCACCAGCGGCGCCGTGAAGATCCTGGGCATCGGCGTGACGGGCCTGGCCGCGGCCGCCCTGACCTCCCGGGGCCCCGTCGACACCGCCGTCAACGGCGCGCTGGTCGCCGGCGGCGCCAACCTGGCCAACCTCTTCGACCTGCGCCCGGGCCGCGCCATCAAGGTCGGCCTGCTCACCGGCGCGCCCCTGCTCGCCGCCGGCCTCTGGCGCGACGCCCCGGTCCCGGCCACCCTGGCCGCCCTGCCGATCGGCGCCGCCGTCGCGCTCCTGCCCGAGGACCTGGGAGAGCGGGCGATGCTGGGTGACGCGGGAGCGAACGCGCTGGGGGCGCTGCTCGGCCTGGCCGCCTCCGTCGCTCTCGGCCGCCCCGGGCGCCTGGCCGTCCTCGGCACCGTGGTCGCGCTGACCGCCGCCTCGGAGAAGGTCAGTTTCACCAGGTTCATCGCCGGCAACCCCGTGCTCAACCGCATCGACCTGCTCGGCCGCCGTCCAGTGGAGCAGGCACCCGGCAACTGATGATCAAAAAGATCGGGCAGGGGGTCGCCGGGGCGGCACTCCTCATCGGGATCGTGACCGTCGCGGCCCGGCTCGTCGGGTTCGGCCGCTATCTCGTCCAGTCGCAGACCGTCGGCAACCTCTGCCTGAGCACCGCCTACAACACCGCCAACTACGTGCCCAACATCGTCTTCGAGCTGGTGGCCGGCGGTGCGCTGGCCGGGACGGTGGTGCCGGTGCTGGCCTCGGCGGCCTCCCGGGCGGGAGACGACCCCGAGGCCAGGGCGGAGGTCAGCTGGACCACGTCGGCCCTGCTCACCTGGGTGATGCTCGCGCTGGTGCCGCTGACCCTGCTCATCGCCGCGTTCGCCGGGCCGATCGTCACGCTGCTGATCGGCAATCCCGGCGAGTGCGATCTGACCGAGGTCCTCGGAGCCGGCACGGACATGCTCGTCGTGTTCGCCCCGCGCATGATCTTCTTCGGTGTCGCGGTGGTCCTGTACGGCGTGCTCCAGGCCCACCGGCGGTTCATGGGCCCCGCCCTGGCGCCGCTGGTCTCCAGCCTGCTCATCGTCGCCTCCTACCTGGTGTTCGAGCCGGTCGGCGACGGGGCCGCCGCCGACCTGTCGGATCTCACGACGGCGGGGCAGCTGACGCTCTCGCTCGGCGCGACGATCGCCGCCGCGGCGATGGTGCTCACCGTGGCCGGTCCGGTGGGCCGCCTCAAGCTGCGGTTGCGGCCCTCGCTGTCCTTCCCCCCGGGGGTCGCCGCCCGCGCGCGGCAGCTCGCCGGCGCGGGCATCGCCGTGCTCATCGCCCAGCAGGTCGCGCTGATCGTCGTGGTCCGCCTGGCCAACGACCTGGGCGGAGCGGGGGCGACGGGGATCTACACCTACTCCTGGGCGCTGTACCAGCTCCCTTTCGCGGTGCTCGTGGTGCCGATCGCCACGAGCTCGTTCCCGGTGCTGTCGGCCCGCGCGGCCGACGGGGACCGGGCCGGTTTCGACGGCCTGGCCTCGTCCACCACGCGGGCGATCCTGCTGGTGACGGGGCTGGCGGCCGGGGTGATGGCGGCGGTCGCCATGCCCGTGTCCCGGGTGTTCGTGGAGGGCACGCCGGGCGGCGATCCCGGGGAGATGGCCGGCGCCGTCGCGCTGTTCGCGCCGGGTCTGGTGGGATACGCGCTGATGTTCCATCTCGCGCGGGTCCTGTACGCCTGCGGCCGGGGCCGGTCGGCGGCGGTCGCCTCGGTGGCCGGATGGGCCGTCGCGCTGGTGGCGCAGATCCTGCTGGCCCGGGCCGCGCACAGTCCGCCCGACGTCGTCGGGCAGCTGGCGTTGGGCAGCACCGTCGGCATGACCGTCGGCGGGGGACTGCTGGCGCTCGCGGTGTCCAGGGCCGCAGGCGCGGGCGCGCTGGAGGGGGCCTGGCGGGCCCTGTCCGCCGCGGTGCTCGGCGGGGCAGCCGCCTACGGGGCCGGTCTGGCCGTGGTCACGGTCTCCGGCGGGGTGTCACGGTGGATGTGCGTGGTGGTCGGGACGGTGGCGGCGGTCGCCGGTTCGGCGGCGTTCGCGGCCGTGGCCGCGGTGATCGACAGACCGGACACCCGGCTGCTGCTGGAGCGGCTCAGGCGGGTACCCACTCCAGGAGGGGACCGTGGCGATGACTGAGGCGGGTGCACGGCTGGCGTTCGTGCTGGGGACCAGCGCGGGCGGGGTCGGCCGGCATGTGGCCATGCTGGCGGAGGGCCTGGTGGGGCGGGGCCACCAGGTGGTCGTGGCCGGGCCGCGGGAGACCGAGGAGACATTCGGGTTCGGCCGGCTCGGGGCGCGGTTCGTGCCGGTGCCGATCTCCGACCGGCCCCGCCCGCTGAACGACCTGCGGGCGGTTCGGGCGCTCAGGGCGCTGCGCGGGGCGCACGCCGTACACGCTCATGGGCTGAGGGCCGGGGCGCTGGCCGCTCTCGCGCTGACCGGGACCCGGACCGGCCTGGTGGTGACCCTGCACAACGCCGCCACCGCGGGCGGTGCGATCGGTGCGGTCTACGGGGTCCTTGAACGGATCGTCGCCCGCCGCGCCGATCGGATCCTGGTGGTCTCCCCCGACCTGGGGGAGCGGATGGCCGGGCTGGGGGCCGGGCACGTCGAGGCCGCCGTCGTCCCGGCGCCGGTGCTGCCCCCCTCCGGACGCGGATCGCGGGAGGTCCGCGAGGAGCTCGGCACGGGAGACCGGCCGGTCTTCCTGACCGTCGCCAGGCTCGCCCAGCAGAAGGGCCTGGAGACCCTGCTCGACGTCGCGGCCGCCTTCGGCCCCGGCCGGGCGCCCGCCGGATCCGCGCCGCGGGCGGTGTTCCTGGTCGCGGGGGAGGGGCCGTTGCGTGAGGAGCTCCAGGGGCGCGTCGACCGGGAGAACCTGCCGGTGCGGCTGCTGGGCAACCGGGGCGACGTCGGGGATCTGCTCGGGGTCGCGAGGGCCCTGCTGGTGCCCAGCCGGTGGGAGGGGCAGCCGCTGACCGTGCAGGAGGCGCTGCGGGCGGGGACACCGGTGATCGCCACCGCGGTGGGCGGCATCCCGCCGATGGTGGGCGAGGGCGGGCTGCTGGTGCCGTACGGCGACGTCGCCGCGCTGCGCGAGGCGGTGGAGCGGGTGCTGGCCGACGACGAGCTCGTCCGGACCCTGGCCGGGGCGGCCGCCCGGCGGGGCGCCGGGCTACCCGGACGGGAGGAGGCGCTGGAGGCTGTGACGGCGGTGTACGCGGGCATCTCGCGGGCTGGGACATCGGGCCGCGCCTGATCGCCGAATTAGGCGCTGCCAAGCCACACACCTATACTGGCTTGGTTAGGGGGGGAGTATCCCTTCGTGACAGTCTCGTCATCACGGTGCTGCCTCGCTCCACGAGGCCCCCGGGGCTGTCGGTCCGCACCAGACTTTCGCGGGCGGGAGAGACCTCCGGCAGTCAGTCGTGCGCGCCGCCGGAGGGTTATTAGTCGTGACTGTTCCTTTTTGGGCCTGGATTGCCGTTATCGGTGGCCTTCTCGTCGTCCTCGCCTTTGATCTGTGGATCGTCGACCGGGGTGAGCCGCGAGAGTTCTCGCTGAAGCAGGCCGGTTACTGGGTCGCCTTCTATGTCGCCCTCGCGGTCGTCTTCGGCATCGTGTTGTGGATCTTCGCCGGGCCGACCCCGGCGGGTCAGTTCTTCGCCGGCTACATCACCGAGTACAGCCTGAGCGTCGACAACCTCTTCGTCTTCTACATCATCATGACCCGCTTCGCGGTGCCCAAGGTCCATCAGCACAAGGTACTGCTGGTCGGCATCCTGATGGCGCTGGTCATGCGGGGCATCTTCATCGCCGTCGGCGCCGCCGCGCTGGCGAACTTCGGGTGGCTGTTCTACGTCTTCGGCCTGTTCCTGATCTACACCGCGGTGCAGCTGGTCCGCCAGCACGGTCACGACGAGGACGACGTCCCGGAGAACCCGGTCCTGCGCTGGGCCCGCCGGGCGCTGCCGCACACCGACGACTACGTGGGCTCCAAGGTCGTCGTCAAGGTCGACGGCAGGCGGATGGTCACCCCGCTGCTGATCGTGATGATCGCCATCGGCACCACCGATCTGCTGTTCGCGCTCGACTCGATTCCCGCGATCTTCGGTCTCACCACCGACGCCTTCATCGTCTTCAGCGCCAACGCGTTCGCCCTGATGGGGCTGCGTCAGCTCTACTTCCTGCTGGGCGGTCTGCTGCAGCGCCTGGTCTACCTGAGCTACGGTCTCGCGTTCATCCTTGGTTTCATCGGGGTTAAGCTGATTCTCGAGGCGCTGCACTCCAGTGGCGTGTCCTGGGCACCTGAGGTGCCGATCTGGCTGTCGTTGTCGGTCATCGGCGTCACTATGGTGATCACCACTGCGGCCAGCCTGATCAAGGCCCGTCGCGACGGACGCGAAAGCAAGGAAATCACCACCTCCGCGAGTGGTAAGCAGGGCTAGCGGATCGGCGTGTGAGCGGCTTTGCTTGTCTAGTTGCGCCGTATAAGGGCTGAGAGATGGGTAGCATCCTGCCCCAAGGCAGGTAGACATACCGGTCTAATGCCGCAAGACATCACAAAGGTTCCCTGTGTCCCACGATTCAGCAAGCTACCAGCCAGGCCGGGTACGGCTGGCCCGTGGCGTCTCCCCGTGGTTGCTCCCGACTGTGACCGCCGCCGCAGTGACCTCACTGCTCAGCCGCCGTGACCGGCGCTGGGCGCTGGCGGCGGCACCCCTGGCCGCGCTCACCGGTGGCATGCTCTGGTTCTTCCGCGACCCCGAGCGCACGCCGGGACCGGCGAGGATCCTGTCGCCCGCCGACGGCGTGGTGCAGAGCATCGACCCCTGGCCGGACGGCCGCACAAGGGTGGCCATCTTCATGAGCCCCCTGGACGTGCACGTCAACCGTGCGCCGCTGGCCGGTACGGTCACCTCGGTGGAGCACGTGGCCGGGGGGTTCGTGCCCGCCTTCAACAAGGACAGCGACAAGAACGAGCGGGTCGTGTGGCACCTGGACACCGTGCTCGGCGACATCGAGCTGGTCCAGATCGCCGGCGCGGTCGCGCGCCGCATCGTGCCCTACCTGGCGGCCGGGGCGAAGGTGGCCAAGGCCGAGAGGATCGGGCTGATCCGGCTCGGCTCGCGTGTGGACCTCTATCTTCCCGAGGGAATCGCTCCCGCCGTGTCGGTCGGCCAGCGGACCGTCGCGGGGGTGACGGCTCTTGACCACGGCTGACGCGAGCTGGCCGCTGGACGAGACGGACGACGAGCCCCGGGGGCCCGTCGGCAAGGCGTTCCGGCTCTCGGCGGCTGACTCCCTCTCCCTCGGCAACGCGCTGTGCGGCTTCCTCGCGGTCTGCGTGCTGGCCTGGTCGGCGATCAACCAGCTCCAGACGAACGGGAAGTTCGCGGCAGTTCCCCAGTTCTTCGGCACCGCGGTGGTGCTGCTCCTGATCGGTGCCACCTGCGACCTGTTCGACGGCCTGGTGGCCCGCAAGTTCCGCGCCTCGGCCATGGGGGCCGAGCTGGACAACCTGGCCGATGTGATCAGCTTCGGCTTCGCCCCCGCCTTCATGGTGGTCATCTGGGGCGGCTTCACCCAGAGGGTGCCGTTTCCGCTGGTGATGGTCGCCGCGGCCTCGGTGCTGCTGGCCGGAGTCATCCGGCTTGCCCGCTTCGCCTGCGTGAAGACCACGAGCGGCGACTTCATGGGCCTGCCCATCCCGATGGGCGCCATGACGGTGGTCTCGATCGTGCTGCTGTTCCCGCCGTCGATCGTGACCCTGCTGCCCATCTTCGGTGTGGCCTACCTCATGGTCAGCCGGATCGAGTATCCCAAGCCCAAGGGCAACCTGGCCGCCGCCGTGCTGGCCTGGATGATGATCAACGTCGCCTGCCTCACCATCTGGGCCGCGGGCCTGACCGGTGGCGACACGCTGATCAAGGTCGGCGCCTTGATGCAGGTGACCATCGTGGCCGCCATCCCGCTGCGCGTCCTGATGTTCAAGCGGGAGAAGCGCAAGGAGCGCAGGGAGTCGGAGAGCATCAGCTGACGGAAATCGGCACACGGCCCGCCGGAGGCGGACCGCCGTGTGCCGATGTCCGTACCGCCCGTGCGACGGCCGGGCCCGCGCGGTCGCCGCGGCGGATCGCGCCGTCCGGGTCTCCGGCCGTCCGCACGGCTGACGCTCCGGGCGACGGCCGTACGGGGAGGGCCTACCAGCCGCGCTCCCGCCACTCCGGCAGGGAGGGGCGCTCGGCGCCCAGCGTGGTGTCCTTGCCGTGGCCCGGGTAGACCCAGGTCTCGTCGGGCAGCCGGTCGAAGAGGCGCTCCGACACGTCGGTGAAGAGCCGGGCGAAGCGCTCCGGGTCCTTGTTGGTGTTGCCGACGCCGCCGGGGAACAACGAGTCGCCGGTGAACAGGTGGCCCGGGTAGTACAGGGCGATCGAGCCCGGCGTGTGCCCGCGCAGGTGGATCACCTCAAGCGTGACCACGCCGACGGTGATCCGGTCGCCGTGTTCCACCTCCAGGTCCACCGGCACCGGCAACGCCGCCGCGTCGAGCGGGTGCGCGATCACCGTCGCGCCCGTCGCCGCGGCGACCTGCTCCAGGGCCTGCCAGTGATCGCCGTGCTGGTGAGTAGTGATGATCTTGCTGATCGGCCGGTCGCCGATGAGCGCCAGCAGGCGGTCGCCGTCGGCGGCGGCGTCGATGAGCGCGCCGTCGCCGGTGTCGTTGCACCGCACCAGGTAGGCATTGTTGTCGAACGGTCCGACGGCCAGCTTGGAGATCGTCAGAGCGGGCAGCTCCCGCACGTCGGCGGGACCGCCGACCTGCACGTCACCGGTGTACGTCACGGATACTCCTCGGGCGGGGTAGCGGGCAGGTGAGGGGGCGCGAGCACGGTCAGCCACGGTGGCGGCGCGGGCAGCGGCCCGGCGTCGGCCACGGCGGGCCGGTTGCCACCGGCCCCCTCCGGCATCACCCTAAGCCCCGCTCCCGACGAGCGACCGGTCAGCCAGCCCAGCAGGGCCCAGGCGTCACCCTGCAGCACGGGCCCCGATCCGAGCTCCCGCCAGACCTGGTGGTGCTTGTCGCCGTCCTTGACCTCCTCGACCACGATCTCGCTGACCGTGCTGAGCTCGTGCGGCCAGCAGACCATCGCGTCGTGCAGGTCCCTGCGGACGAACGCCTCCGGCCAGTCGGCGCACTCGTAGCCCGCCCCCAGATCCACATGGTGCATCTCGACCTCGCGCACCCGCCGGACCAGCACGTACCAGGCCGGATGGCCGGGCGGGCGCATGCCGCCCACCGTCGCCGACCACCCCTCGGCGGGCATCGCGGCGAGCGCCCCGGCCAGCCGCGCCGCGCTCTCCTCCAGGTCGGCCAGCTGTTCCTTCGCCGGCCGTACGGCTCCCGCCTCGATCTGCGCGTCGCGTGTCCCCGGATCGGGGTACTGCGGGGTCCGGACGCCGGTCCTGGCCCACGTGGCCAGGTTGACGAGGCTGTCGGCGTTGCGGGAGAGGTGGGTCAGTAGGTGCCCCCTGCTCCAGCCGGGCAGCCGGGAGGGGGCGCTGACATCGGCGTCGGTCAGCCCGGCGGCGGTGGCGAGGAGACGGGCGGTGGAGCCGGTCAGCTCGGTAGTGAGCGTTTCTATGACATCCATCCCCTCACTCCATCATCGGGACAGGGGCCGGAGCCAGGGCATAAACCACCGTGTCCCCGTGGTTGGAACATGTGGTCGAAGCGTCAAGTGGCCCGTAGGGCCCACGGGAAGGCCGTAGTCTGGAGAGGGCGGGGAAACCCTCGGCCCCAGACGCGGCTCCGAAAATTGTCGGACCCCGTCGCTAGTCTTCCCGCGACCGCTCTTAACCCTCTACAACGACGTCGGGACTGCTGTGGCTGACCGCCTCATCGTGCGTGGCGCACGTGAACACAACCTCAAGGACGTCTCGCTGGACCTCCCGCGGGACTCTCTGATCGTCTTCACCGGGCTGTCCGGTTCGGGCAAGTCCAGTCTGGCCTTCGACACCATCTTCGCCGAGGGCCAGCGGCGCTATGTCGAATCACTGTCGGCTTACGCCCGCCAGTTCCTCGGGCAGATGGACAAGCCCGATGTCGACTTCATCGAGGGGCTCTCGCCCGCGGTGTCGATCGACCAGAAGTCGACCAGCCGCAACCCGCGTTCTACGGTCGGCACGATCACGGAGGTCTACGACTACCTCCGGCTGCTCTGGGCCCGCATCGGCAAGCCGCACTGCCCGCAGTGCGGCCGCACGATCGCCCGGCAGAGCCCGGAGCAGATCGTCGACCGGGTGATGGAGCTCGCGGAGGGCACCCGCTTCCAGGTGCTCGCCCCCGTGATCCGCGGCCGTAAGGGCGAATACACCGAGCTCTTCAGCCAGCTCCAGGCCAAGGGCTTCGCCCGGGCCCGCGTCGACGGCACGGTGGTCCGGCTGGACGAGCCGCCGACGCTGAAGAAGCAGGAGAAGCACGACATCGAGGTGATCGTCGACCGCCTCGCGGTGAAGGAGAGCGCGCGCAGCCGCCTCACCGGCTCCGTGGAGACCGCCCTGCAGCTCTCCGGGGGCACGATCACGCTGGAGTTCGTCGACCTGCCGGACAGCGACCCCAACCGTGAGCGCTTCTACTCCGAGCACCTCTACTGCCCCTACGACGACCTGTCGTTCGAGGAGATGGAGCCCCGCTCGTTCTCCTTCAACTCGCCCTTCGGCGCCTGCCCCGAGTGCACCGGCCTCGGAGTGCGGATGGAGGTCGACCCCGACCTGATCGTGCCCGACCCGGAGACGACCCTGGGCGACGGCGCGATCTCCCCGTGGGCCGGTGGGCACACCAGCGACTACTTCGTCCGACTCGTCGAGGCGCTCGGCCTCGCGATGGGGTTCAAGCTCACCACCCCGTGGGAGAAGCTCCCCCGGAAGGCGCAGAACGCCCTGCTGCACGGTCACGACGAGCAGGTCCACGTCCGCTACAGCAACCGCTACGGCCGTGAGCGCTCCTATTACACCACCTTCGAGGGGGCCATCCCCTGGGTGCAGCGCCGTCATGCCGAGTCCGAGAGCGACGGCATGCGGGAGAAGTACGAAGGCTACATGCGGGAGATCCCGTGCCCGGCCTGCAAGGGGGCCAGGCTCAAGCCGGTCTCGCTGGCCGTCACGGTGGAGGACCGCTCGATCGCCGACGTCTCGGCGATGTCGATCGGCGAGTGCGCGACGTTCCTGGCCGGGCTCCAGCTCTCCGACCGGGACATGCAGATCGCCGAGCGGGTGGTCAAGGAGATCAACGCCCGGATGGGCTTCCTGCTGGACGTGGGTCTCGACTACCTGACCATGGACCGCGCGTCGGGCACCCTGGCCGGCGGCGAGGCCCAGCGCATCCGGCTGGCCACCCAGATCGGCTCCGGCCTGGTCGGCGTGCTCTACGTGCTCGACGAGCCGTCCATCGGCCTGCACCAGCGTGACAACCAGCGGCTGCTGGAGACCCTGATCCGGCTGCGGGACATGGGCAACACGCTCATCGTGGTCGAGCACGACGAGGACACCATCGCCGCCGCCGACTGGGTGGTGGACATCGGTCCCGGCGCCGGCGAGCACGGTGGCCAGGTCGTCGTCTCGGGCACGGTCGCGGAGCTGCTGGCCTCCGAGGACTCGATGACCGGCGCCTACCTCTCCGGGCGCAGGACCATCGCCATCCCCGCCAAGCGCCGCAAGCGCGACAGGAAGCGGCAGATCACGGTGAAGGGCGCCCGCGAGCACAACCTCAAGGGCGTGGACGTGGAGTTCCCGCTCGGGGTGTTCACCGCGGTCACCGGTGTCTCGGGGTCGGGCAAGTCCACGCTGGTCAACGACATCCTCTACAACGCCCTGGCCAAGGAGCTGAACGGCGCGCGCACCGTCCCGGGCCGCCACTCGCGGGTCAACGGGATGGACCTCGTCGACAAGGTCGTGCACGTGGACCAGTCGCCGATCGGCCGCACCCCCCGCTCGAACCCGGCGACCTACACCGGTGTCTTCGACAAGGTGCGCGACCTGTTCGCGCAGACCACCGAGGCCAAGGTCCGGGGCTACCAGAAGGGCCGGTTCAGCTTCAACGTCAAGGGCGGCCGCTGCGAGGCCTGCTCGGGCGACGGCACGATCAAGATCGAGATGAACTTCCTGCCGGACGTCTACGTGCCGTGTGAGGTCTGTCACGGGGCGCGATACAACCGGGAGACGCTGGAGGTCCACTACAAGGGCAAGACGATCTCCGAGGTGCTCGACATGCCGATCGAGGAGGCCCTGGGCTTCTTCGACGCCATCCCGTCCATCAAGCGCTACCTCCAGACGCTGAACGACGTCGGCCTGGGCTACGTCCGGCTGGGCCAGCCCGCCACGACGCTGTCGGGCGGCGAGGCCCAGCGCGTCAAGCTCGCCTCGGAGCTGCAGCGCCGCTCCACCGGCCGGACGATCTACGTGCTGGACGAGCCCACCACCGGCCTGCACTTCGAGGACATCCGGCGGCTGCTGGGCGTGCTCGGCAAGCTCGTGGACGGCGGTAACACGGTCATCGTCATCGAGCACAACCTCGACGTGATCAAGACCGCCGACTGGCTGATCGACATGGGCCCCGAGGGCGGCTCCCGGGGCGGCAGCGTGCTCGCCACCGGCACGCCCGAGGAGGTCGCCCTGGTCGACGACAGCCACACCGGCCGTTTCCTGCGGAAGATCCTCGGTACCTGAGGCCGGATGCGAGACCGGGTCTCCGCGTCAATACCCTTGATGCGTAGGCCCGGTTTGGCGGGGGACGTTGCGAGAAGGGCTGCAATGAGCAGCAGTGAAGGTTCAAGCATGCCCACACGCAGGCATGTGCTCGGCGCCACGGCGGCCGTGGCGTGCGGGGCCGCGCTCACCGGCTGCGCCGACGGCGGGCCCGGTCCGGGCATCGTGCCGCCGGGCATCAAGGGGAAGGTCATCGCCCAGACCGCCGACGTACCGGTGGGCGGCGGCAAGGTCATCACCAAGTGGAAGATCGTGATCACCCAGCCCACCGCGGGGGTGTTCAAGGCGTTCACCGCGAGCTGCCCGCACAAGGGCTGCTCGGTCGCCCGGCCCGAGGACGGGATCATCCGCTGCCCCTGCCACGGCAGCGAGTTCGCCGCCGACTCCGGCAAGTGCCTCAAGGGCCCGGCGGGGGCGCCGCTGGTCGAGTTCGCGCTGAAGCTCGACGGCGACGGCATCGTGATCGTCTGAGGCCTCTCATCGGGACGGTCGTCCGGGACGGGGCCGGAGACACGCCGAGGGCGTATTTCTTCACAGTTTCCTGATGCCGGGTACGGCATGCTGAATCGGCGCCGGGAGGGGCGGCCGTACCTGAAGATGAGGACTCTGGAGGGTGACCATGACTGATACGACACGTCGCGCGGTGATGCTGGGCGCGGGAGGTGCCGGGATGGCCGCGGTGCTGACCGCGTGCTCGGGGTACGGCGACCCCGCCGCCGACAGCGCGTCGGTGGCCGCGGCGCCGGCCTCCTCCGCCCCGGCTGGTTCGGGCGCGGAGGCGGCCGGGGCGGCGGCGCTGACCAAGACCGCTGACATCCCCGAGGGGGGCGGCAAGGTCTTCAAGGACCAGAAGGTGGTGGTGACCCAGCCGACGGCCGGGCAGTACAAGGCCTTCACCTCCGTCTGCCCCCACCAGGGATGCGACGTCGCGACCGTCTCGGGTGGCACGATCAACTGCCCGTGCCACGGCAGCAAGTTCAAGATCGCCGACGGCTCCGTCGCGAACGGCCCCGCCAAGAAGCCTCTCGCGGAGAAGGCGATCAAGGTCGAGGGCGACTCCATCACCCTCGCCTGAGCACCGCCCGCGGCGCCGGCGAGGGAGGGGGGACCCGGCGCCGGCGCCGCGGGGCCCGCGATGCGGGGACGGGTAGGGGTTCCGGAGAAGAGATCCTGTCGGTGAAGGCCGATAGGCTTTCGATGTGGCGAGATCTGTGGTTGGTCCGGCGAGTTTCCGGCCGAGTCCGGGGTCGATCCCCGAATCACCCGGCGTCTACCGGTTCAGGGGCGCCGAGGGCCGGGTCATCTACGTCGGCAAGGCCAAGAACCTGCGCCAGCGGCTGAACTCCTACTTCGCCGACTTCGCCGGGCTCCATCCGCGCACCCAGACCATGCTCACGACCGCCGTCGACGTCGACTGGACGGTCGTCGGCACCGAGGTCGAGGCGCTCCAGCTCGAATACTCCTGGATCAAGGAGTACGACCCGCGGTTCAACGTCAAGTACCGCGACGACAAGTCCTACCCCTACCTCGCGGTCACCATGGGGGAGGAGTTTCCCCGGGTCCAGGTGTTGCGCGGCGCCAAGCGCAAGGGCACCCGTTACTTCGGGCCCTACTCCCATGCCTGGGCGATCAGGGAGACGGTCGACCTGCTGCTGCGGGTGTTCCCGATCAGGAGCTGCTCGGCGGGGGTGTTCCGGCGCGCCGGGCAGATCGGCCGGCCCTGCCTGCTGGGCTACATCGACAAGTGCTCGGCGCCCTGCGTCAGCAGGGTCACCGCCCAGGAGCACCGGACGCTGGCCGAGGACTTCTGCGACTTCATGGCGGGCAACACCGGCCGCTTCATGAAGCGGCTGGAGCGCGAGATGCGCCAGGCGGCCGCCGACCAGGAGTACGAAAGGGCCGCCCGGCTGCGCGACGACATCCAGGCGCTGCTGAGAGCCATGGAGAAGCAGGCCGTGGTGCTGGGGGAGGGCACCGACTGCGACGTGGTCGCACTGGCGGAGGATCCGCTTGAGGCCGCGGTGCAGGTGTTCTACGTCCGCGGCGGGCGCATCAGGGGCCAGCGCGGATGGGTGGTCGACAAGGTCGAGGAGGCCGGGCCCGGCGAGCTGGTCGAGCAGTTCCTGCTGCAGATGTACGGCGACGCGACTCCCGAGGCGCTGCCCAGGGAGGTGCTGGTGCCCGTGCTCCCGCCCGACGCGGAGGCGGTCACCGAGCTGCTCAGCGAGCACCGCAAGGCACGGGTGGAGATCCGCGTCCCGCAGCGGGGGGACAAGAAGTCGCTGATGGAGACCGTCTGGCGCAACGCCATGGAGTCCCTGAAGCAGCACAAGCTCAAGCGGGCCAGCGACCTGACCACCCGGAGCAAGGCGCTGCAGGAGGTCGCCGACGCCCTCGACCTGGACCAGGCGCCGCTGCGCGTCGAGTGCTACGACGTCTCCCACATCCAGGGCACCGACGTGGTGGCCTCCATGGTGGTGTTCGAGGACGGCCTGGCCCGCAAGAGCGAATACCGCAGGTTCTCCGTCCGCTCCACCGAGGGCGACGTCGCCTCGATCTACGAGGTGATCTCACGCCGGTTCAAGCGGTATCTGGAGGAGCGCTCGGCCACCGGGGAGCTCGACGCCGAAGCCGGCGCCGAACCGGGCATCGACCCGGAGACCGGCAGGCCGCGCAAGTTCGCCTACCCGCCCAACCTGGTCGTCGTGGACGGCGGCCCGGCCCAGGCGGCGGCCGCCCAGCGCGCGCTGGACGAGCTGGGCGTGGACGATGTGGCGGTCTGCGGCCTGGCCAAGCGGCTGGAGGAGGTCTGGCTTCCCGGCGAGGACCTGCCGGTAATCCTTCCCCGGTCGAGCGAGGCCCTTTACCTCCTGCAGCGCGTGCGTGACGAGGCCCATCGATTCGCCATCACCTACCATCGGTCGAAGCGGTCGAAGAGCGTCAAGGAAAGCGCCCTGGACGAGGTTCCCGGGCTCGGTCCGGCCCGCAGACAGGCCCTGATCAAGCATTTCGGATCGGTGAAGCGGTTACGGGAGGCGACCGCGGCCCAGATCTGCGAGATTCCCGGGATCGGCCCCGCTACGGCCGAGACGATCGTGTCGGCGTTGAAGGGGGAGAACCCATGAACGGAAAAGAGCCAGCGTTCGTCATCGTCACCGGCATGTCGGGGGCGGGACGGAGCACAGCGGCCAAGGCCCTGGAGGACCTTGGCTGGTTCGTCATCGACAACCTGCCACCCGGCCTGCTGTTCGCCATGGCCGAGGAGGCTGGAAGGGTCAAGCTGGCCGCCGACAAGGTGGCAGCGGTGGTCGACGTGCGCAGTCTGGCGTTCACCACCGACCTCAACGCCGCGATCGAGGAGCTGGACGGGCGCGGCGTCGCCGTACGGGTGGTGTTCCTGGAGGCCAGTGACGAGGAGCTGGTCCGCAGGTTCGAGAACGTCCGCCGTCCGCACCCGCTCCAGGGGGAGGGCCGGCTGGTCGACGGGATCGCGCGCGAGCGCGGCATCCTGCGCGAGGTCCGGGCGAACGCCGACCTGGTCATCGACACCTCCAACCTCAACGTCCACGAGCTCCGCGGCAAGATCGTCGCCTTCTTCGGCGGCGAGGACCGGCCGGGCCTGCGGGTCAACGTGGTCTCCTTCGGCTACAAGTACGGCCTGCCCGTCGACGCCGACCTCGTCGTCGACTGCCGGTTCCTGCCCAATCCTCACTGGGTCCCGGAGCTGCGCCCGATGAACGGGCTCGACACTCCCGTGCGGGAGTACGTTCTCAACCAGCCGGGCGCGAAGGAGCTGCTGGACGCCTACGACGAGGTGGTCGGCATCATCGCGGCCGGTTACACCCGTGAGGGCAAGGGCTACGCCACGCTCGCCGTCGGCTGCACCGGCGGCAAGCACCGCAGTGTCGCCATGGCCGAGCAGATCGGCGGCCGATTGCGTGACCGGGGAGGCATGGAGGTGCAGGTAAGCCATCGGGATGTGGGCCGGGAGTGATCGAAGGTCTCAAGGTCGTCGCGCTGGGCGGGGGGCACGGGCTGTACGCGTCGCTGACGGCGCTGCGCAGGGTCACCTCCGAGCTGACGGCGGTGGTCACCGTGGCCGACGACGGGGGCTCGAGCGGCAGGCTCCGCCGCGAGCTCGGCGTGCTGCCCCCGGGGGACCTTCGGATGGCCCTGGCCGCGCTGTGCGGGGACGACGACTGGGGGCGGACCTGGAGCGAGGTCGTCCAGCACCGGTTCCGGAGTGAGGGCGACCTGCACGGGCACGCGGTCGGCAATCTGCTGATCGTGGCGCTGTGGGAGAGGCTCGGCGACACGGTCGCCGGCCTCGACTGGGTCGGCAGGCTCCTGGGCGCGCACGGACGGGTGCTGCCGATGTCCTCGGTGCCGCTCGACATCGCCGCGGAGGTGGAGCTGGACGGTGAGGTGAGCACCGTGCGCGGCCAGGTGGCCTGCGCGCTCACCCCCGGCCGGGTCCGGGCCATCTCGCTGGTCCCCGAGGATCCCCCGGCCTGCCCCGAGGCGGTCCAGGCGGTCCTGGACGCCGACTGGGTGGTCTTCGGTCCCGGGTCGTGGTTCACCAGCGTGCTGCCCCACCTCAAGGTGCCCCAGCTGGCCGAGGCCCTGCACTCCACCGCGGCGCGCCGCCTGGTCGCGCTGAACCTCGCCCCGCAGCCGGGGGAGACCGACGGCTTCTCCCCCCAGAAACATCTGGAGGTGCTGCGGCAGCACGCCCCCTCCCTGGAGGTCGACGTGGTGCTCGCCGACACCGGGGTGGCCGAGGACGCGGAGGAGCTGGCGAAGGCCGCCGCCGAACTCGGCGGACGGCTCGTCCTGGCCGCCGTGGCCGACCAGGACGGCTCGCCGCGGCACGATGCGCAACGTCTTGCCTCCGTCCTGGACGAGATTTTCCGTGAGAAGCGTTGATCCTGGTCAGCGGTGCTCAGGAGTGCGAGAAACTTCTGTGAGCCTGGTTTATCTCGGGCCGCATGAGGTCTGTATGGGGGAGGACGAACGCACATGGCGATGACAGGTGTGGTCAAGGACGAGCTGAGCAGGTTGCCGGTCCTGAAGCCTTGCTGCCGTAAGGCCGAGGTGTCGACGCTCCTGCGGTTCGCGAGTGGGCTGCACCTGGTGGGCGGACGGATCGTGATCGAGGCGGAGCTCGACACCAACGTCACGGCCAGGCGGCTCATCAAGGACATCGGCGAGGTGTTCGGTCACAAGGCGGAGGTGCTCGTCCTGGCCCCCGCCGGGCTGCGCAAGGGCTCGCGCTACGTGGTGCGGGTCTACCGCGACGGGGAGGCCCTGGCCCGTCAGACCGGATTGATCGACAACCACGGCCGTCCGGTCCGCGGCCTGCCGCGCCAGGTCGTCGCGGGGGCGACCTGCGACGCCGAGGCCGCCTGGCGGGGGGCCTTCCTGGCGCACGGCTCGCTCACCGAGCCGGGCCGTTCCATGTCGCTGGAGGTCACCTGCCCGGGGCCGGAGGCGGCGCTCGCGCTGGTCGGGTCCGCCCGGCGGCTGAAGATCCACGCCAAGGCCCGCGAGGTCCGTGGCGTCGACCGGGTCGTGGTCCGCGACGGCGACGCGATCAGCGCGCTGCTGACCCGGCTGGGCGCCCACGACAGCGTGCTGGCCTGGGAGGAGCGGCGGATGCGCCGCGAGGTCCGGGCGACGGCCAACCGCCTGGCCAACTTCGACGACGCCAACCTGCGCCGTTCGGCCCGCGCCGCGGTGGCCGCCGGGGCCCGGGTCCAGCGGGCCCTGGAGATCCTCGGCGAGGAGGCGCCCGAGCATCTGGTGATCGCCGGCCGTCTCCGGGTCGAGCACAAGCAGGCGTCCCTGGAGGAGCTCGGCCAGCTCGCCGACCCGCCGCTGACCAAGGACGCCATCGCCGGGCGCATCCGCCGCCTGCTCGCCATGGCCGACAAGCGCGCCCAGGACATCGGCATCCCCAACACCGAGGCGAACCTCACGGTGGACATGCTGGCGCCGTAGGCGGGCGCACGGCCGCCGGCGGAGCCCGCTCCCGCGTCTCCGGCCCCCTCCTCACCCGGTCCG
>NZ_NGFP01000101.1 GCF_002149035.1 Streptosporangium minutum
AGGTAGAGCGGGGCCCCGCTCTGCCCTGGGCCCCGCTCTACCTTGGGCCCCGCACCGGTCGCGGGCACTCGCACCCGTCCCCGGCGCCGAAGGTAGAAGGTAGAGCGGGGCCCCGCTCTGCCCTGGGCCCCGCTCTACCTTGGGCCCCGCACCGGTCGCGGGCACTCGCACCCGTCCCCGGCGCCGAAGGTAGAGTTTCCGGCGACGGGGAGTCCCACTCCGGTCTGCCCGCGGCCGCGGGCGACGCCCCGGCCTGCCCGGGCGGGGCGCACCGGCGCGCCTCGCGGCGATCTCGACCCGAAGGACACCGACGCGCGCGTGCCCGCCATGCCTGCCGCCTCCTGCCCGCCGTGAGGCTGCCGCTCCGGTAGCACGGCCCCCTTTCCCCGGCTCCTCACGCCGGGCTCCGCGATCCCTGCCGCCGCCCGTGTGGTGCGCGGCGGCTCCGCCGAGCGCCTTTCCCGGTCTCACCCCGTTGTCCTCCGCCTGGCGGCCGTCCGGCCGAAGGCCCCCCACGCCCAAGGATGCCTGTTGCCCAGCTCATCGCCCCTTTTCGCCCACCCGCGCCCGGCCCGCCCGGCCTGGTGGTCCCCGAAGGTCGCCCGCACCGAGATCCTCTCCGGTCTGGTGGTCGCGCTCGCCCTGATCCCCGAGGCCATCTCGTTCTCCATCATCGCCGGAGTCGCTCCGAGCGTCGGATTGTTCGCCTCCTTCACCATGGCCACAGTGATCGCCGTCGTCGGCGGCCGCCCCGCGATGATCTCCGCCGCCACCGGCGCGATCGCCCTGGTGGTCGCGCCGCTGACCCGTGAGTACGGCCTGGCCTACCTGATCGCCGCGGTCATCCTCGGCGGGGTGTTCCAGATCGCGCTCGGCGCGCTGGGGGTGGCCAAGCTGATGCGGTTCGTGCCGCGCTCGGTGATGGTGGGATTCGTCAACGCCCTGGCCATCCTGATCTTCATGGCGCAGCTGCCGGAACTCACAGACGTGCCGTGGGTGGTGTATCCGCTGGTCGGCGGGGCGCTGGCGCTGATGGTGTTCTTCCCCCGCCTCACCAAGGCCGTGCCCGCGCCTCTGGTGTCCATCGCCGCGCTGACCGCGCTCACCGTCGGAGCCGGCCTGGCGGTGCCGACCGTCGGCGACAAGGGCGCGCTACCGTCGGCACTACCGGTCCCCGGCCTGCCGGACGTGCCGTTCACCACCGCCACCCTGGCGCTGATCGTGCCGTACGCGCTCGCCCTCGCCCTGGTCGGGCTGATGGAGTCGTTGATGACCGCCAAGCTGGTCGACGAACTGACCGACACCTCCTCCAGCAAGACGCGTGAGTCCATCGGCCAGGGCGTCGCCAACATCGTCACCGGCCTGTTCGGCGGCATGGGCGGCTGCGCCATGATCGGCCAGACGATGATCAACGTGAGGAACGGCGCCCGCACCCGGTTGTCGACCTTCCTGGCCGGGGTGTTCCTCATGGTCCTGTGCGTCGTCTTCGGCCCCTGGGTGTCGCAGATCCCGATGGCCGCCCTGGTCGCGGTGATGATCCTGGTCTCCGTCGCCACCTTCGACTGGCACTCCGTCGCTCCGGCCACCCTCAAACGCATGCCCTGGGGCGAGACCATCGTCATGACGATCACGGTCGCGGTCGTGGTCGTCACCCACAACCTCGCCGTCGGCGTCGTGGTCGGCTCGCTGACCGCCATGGTCGTCTTCGCCCGCCGGGTCGCCCACCTGGCCGAGGTCACCTCCACGCTCGCCCCCGAGGGCGACCGAGTCACCTACGCCGTCACCGGCCAGTTGTTCTTCGCCTCCAGCAACGATCTGGTCACCCGGTTCGACTACACCGGTGATCCGGACCACGTGGTCGTCGACCTGTCGGACGCGCACATCTGGGACGCCTCCTCGGTGGCCGCACTGGACGCCGTCACCACCAAGTACGCCGCCCGCGGCAAGAGGGTGGAGATCATCGGCCTCAACACCTCCAGCGCGAAGATGCACGGCACCCTCAGCGGGAAACTGTCCGGCAGCCACTGACGCCAGCCGGCGGGGCCGGTAGCCGGTGCGGATCCACCGGTCGGGCCGGGTCGAGCGGGAGCGCACCGCGGCAGCCGACGACCGGCGGCGGGCAACCGGCGACCGGCAACGGGCAACCGGCGGCTGCTTGGGACGGCGGCAGTGGTTTCACCGGTCGGGCCGGGTTGAGCGGAGCGCGCCGCGACAGGAACGACCGGCGCCGGCCGACGACCGGCGGTTACTTGGGACGGCGGAAGAGGCCGCGCTTCTTCTTGCCGGTGTCCTGGCCCGGCAGCGGGTAGACCGCCGTACCGGTGGGCTCCGAAGAGGGCGGCGGGCCGATGAGGGGGTCCTGGCCGGGGCCACCGGCGTGTGGCGGCTCCAGCGGGAACGGCGCGCCGGGGAACTCGCCCGGCCCCTGCGGAACGGGACCGCCCTGGAAGTCACGCCCCGGCGGGAGCGGCGGACCGCCCTGGAAGTCGGGGCCCTGCGAGTCGGGACCGTACGGGTGCTGTGGCCCGTCCTGGCGGAGGGACTCGGGGCCGTGCGGGAACGGCCCGCCTTCCGAGCCGAGGGCTCCACCGTGTGACCCCGGGCCCTCGAAGAGGGGGCCTTCCGGCCCGCCGGGCCGCGAGTGGTCACCGAACTGGTCCGGCGTGGGGAAGAACGGCTCCTGGGCGTGGCCGCGGACATGCGCCGGCTCCTGCGGGAACGGCGCGCCGGGGAACTCGCCGGGCCCCCGGGGGAAGTCCTCCTGCGGGCCGCCGTACGGCTGGGCGCCCCGGTGCTGGAACGCGGCCGGCGCGGCGTCCGGTCCCGTCGGCGTGTAAGGCGCCTGCCCGTACTGCTGCTCCATCCCGTGCTGCTGCTCCACGTAACCGGCGGGCGGCTGCTCGTAGCCCGGCTGGGGCAGGTAGGCCGTCGGCTGCTCGTACGGCTGGGCGTACTGCTCCGGCGCGTAACCCTCCGGGTAGACCGGGGCATACATCTGCATGGGGACGAAGCTGATTATCGGGGCGTAAGCCGCACCACCCTGGTAGGCGCCGTGCGGGAACCCCGGTGCGGGCCCGTAACCGGGACCGGCGGGGTATCCCATCGTGCCCATGGCGTCGCCGCGCTGGTGACCCAGGGCGCGGGGGCCGGCGCGGCGGATGGCCGCGGCGTGGGCCAGGCGGCGCAGCCTGCCCTCGAAGATCAGCACGGCGAACAGGACCAGGAGCACGAGGATCAGCGCCGGGATGGCCAGCTGGCCGCTCAGGGTGGCCCCGTCGAACTCCGAGCCCGCGTTGCGGATCTCGTAGGGCACCGCGGCGGGCGCGGTGTCCTCGAACGTCGGGTTGCCGGTCGGCTCGGCCGAGGCCGTGGGGAGCGTGGCCGAGCTCTGCTCGGTGCTGGGGAAGGTGGGCTCCGGCTCCGTCGTCTCCTCGGCCGGCGGCGACGTGTCGACGACGGGAGGCGGCTCGATGGGGGCGGACGTCGGGACCGGCGGGGCGGTCGTCTCCGGCGGGGCCGTGGTCTTGGGAGGCTTCGGCGTCTTCGTCGCCGGGGGGACGGTGACCGTGGTGGTCACCGTCTTCTGCGGCGCCGGGGTGGTCTCCGTCTCCTCGGGGTTGGCGGTGACCGTGACGGTGGTGACCGGCGTGGGCTCCTCACACGGAGCCCCCGGATCGACGTCACAGCCGGGGATCTCGGAGGGGTTGGCGACGACCAGCCGGACAGCCGCGTCCGCGGGGGCGGAGGCGGTGAGCGGCGCGGCTGCGAGCAGCGCCATCCCGCTCAGCCCCAGGGACATGACAACGGCGGAGACGGCCGCCGTACGCCGTGATCGCGTCACCGGTGCCCTCCGCGGATTTCCCATACAGAACGAGTCAAGGAAAATACTAGTTGGGCAAAAGTAACAGCAAAGCGCTTTTTACAACACGGATCGCGATTCGCGGCGACGCTGGATCCTCATCTGCAGCCAGAGCAGCCCCAGCAGGACTCCCAGCGCGACTCCCACCACCGGGATTCCCCGCATCCCGGTCAGGATCGGATCTGACTCGGCGATCGGCCTGACCTGCCGGCTCGACCCGTCGAAGTCCTGGGGCAACGGCGCGCCCAGCGGTTGTGAGTCCGCCATGACCGACGACGACGGCGACACGACCGGCGCGGCCAGCGGCATCCGGAGGTTGGGGTCGTTCCACACCGGCGGGATCTGCCCGGGTGGCTGCGGCATCGGCGCCGCCATCTGCGGCACCTCGCCCGTCAGCGGAGGCATCTGCCCGGCCTCGGCCAGCTCCTCCGAGAGCGAGGCCGCCGATCGTGCCCCGGCGTCCACCTGCTCCCGCCCGCTCCGCCGTGCCTGGGTCGCCCCCTCCGGCCGGGCCGGCTCCCCTGCCGTGACCGGCTCCAGCGGCCCTCCGCCGCCCTGCCCCATCCCGGCGGCCGCGCCTCCGCCGCCCTGCCCCGCCAGGCCGGCCGGACCGGCGCTCGGGCCGGCACCCGGGCCGGCACTCGGACCGGCACTCGGACCGGCGCTCGGACCGGCGCTCTCCGGGGCGCCGGAGTCCTCCGGCGCGACCTCCTCGGCCCCGGGGTCCTCATACACCGAGGCGCTCCCCTGGGGCGTCTCGGGCTCCTCCAGGATCATCGGAGCCCCCTCCCCCTCACGGCGGTCCCTCGGGTGCGGGTCCGGCGGCACGGCCCGCGCTCCCGGCTCCCCCACGACCCGCGGCGCCCCGAGCGCCGGCGGGTTCAGCGGCGCGACCGGTGCCGGCCGGAGCTGAAGGGCGTTCGGCGCCTCCGCGGGACCGTTCGGCGTCGCGGAAGCATGCGGCGTCGCGGGACCGTACGATCCCGCAGAAGCGTGCGGCGTCGCGGGACCGTTCAGCGTCGCGGAAGCGTGCGGCGTCGCGGGATCGGCCGGCGTCGCGGACGGTGCGAGCGGGCTGCCGGTGGCCACCGGGGCGGCCTTCCCCGCCGCCGCCGTGTCCTCGGCACGCCCCGGCGTCCCCGCGTCCTCGACGAGGGCCCCCGGGGGCCGGGGAGGCACGCCCGGAGCGGGCCGGGGCAGGACGGGGTCGGCCAGGTCGAGGATCTGGGCCGCCTTCACGATCTCGGCGGTCCTGGACGCCGGGTTCTCGACAGTGGTCCTGGCCGTGTGGGTGACCCATACGCCCTCGCGGTTGCGCATCCGGGCCACCGCGGTCAGCTCGATGTCCTCGGCCTCGTCCGGCATGGTGAGCAGCACGTCCACGGATCTGCGCGCGTCGACCTCTCCCAGGGAGCACAGCTGGGGACCGCCTCGCGGCAGCCGGGGGTCGATCGCCTGCGGGCATTCGATGCCCGCGAGCGCCTCGGCGGGAGTGGTCTCGACCGCCAGCCGCGCGTCGGTGCCGGATCCCTCCAGCCACACCCGGAACCGGATCACACCACCGGCGCGGACCCATCGCGACCAGGAGTTGAGCTCGTCGGCCTCCGCCGCCTCGGCGGGGAGCGCGGAAGGGTCGTCCGCCCCGGCCGCGTACACCGCCGGCCCTCCCCCCAGAAGGAGCGCTCCCGTCCCCACGGCCGACACGACCCGGGCACGCTGCCACCATCCGGTCACCGCACTTCTCCGATCCCCCGATACGGACGCACGACAACAACACATCCAGTAATTGTTATGTCACAAACGGTTACCACTCAACCCTCATCGAGCTGGCCTTGTACGGCACGCACGATCGGCAGGTCGGCGGGCAGCCACCGCACGTCGTACAGCTCGTCCATGGGCAGCCAGCGCAGATCCAGGTGTTCCTTGGCCTCCGGCTCCCCTTCCACGATCTCCGCCAGCCAGACCCGGAGCACGTAACCGTCGGTCAGCGGCCAGTCGCCGCCGACCTGCTCCCCGGCCTCGACCAGGACGCCGAGCTCCTCCTGGCACTCCCGGATCAGCGCGGTGTGATCGTCCTCCCCCGGATCGACCTTTCCACCGGGTAACTCCCAGCCACCGGCGAGCTCAGGTGGCTCTGCGCGCTGGGCGGCAAGCAGTCTGCCGCTGCCGTCGACGATCGCGGCTCCCACAACGACCTTGTCCATGGCAACCGATTGTGTCAGCCCTGCTCCCTCAATTTGAGCTGCGCGAGGACATCGGGGTTTCGCAACGGCCGGGTGAACCCCACGATGCCGGTCCGGTCGCGGTAGGTGGTGACCTTGATGGGCCCGCACAGGCGGCACCTCGCCTCGACCATCTTGCCCGGTGAGACCACCATTCCCACGTGCCCGGGAGTGTCGGCCCCGGTGCCCGGCCCCGAGTTGAAGAAGACCAGATCCCCTGCCTGCTCGTCACCCGGCGCGATCTTCACGCCGAAGGGCCACTGGCCGAAGGTCGTGCGCGGGATGGTCAGGCCCACGTTCCGGTAGGCCATGTAGATGATCCCGGAGCAGTCGAAGGCGTCCGGCCCGGTGCCGCCCCACAGGTACGGCTTGCCGCGCTGGGCCAGCGCGTACTCCAGGATCCCGGCCACCGTACCGCTCGGCGCCGCCTCCACCAGAGGCTCGTCACAGGCCGCCTCCGCCTCCGGGGGGACGCTGACCGCGCCGTCCTCGGCGTACTTCCCGGCGATCTCCATGACCTGGTCCACGTACCACCAGGCCCGGTTGTAGACGAACAGCGACCGCCGTACGTCCTCCGGCGCGCCGTTGCGCTTGAGCATCTTCGCCGCGCCCAGGATCGCGTCCGCCGGGTTGTAGACGTCGGCCCAGCCGTCGCCGTCGCCGTCGGAGGCGTAGCCGTTGAACCGCGACGGGATCTTGATCTTCGCCTTGCCGCCCCAGGTGCTGATCAGGAACTGCATCGGCCCCGCGGCCCCGGCGTAGTTGGTGCCGCTGCGCACCCCGGGGAGCGTGGAGCGCCCGTGGTCGGTCTCCCGCTTGCCCACCCCGGCGAGCACGTTCCACTGCACGCCGATCTTCTCGCCGTGCTCGCGGTACAGCTTCAGATACTCCGCCGGGATGTCCGATCCCGCGGTCTCGGACTGCGCGCTCACGGTCCTGGCCGTGTCCTCGCAGTCGGGCATCCCGCCACCGGTGAAGGACGGGAACGTGCTCACCATCAGCATCGGCGCCATGACCAGTGCGAGCATGCAGAGCCCCGCGACGCCGAGGATCAGGGCGAGGTGCAGCTTCCTGTTGCCGGTCATCCGATCTCACCCGTCTGCGAGGACTGGCAGGCTCCGCCGGTCATCCGATCTGGCCCGTCTGCGAGGACTGGTCGTCTCCGTCCTGGCCGTCGTCCGCCGGTTGCAGATCGTGGACCCGCCAGTCGGCGCCCACCTCGATGAGCGTGACGGCGTAGTCCTCGGTCCGCTCCTTCGGCCCGCTCTTGGCGGTGACGTTCTGGGTGCCGGTGACCACGAACGTCACCGAGGTGCTCTGGACCTGCCGGATCTCCTTCACACGCGCCGTGCCGACGGAGACGACCTCGTCGGCGCGGTTGGCCTCGACGCTGCCCGGCGAGGTGACCGTGCGCAGCAGCACGGCGGCGAACTCGGTCGTGGTGTAGCCACTGAGCCGATCCCCGTAGTCCGCCGGGTCCTCGTCGTAGCTGAAGGTGCCGTACTCGGTGGTGAACCGCTGGGCGTAGTCGGCGGCGGCGGCCAGCTCCTGCTTGGTCATCGGCAGGTAGGAGTAGACGTCGAAGGGCGCGTTGCTGGCCGTCGCCGACGGCCGGGGCCGCTCGGCGCCCGCCGGCGCCTGCGAAGCGGCCACCGTACGGCTCGCGCCCACCGGGTCGGCCGGTGTCTGCCGCTCGCCGCCGGAGTCCGGCCACATGGTCAGATAGATCCCGACCGCGGCCAGCATGATGACCAGCACCGCGAAGACGAGCCCTCGGCGGCTGCCCCCTTCGACCATCGTCAGTCCTTGTCGGGGTTGGACGCGCGGAGCCAGAAGGGCGCGGCCTCATCCGCCTGCCTGCCCCGGTCCGACCGGCTGGACAGCCAGAGCGGGGGTGCCTCGGACGACCTGTCCGGGCGCCCGCCGCCGCCGTTCCTCGATCCGCCGGAGGAACCGCCGAACAGGCTGCCGCCCGACCCCGAGGAGCCACGGGAGCCCCCGAAGATGCTCCCGCCGGAGCCGGAGGAGCTCCGGGAACCGCCGGATCCCGAGGAGCCGCGGGAACCGCCGCCCCCGCCGCGCGAGCCCGAGCCGGAACCGCTCCGCGACCCGGAGCCCGAGCCGCGCGAGCCGGAGTCCCAGCGCCGGGAACCGCCGCCGGAGCCGAAGACGCTCCCGCCCGACCGGCCGCCGCCCCCCGACGGGGACGCCGGCCCTCCACCGGAGGAGGGGGCGGAGGACCTGCCGCCGGACGAGGGCGCCGGAGACGACCCGCCCGCCGGAGACGATCCTCCCTGCGGGGCCCAGCCGCCGGAGCGGCCGCTGAACCAGCCGCCCGCGCCGCCGCGGCCGGCACCGCCCGAACGGGTCGGGGAGGCGCTGCCCGCCGTACCGCCTCCGGAGAGGTTGAGCGGCGGCGCCGCGCCGGCGCGGGCGGCGGTGACCGGCCGGCCGGTGCCCTTGCGCCGCCCGCCCGCCTGGGCGTCGGTGTCGAGCGGCGTGGGCTGCGCGCCGACCGGCACCCGGGCGCCCGAGGGGGTGTTCCCGCCGGGGGCGCCCTCCTCCCCGCGGACCTTGCCCTGGGCGACCGCCGCGGCCGCCGTCGCGACGGAGGCGCCGCCGGCGAGCGCGGCGGCCTGCAACACGGGCTCCGCCTTGCGCATGCCCCAGCGGCCCATCCGGGCCGCCGCGACCGGCGGCAGCACGCCCGCCGCGCGCTGCAGGGTCGGCGCGGTGGCCGCGTCGCCCAGCACGCGGGTGGCGATCGTGTGCCCGTCCATGGAGGCGAACAGGTGCTGGAACGGCCGCCGGTAGAAGAAGACCGCGATCGTCAGCAGGGCCATGAACATGACCTGCATGCCCCACGGCATCGCCGTGGAGATGATCAGGGCGTAGCCGTACACCAGAACGCCCAGGACCAGCGTCAGCACCGCCTGTCTGAGCAGGGTGCCGACCAGCATCTCCACCCAGCGCATCGCGATGATCCGGCCGGACCCCGGATGCACGCCGATCAGCAGGAAGACCGGCGCGAGGATCAGCAACAGCAGGAAGCCGACCTTGAGCACCAGCAGGGAGACGGCCACCAGGAAGATCAGCAGTCCCGCGACCATCGCGGCCATCAGCGCGCCGATCGCGATGCCCAGCCGGTTTGTCCAATCCTTTCCCTGGAAGAGGAAGAAGATCGGCGTGTTCTCCAGCTTGTCGGCGATCTCGGCCTCATATTGTGCCTGGTGGGCGCTGGTGTTCGGAGTCTGCGTGGCCCGTTGCTCGGCCTCGTCGAGTGCCTGG
This sequence comes from Streptosporangium minutum, assembly GCF_002149035.1. Classification (GTDB taxonomy): domain Bacteria; phylum Actinomycetota; class Actinomycetes; order Streptosporangiales; family Streptosporangiaceae; genus Streptosporangium; species Streptosporangium minutum. Next base: position 9,370 of record NZ_NGFP01000101.1, read on the forward strand.
ACGCTCAGCAGATTGGAGGCGTACGCCTTCACCGCGGGTGCCGCGGGGTCGGCGGTGCCGAACTCGCCCATCAGCCACGGCTTGCAGACCAGGGTGGACCAGAGCGCCTCGGCGTTCTGTTCGACCCCCGGGACGCCGGTCTGACCGTAACCACCGGACTTGACCTCGGGATTGGTGTCACCCTTGGCTGGAATGCAGGAGGTTCCGCCCGCGCCGGGCAGCCCGGAGAAGGCGGAGTTGACGACCTCGCTGGTCTTGTCGGTGACCAGCTTGCCCATGCCGGTGAAGTCGCCGGGGCGGCTGAAGAACCAGACCGCGACGGTGACCGCCAGGACCATCCAGATGACGCCCTCGGCCGTCGTGGTCGCCCGCTTGCGGATCAGGCCGTACCAGGCCAGCCAGATGGCGCCGAGGATCACGATCGGCCGCAGGAACGGCCAGTACATCGCGTTGGAAAGGTTGATCACGATGTCGTCGACGACATCCTTGATCGACTCCAGCGGACCCTCGGTGGCCGCCGCCTGATAGGTGGTGATGGTCAGCCGGTCCAGCGCCTTGGCCCACGAGAAGATCGTGTTGGCCATCGTGTTGCCCATCACGGCCGCGACGTCGTCGCAGCCGAGCTGGTGGGTGTGCCAGAACTGGCCGCTCATGCCGTAGGTGGCGTAGTTGCCCCGCGTGGCCGGAGCCGCGGTGGGAGCCGCCGCGCCCGGCGTGGGCGCGGCCGGGGACGGCGGCTTGAGCAGGCCGTCCACGCCTGAACCGACGACCTCGGGAGCCAGGTCCGGCGAGAGGTCGCAGGGAGCGGCGGCGACGGCGGTGGGTGTGCCCGCCGGCGCCAGCAGTGGGAGTGCGAGGAACGCGGTCAGCGCCACCAGCGCGATGACGATCCGCTTGCCTAGTCGTCCCTTGCGGGAACCCTTCAGCCCCTTGCGGGAAACCTTCATGACCGTACCTCCAGCGCCGCGGCCCCCGGCCTACTGACTCTGTCGCCCCCGGAAAGATCATGCACGTTCTCGCCTGGTTTGTCGTGGGTCGGATTCGTGTCGAGCCAGCGCACCAGCTCGTCGGAGATGAGGTCCACCCCGATACGGCCCGCCCGACCGTCCAGATCCCGGAAGACGCACTCGCCGTTGCCCAGCGAGCGCAGTATCGCCTTGTGCTCCTCCGAGGGCTCCACCCCGAGCAGCGCCATCACGTGCTCCACCTCGACCCGCTCGGTGGAGCGGAAGGCGAACACCGACGACAGGCAGTTCGTCACCTGCTCGTTCAGCAGGTCGCCGGCGTTCTGCGAGACCAGCACGAGGGCCGTGTTGCGCGAGCGGCCCATCCGGCTGACCTCGGGCACCAGCTTGGCGCCCTCCGGCGTGGAGGTGATCGCCCAGGCCTCGTCCAGGAAGATCGCCTTGGGGGTCCGCCGGTCCAGGCCGTTCATCAGCCCCCGGGCGAACTGGGCGACCAGGTAGAGCAGGGCCACCGACAGCCGCTGCTCGTAGGAGTAGTCGTCGCGGCCGGTGGAGGCGTCCGGGAGGGTCAGGCCGCCGAGGGTGAAGACCGTGGTCCACCCCTCGGTGTCGATCTGGTCGCCGCCGGAGGGGTCGAAGCAGAGCCGGGCGAGGTGCATCTCCGACATCGAGCGGAGCACGGCGCCCAGGTTCTTGGAGGCGGCGTCCTCGGTCTGCTCCAGGAAGTCGACGACCTTGCCCAGCGAGGGGTCCTCGCCGTTGGAGACCGCCGCGACCGCCTGGATCATCGCCGACTCGCGCTCCTCCGACATGCGCGGCAGCAGCAGCCGGAGCGTCTCGCTGGCCATCGTCTTCTTGGCCGCGATGTCGTCGCCGAACGAGAACGGGTCGAGCAGCCCCGGGGCGGCCGAGCCGAGCGGGATGACCCGCGCCTTCCTGCCCCGCCTCTGCAGCAGCTGGACCAGGGAGTCGGCGTCGCCCTTGGGGTCGATGACCGCGACCGTCACGCCGCGCAGCGCCATCTGGTAGATCATCAGCAGTGCCAGCGTGGTCTTGCCGCCGCCGGGCTCACCGGTGATCGCGATGGCCGTGGGCCGGTTGCGCGTGGCCGCCACCAGCGGGTCGAAGTGGACGATGCTCCGGGCCCGGCCCAGCGTCTCCCCGACGTACGGTCCCATCCAGCCGGCGTTGCCCTCGTCCGTCCGGTCGCCCAGGTCCACCGTGGCGGTCGCCATGCCGCCCGCGATGGTGCGCAGCGGCTGCCGCTGGGCGTAGGCGTTGACCCGGACCCGCTCGCCCGGCAGCGCCTCGCAGAACAGCGAGAACTGGTCGCCGGTGGAGTTGACGATGTCGATGCCCATGTCACGGTAGTGCTCCACGACCGCCTCGACCCGCTGCACGCAGATCTCCTCGGTCGGGGCGGAGACGATCAGCCGGTGCCAGCCGTACACGAACGGCAGGCGCTCCTTGGTGATGCCGTGTTCCAGCATCCGGGCCGCGTCGATCTGCTCGGCCAGCGCCAGCGGCGCCTCGGCGCCCGCCTCCCTGATGTGGATGTCCATGTCACGGGCGTGGGCGAGCTTGCGCGCCACGTCCTTGCTGGCCTTGACCGGCGAGATCAGCCGCATCCTCGAACTGATCTCCACCGGGAAGGGGAGCTGGTCGGCGAAGTGCATCCACGGCTCGCCGTCGGGGAAGGGCATCAGATCCGGGAACCGGGCGAAGGACAGGTGCGCGACGTAGGAGTCGCCCTGCGGCTGCTCGATCCGGAGCAGCGACCTGCCGTTGTGGATCTGCCCCTCGACGAGGGACTCGATCTCGCCCTGTCCCCACCGCCGCTTGGGGCTGGCCGAGGGCGGCGGGTCCCCGAGGGAGCCCGCCGCGGCGTGCTGGAAGAGCCAGGCGATCTCGGTGGAGGTGGCGTGCCGGGCGTACAGGGCGCTCGCGGACAGGGCCCGGCCCAGCCGCTCCGCCTGCTCGGACCACTTGGCGATCTCCGTCTTGGGGACGTGGTCGTCCTCGATGCCCAGGACCTTCTCGCTGCGCTGGTAGAAGCCGAAGAGCTGGGACAGGACACCGGTGCCGAGCTGCCTGCCACGCAGGCCGAGCCGTACGCCGAGGTAGACCTCCTTGCTCCAGAAGTCCTTGGCCCAGACGTGCCGGTACATCTCCTCCAGGTAGTCGCGCCAGCCGGGGCCCTCGTCGGAGGTGGCGTTCAGCGCCATCGCCCACTCGGCCGCGGGGTAGGTGCGGTGCGCCACCCGCAGGTGCACCTCGGCGTCCGGCATCCGGATCGCCGCCAGCGCGATCGTGATGTTGGTGGCCAGCGCCTCCCGCTCCTCGGGGGTGATGAACTCGTAGCTCACGGTCGGCAGCCGGAAGTAGGCCCAGACCGCCGAGTCGGTCAGCAGGATCCGGTCGTCGAAGTATCGGACGGCGAGCCGGCTGCGTGCCCGCGAGGCGCGGCTCACACGACCTCCCTCGCCGGCTGTGCGGCCGGGTCCCCGTGACCGGCGGCTCGCCCGCCGCGCCCGCTCACGCGCCCACCTCGTTACGCCCGTTCACCACGTCTCCTCGCGCCCGGGGGATCACTGGGCCAATTCCTCCTCGCTGGGTCGAACCGTCTGCGCCGCTCCGAAGCCCGCCACCACGACGCCGGCCAGCGCGAGATACGCCCGGCGGCCAGGCGCCCGCAGATGGGACGGCTCCACCCGCTCCGACCGGCCGGGGGCCAGCTCGTCCTCCCAGGGCACCCGCACGATCGCCCGGCACCGGCCCCGCGCGACCGCCTCGGCCTGTTCCACGTCGCCCATGCTCCGGCGGCTCACCCCGTTGACGACCATGATCGCGCGACGTCGGAGGTCCGCGCAGCCGTGTCCGTCAAGCCACTCGTAGGTCATGGCCACCGCGTCCGGCCCGTCCTCGCTGGCCGGGACGACCAGGACGAGCTGGTCGGCGTAGGGAAGCACCCGGGCGGCCAGCGCCGCCGCCGGGTCCATGACGATCAGCTTGTAGTGGCGGTCCAGCATGTCCATGGTCTGGCTGAGCCGCCGGTCGGAGAAGAGCGTGCGGTCGGCGAGCCGCTGCTCGGCACCGGAGTCGCTGTCACCGGCGATGACCTCCAGGCCGGAGGCGCAACGGCTGGTGTAGGCGCGCATGCCCAGGTAGCCGTGGACGTTGTCGAGACCGGCCAGCAGGGAGCTCAGCGTCTCGGGCGATTCGCCCTGGATACGGCTGGACAGGGCGTGGATGCCGATGTTGGCGTCGACCGCGAGCACGCGGTCCTCGCGATACCGGGCGAGGGTGTGACCGAGCATGAGCGCCGTCGTGGTCTGCCCGGCGCCGCCGGTGCAGCCCAGCACCACCACCCGGCGGCTGCCGCCGAACACCGCCCTGGCCCGCGCCTCGTCGATCTCCGACCCGTCCGTACGGCCCGCGCCGCCCGGCCCGATGACCACCTGGGCCAGCCGCCGCCAGCCCCCCGAGGAGTCCCGGCCGACGACCGACTCCACCCGGCGCACCCGGGCTTCGCCCTGGCCGGGCCTGGGCACCGGCACCGCGGGCATCACCGGGTCGGCCTTGGCCTCGGTCCCCGCGGGGACCGCCCGGATCGAGACGCCCGCCGGCGTCCCCGCGGGCCGCTCCTGCGGCCATGTCCCCTGCGTCTCGGCGAACTGCCCCGCCGGTGACGGCTGTCCCTTGCGGTGCCGGGCCCACAGGCCCTCGGCCTCCTCGTCCGCCTTCACCTCCGGCTCGGCGGCACGTCGCCGGGCCGGAGCGGGCCCGACGAACCGGGGCTCGGCGAGCGGCTGTCCGGCGGGCGGCTGTCCGGCGGATTCGCCGGATCCGGCGGGCTCACCGGATCCGGCGGCGGCCGGGGAGCGCTCGACGGCCGCGGGACGCTGCGGAAGCGGCACCACCGGTCCGGAGCCGGCGGCAGCGGGCCGCTCGACGGCCGCGGGACGGCGCTCGACGGGCAAGGGACGCTGCGGAAGCGGCACCACCGGCTCGGAGACGGCCGCAGGCCGCCCGGCGGACTCACGACGCTCGGCAATGGGCCCAGAAGGCTCACCGGCGGACACCGCATGCTCTGYGGGCGCCGCACCCTCASCCGCCGCAGACCGCCCGGCGGACTCACGACGCTCGGCAGCGGGCCCAGAAGGCTCACCGGACACGAGACGCTCGGCGGACRCCGCGGATTCGGCGGACACCGCACGCTCGGCAGGACCCGCGGGCGCCGCGGGTTCAGCGGGTACCGCAGGTTCAGCGGTCGCCTCGGGCTGAGCCGGAGGCGAAGACGCCGCGTCCGCCGGGGCCCTGTCCTGGCCGGCCTGGACCGGAACGGCACGCTCGGCCTCGGCCGAGGCGGCGAGCCTGCGCAGCCGTCGCAACGCCTCGGTGCCGATCGGAGCGGCCGGCTGCTCGGGCGGGGTGGCCGGGCCGGTGGGAGCCCGCTCGGCGGGAGGGACCGCGGAGGCCGGAGAAGCCGCGGAGGCCGTAGGGGTCGAGGAAGCCGGCGCGGGATCGGCCGGCGCCTTGACCAGCGCGGCGGAGGTCGCGGGAGGCGGGGCGAGGGAGACCCGCTCGACCGGCGCCGCGGGAGCGGAGCCCGCGCGCACCGCGGAGGCGGGGGTCGCATGCGTCTCGGAGGCGGGGGTCGCGCGCACCGCGGATGGGACGGCTCCGGGCTCCTCGGCGGACACCGCCTGCCCGAGGGCCGGGGCGGTGCCCCGGCGAGGTGCCACGGCCGTACCCCAGGCGGTGCGTTCGCGGGCGACCGGAGCGGCCGCCGCGGCCGCCGCGGCGGCGGCCACCGCGGGGCGGACCTCGCGGGCTGCGGCGCGCTTCGACTGGGCGTGCCGGGCCCTGCGGGAGGCCTTGACCCGGACCGGCGCCTCCCGCTGGGGCGCGGCCTGCCAGACCCGGCCGGTCAGGCTGATCTCCGAAGGCTCGGAGGCGGGGGCCATCCGGCACCAGGTGCGCGGCTCACCCACGTAGCGGGCCTGTGACTGGAGCAGTTCGGTGAGCCTCTTGCTCTCGATCACCGGCCGGGTGGAGAGCCAGGTGACGATCCCCGGCGGCACGAGGTACACCACGTGCCAGGGCGCGTCGAAAGGCAGGCCTAGCAGGTAGAGCAGCAGTGACCAGGGCACCACCACGCCCACGAACACACCGATCCAGACAATCGGAAGCGGCATCGGCAGCCGTAGGTCGTACAGCTTGTAGAGCCGCTTCTCAATCCGCCAGATATTGGTATACGTGGGCAGGTCCACACGCTCCTCCTTTCCGCCTCTCGTTCTTTGACCGCTGCGCGCGGTCTCAACCCCCCGTGATGCCCAGTGCGCCCGCGATCGCCTTGGCCGTCACCTCGATGATGTTGGGCACGTAGAAGATCACTCCGATGGCCACGGCGAGGATGATGAACTGCACGAACCTGGTGATCTCACGGGTGAAGAGGAAGAAGAGCGCGACGACGGAGACGACGACGAGGAAGAGCGGGGCGAAGAATTTGCGGAGGAAGTCAGCCAGGCCCTCGGTGTTGACACCAGCCGGAGGAGCGGACGGCTGAGCGAGGTCCATCACGCTCAGCAGGATGGTCTTCAGGATCACTTCTCGTCCTCCGTGCTCATGATCGCGCTTGCCGGGCGGCCACGTGCCCGCGACACGCATGCCCGGATCCGTCCACCGCCGACTCGCTGATCAGGGGGGGTCTGTTCACTGCGGCCCGGCACCATTCGATCATGTGTTACCCCACAGACCGTTTCGCGCCTCGGATGTCCTTGACGAACCACTTGTCGCCCTGTTTGACCACGGTGAGCAGGTAGGCCTGCTCCAGCTTCCCGCTCATGTCCCCGGGATCGGAGGGGGTGGGCTCGGCGGAGGGCGACGCGCCCGAGGGCACGCCCCACACGACCGTGGCGGTGACGTCACGGGTGGCGCCGCCGACGAGGGGGACGTCGAGGTTCTTGAGCTCCACGAAGGTGAACGCGCCGCCGAACCCCTCCAGGGTGACCCCGGCGGCGGCATAGCGCTGCAGGGAGGCGTTGTCGCTCGCGGCGTAGGCCTTGAAGAAGTCGGCCAGCGGGGTGCGGAGCTCGGTCTCCGCGGCCTCGTCACTCTCCCCGGCGGGCACCGGGGGCAGGTTCGCCGGCGTCGGCGCGGGGAGGATCCCCGGTCGGCCGGAGACCACGAACCTGTCGGTCTCGCCGTCGTGGAACACGGGCACGGACAGGAGCTGGCGGCGGTTGCCCGACTGGAACGCCAGGGTCACGACGGCGTTCTCCCTGTCGACGATCTCGGTGCCGTACGGCTGCACCGCGCCGGCGGCCATCCGGCCGAGCCCGTCCCAGCCGAACTGCGGCGGAGCGCCGTCGGGCAGGTAGGGCGCGAGCCGTGCCGCCCTTTCCTGGGAACGGATGGCCTCGAAATTCAGATAGACGGCGGCGAACTGGCTGGCGAAAGAGGTCGCCCGGCTGACCGGGAATTCGCTGTCCGCCGAAACGGGAGCGGACCCGCCTGCGGTGTTCTGCCGGGTGAAGCGCTCAAAAGGTGCACGGACCCCATTCACCACGATGACCACTATTAATGCCCAGAGCACGGCCCTGCCGGTCCACACCAGCCAGCGCCCGCCTCCGCCGGACCATCGGCTCCGGGTCGGCGCACCCCGCCCGCGCGCCGGGGCGCCGGTGAGATCGGGGTCGTAGGACCCCTCCGGGTATGCCGACAGCTCAGGGTCGCCAGCGATCCGAGGATCACGCTGGACCGTTGCCCTTCGAGCCATCATGCCTCCGCTCGCGCCCATCCCCCGGTTGGCGCGGTGTCGTATTACTCCCGACCCCGTTAACCATGGTCAAGCACTTACTCTAACCGCCTCGCCGATTGTTCCAGGAAAGCCACGCCTATGCTGCAGGCATCCTCGTGACTGAGCAAACCCGGTCTGGAACCTGCCAGAACCCGTTACCTGCCCACATCGCCAAGAAAGCGCGTTATGCCTGGTCAACAGGTAACCCGATTACCCAAACGCCACGCATTGCTGTCCAAACGGCAGGGAGAGTATCGCGACCTGCGCATTCACCCCGTATACGTCACGCAGCGTCACCGCATGAGCGAACGGGCCCGGTCCGAGGACCAGGCCCGTTCGCTCTCGGATGATCGGATGAGACGTCAGACGTTGAAGCGGAACTCCACGACGTCGCCGTCGCGCATCACGTAGTCCTTGCCCTCGATCCGGGCCTTGCCCGCCTGGCGGGCGGCGGCGATGGAGCCCGCCTCCACCAGTTCGTCGAAGGAGACGATCTCCGCCTTGATGAAACCGCGCTGGAAGTCGGTGTGGATGACCCCGGCCGCCTCGGGAGCCGTGGCGTTCTTACGGATCGTCCAGGCCCGGGTCTCCTTGGGGCCGGCGGTCAGGTAGGTCTGCAGGCCGAGGGTCTCGAACCCGACCCGGGCGAGCTGCGACAGGCCGGACTCCTCCTGGCCGACGGACTGCAGCAGCTCCAGCGCCTCGTCGTCGGGGAGCTCGACGAGCTCGGACTCGATCTTGGCGTCCAGGAAGACGGCCTCGGCGGGCGCGACGATCGCCGCCAGCCGGGCCCGCAGGTCCTCGTCCGTCAGCTCGTCGGCGTCGAGGTTGAACGCGTAGAGGAACGGCTTGGCGGTCAGCAGGTGCAGCTCGCGCAGGTCGGCCACATCGATCCCGGCCCCCTTCGCCCCGGCGTACAGGGTGGTGCCGCCGTCGAGGAGCTTGACCGCGGCCTCGGCCGCCTCCAGCGTGGCCTTGCGGTCCTTGTTGGTCCTGGACTCCTTCTGGAGGCGGGGGATCGCCTTCTCCAGGGTCTGCAGGTCGGCGAGGATCAGCTCGGTGTTGATCGTCTCGATGTCGCGCTCGGGGGCGACGCCACCGTCCACGTGGGTCACGTCGGGGTCGTTGAAGACCCGGATGACCTGGCAGATGGCGTCGGTCTCGCGGATGTTGGCGAGGAACTGGTTACCCCGCCCCTGCCCCTCCGAGGCGCCGCGGACCAGTCCGGCGATGTCGACGAACTCGACCTTCGCGGGCAGGATCTTCGCGGAACCGAAGATCTCGGCCAGCTTCTCCAGACGCGGGTCGGGAACGCCGACGATGCCCACGTTGGGCTCGATGGTGGCGAACGGATAGTTCGCCGCCAGGGCGTTGGCGGTCTTCGTCAGCGCGTTGAAAAGCGTTGACTTGCCGACGTTGGGCAATCCGACGATGCCGATGCTCAAGCTCACGTCAGCCGAGTTTACGGCGAATCACCCAGTGCTACCCGCCGCAGACAGGTCACAGGCCGGTGGACATCGCGCTCACGCGCCCGTGGACAGCGGTCCGAGGCCGCCGGGCAGCGGCCCCGCACCCCGGTCCGGGCGGTCTCCGCCGTCCGGACGCCGTCCGGACGCGGGCGGCGCACGGCCACCGGATCTCGCCTTCCGTGACCACCCGAGGACTTTGAGCGAGGGAGCGGGGCCGTGAGGGGGCGGGACGGTGCGGGAGTGACGCGAGGGCCGGTCCTGGAAGGCGTGTCGGGAAGCCAGGAGCCGCCGGGCCTGCGATCATTCCGGGGTGGATGTCATGGCACTCGCTTTCCAGCTCGCCGTGGGACTCGCCGCGGGCCTCGCGATCGGATTCCTGCTGGGCCGGGCGCGTGCCTCCTCGGGGGCGGCGGATGCCGGGGCCCGTCTGGCCGAGGCCGAAGCCCGGGCCAAGGTCGCCGAGGAGAAGGTCGCCTACGTCGAGGGGCAGCTCGCCGAACGGTTCCAGGCCCTGTCCGCTCGCGCGCTCGACGTCAACAACCTGCGGTTCCTGGAGCTGGCCGAGACCCGGCTGGCCTCCAGCCGGGCCGAGGCCGCCGGGGAGCTGGAGCAGCGCAAGCAGGCCGTCGAGCACCTGATCGAGCCGTTGAAGGACACCCTGGCCCGCGTCGAGACACAGCTGCGCGACACCCAGTCGGGCCAGCGGGCCGCCCACGCCGAGCTGGCCAAGCACATCGACGTCGTCCGCGAGAGCAACGACCAGCTCCGCGTCCAGACGACCGCGCTGGTGCGCGCCCTGCAGCGCCCGGAGGCCAGGGGCCGGTGGGGGGAGCTCCAGCTCCGCAGGGTCGCCGAGATCGCCGGGATGCAGCGCTACTGCGACTTCGACGAGCAGGCGAGCGTCACCACCCCCGACGGCGTGCTCCGGCCCGACATGGTCGTACGGCTGGCCGGCGGCAAGAACATCGTGGTCGACTCCAAGGTCTCCCTGGCCGCCTATCTGGAGGCCGCCGAGTCCGGCGATCCCGACCACCAGTCGGCCCGGCTCGACTCCCACGCCCGGCACGTCCGCGAGCACGTGGACCGGCTCGCCTCCAAGGCGTACTGGCAGGCGTTCAGCCCGGCGCCGGAGTTCATGGTGCTGTTCATCCCGGGTGAGGCCTTCCTCGCCCCGGCCCTGGAGCGCGATCCCGCCCTGCTGGAGTACGCCATGCGGCGGCGGGTCCACATCGCCACGCCCACCACGTTGATCACCATGCTCCGCACCGCGCAGTACGCCTGGCAGCAGGCCGCGCTCAGCGAGAACGCGCGGGCGGTCTTCGAGCTGGGCAAGGAACTCTACGAACGGCTGGGCACCATGGGACGGAACATGGAGACGATGGGCCGGTCGCTGGGCAGGGCGGTGGAGTCCTACAACCGCACGGTCGGCTCCCTGGAGACGCGGGTGCTGGTGAGCGCGCGCAAGCTGAACGACCTGGGGCTGGTCGACGCCGAACTGGACACGCCCGCGACGGTCGAGGACCTGCCGCGCGCGCTGACCTCGCCCGAACTGCTGGAGGAAGAGGAGCCAAGCTCGCCTCTCGTCTCCCGTCTGAACGGTAGGTTGACGAACGACCTGCCCTAGAAGCTGTTCCCTGAAGCCGCCGACGGCCGGACACTGGAGGCGGAGCGGAGAGGGCTGGCGATGAGGGGCCGAGGTCGAGGGGGACGACTGGTGGACGAGCGACGCGACGGGCAGGCGCTTGGCGGGGTGATCATATGAGTGAGCAGAAGCGGAGCACCGGCATCCGGCTGACCGCCCGGGGCGCGGTGGCGTCCGTGCTGGTGTTCACGCTGCTGGGCAGTCTCCTGCAGGCTCTGCTCGGGCTGCCGGCGCTGATCGGCCTGATGTTCGTGGCCGGCTGCGGGGCCGCGGTGGCGCTGGTGAACCGGCGGGACCTGCTCTCGCTGGTGGTGTCCCCACCGCTGGTCTTCTTCACGGCCACGCTGATCGCCGAGGCCGTCCGGTCGCTGGGCGCGGCCTCACCGGTCCAGGCCCTCGGCCTGGGCATGCTGACCAAGCTGTCGGCCGGCGCGCCGTGGCTGTTCGGCGGCTCGCTGCTGGTCCTGCTCGTCGCCTGGCGCCGCGGCCTGGCCCAGTGCGTCCGCGACCTGCGCGAGGAGCTGCGGGCCACCGGCCCCGACATCCCCCGCCCGAGGAGCGGTGACAGCGTCGGCTACGCCCCCGAACCCGAGGGCTACTTCGAGCCCAAGGTGTACGGCACGCCCCGCGAGGGCCAGTAGGGATCCGGCCGGCGGCGCCGGTCACCGTACGGCGGCGTCCGGCGCCGCCGTACGGCCGGGCGCCGGGTCAGACGGTGGCGCGCAGGTCCTTGCGGAGCTCGTGCGGGAGGGCGAAGCGGACGTTCTCCTCGACCGACTCGACCTCTTCGACGTCGTCGAAGCCGTGCGCGGCGAGGCGGGCCAGTACCTCGGAGACGAGCTCGTCGGGGACCGAGGCGCCGCTCGTCACGCCGACCGTGGTGACCCCGTCGAGCCACTCGTCCTTGATGAGCGAGGCGTCGTCGACCAGGTAGGAGGCGTCGGCCCCGTGGTCGACGGCGACCTCGACCAGTCGCTTGGAGTTGGAGGAGTTCTCCGAGCCGACGACGATGACGAGCTGGGCCTGGGCGGCGATCTCCTTCACCGCGACCTGGCGGTTCTGGGTGGCGTAGCAGATGTCGTCGCTCGGCGGATCGATGAGGTTCGGGAAGCGCTCCTTGAGCCGGGAGACCGTCTCGACCGTCTCGTCCACCGACAGCGTGGTCTGCGACAGCCACACCAGCCGGCTGGGGTCCTTCACCTGGACGGCGGCGACCGAGTCGAGGCCGTCGACGAGCTGGATGTGGTCGGGCGCCTCGCCCGCGGTGCCCTCGACCTCCTCGTGGCCCTCGTGGCCGATGAGCAGGATGTCGTAGTCCTGGGAGGCGAAGCGCTTGGCCTCGTTGTGCACCTTGGTCACCAGCGGGCAGGTGGCGTCGATCGTCCTGAGGCTGCGCTGGGCGGCCTCCCGGTGGACGGCCGGGGAGACTCCGTGGGCGGAGAAGACCACGATGGCGCCTTCGGGGACCTCCTCGGTCTCCTCGACGAAGATCGCTCCACGCGCCTCAAGGGTCCTGACCACATGGGTGTTGTGGACGATCTGCTTACGGACGTAGATCGGCGCGCCGTACTGCTCCAGCGCCTTCTCCACGGCTTGGACCGCTCGATCGACCCCCGCGCAGTAGCCACGGGGCCTAGCCACAAGTACGCGTCGGGTCGCGGGGGTCTTTGAAGTCATGTTCTTATGCTACGTGGAGTGTCCGCTGGGCCGCCCACGCGTCCTATGACCTCATACGGCACAGTCTTGCGAGACTAGACGCCTAAAACAGACCTCCCAGGGAGACGACATGGCAGTCCCCGACATCGTCCGCAATGTCACCAGAAATGTCCGCGAGGCGCTTTCCAGCCGCGAGGGGTTCAAAGAGAAGGCGAAGGAGCTGCCGCTCTACGTGCTGCAGTCCGCGCTGAGCGGGGTCGGCCAGGCCCTCCTGATCGGCGACCGCATGCGGACCACGATCAAGCGCATCGCCGGGCAGGACGAGGACACCGACGAGACCCGCCCGAAGACCGCCGACGAGCTCGCCAAGGGCGAGAAGGCGGAGGAGAAGGTCGCCGAGAAGCCGGTCCGGCGCGAGCCGGTCATCTTCGCCCCGCGCCCGGAGAGCGCCTCCCCCAAGGAGGACAGGTCCGAGGCCAACGGCGCCAGGCCCCGCCCCGAGCCGGTCATCTTCGCCCCCGCCAAGCCGAAGACCGCCACCGGACCCGCGCCCGCCGCACCCGAGGCCAAGCCCGCCGTAGCCGAGGCCAAGCCGGCCGTAGCCGAGGCGAAGCCGGCCGGGAACGAGCCCGCCAAGGCGACCGGGGCCAAGACCGCCGAGACCGCCAAGCCGGAGACCGAACCGACCGAGGCCAAGCCCTCCGAGACCAAGCCCGTCGTAGCCGAGACGACCGAGGCCAAGGTCACCGAGACCAGGGCCGCCGAGACCGCCAAGCCCGCCGTAGCCGAGACGACCGAGACCGAGGTCACCGAGACCAAGCTCGCCGAGACCGCCGTAGCCAAGGCGACCGAGACCAGGGCCGCCGAGACCGCCAAGCCGGAGGCCAAGCCCGCCGTGGCCGAGACCAAGCCGGCCGAAAGCGAGCCGGCCAAGGTCGCAAAGACCGCCAAGGCCACCCAGGCCGGGATCCCCGCGCCCGCGGCCGTGAAAGTCGAGGTCACCGAGGTCAAGACCGCCAAGCCCGAGGCGTCCGACGCCGCACTGGTCGAGGTCACCGAGACCAAGGTCGCCGCTCCGGTGGCCGAGCCGGTCGGGGCGGTCACCGTACCCGCCGAGCCGATGCCCGGCTACGGCCAGCTGACGGTCGCGTCCCTGCGCGCCCGGATGCGCGGCAAGACGGCCGGGCAGATCCGGGAGTTCCTCGCCTACGAGCGGGCCACCACCGTCCGCGCGGAGGTCGTGCGGATGTACGAGAACCGGCTGGCCAAGCTGGAAGCGGCGGAATAGCGGCAGCCGGCGCGTAGGCTCCCGACCATGAGCTCGAAGACCACTCCGGAACAGCCGCTCCCTGTCCGCACGGTGCTGCAGATGGTCGGCGGCTGGATCGGCAAGCTCGGCACCGTCTGGGTGGAGGGGCAGATCACCGAGCTGACCGCTCGCGGCGGCACGGTGTTCCTGACGTTGCGTGATCCCGTGGCCAACGTGTCCGCCCGGGTCACCTGCCCCCGTGGCGTCTACGAGGCGACCGTCCCCCGGCCGGTGGACGGCGCCCGGGTCGTCATGCATCTGAAGCCGGACTTCTGGGTCAACAAGGGCTCGTTCGCGTTCACCGCGCTGGAGATGCGGCCGGTCGGCGTCGGCGAGCTGCTGGCCCGGCTGGAACGGCTGCGCCAGGTGCTCGCCGCCGAGGGGCTCTTCGGAGTCGACCGCAAGCGGCGGCTGCCGTTCCTGCCCGGCACGATCGGGTTGATCTGCGGCCGTGACTCGGCCGCCGAGCGCGACGTGCTGGAGAACTCGCGGCGGCGCTGGCCCGCGGTGCGCTTCAAGGTCGAGCCGGTGGCCGTGCAGGGGCCGTACGCGGTCACCGAGGTCGGCGAGGCTCTGCGGAAGTTCGACGCGGACGGCGAGGTCGACGTCATCGTGATCGCGCGGGGCGGCGGGTCGATGGAGGACCTGCTGCCCTTCTCCGACGAGGCGCTGGTCCGGGCGGTGGCCGCGTGCCGGACCCCGGTGGTCAGCGCGATCGGTCACGAGCAGGACAACCCGCTGCTCGACCTGGTCGCCGACGTACGGGCCTCCACCCCCACGGACGCCGCCAAGAAGGTCGTGCCGGACGTCGGCGAGCAGCTCACGCTCATCCGCCAGCTCCGTGATCGGGGCCGGCGGGTGGCGGGCGGGTGGCTGGAGCGTGAGACGGCGTGGCTGACCGCGGTCCGTTCCCGCCCCTCGCTGGCCGACCCGGTCCGTGAGATCGAGCGCAGGGCCGAGCAGGCCGAGCAGCTCAGGGACCGGGCGAGGCGCTCGCTGACCGGCTCCCTGGACCGCGCCCAGGACTCCCTGGAGCACCTGCGGGCCCGCCTGGTGTCCCTGTCCCCCGCCGCCACCCTGGAGCGCGGCTACGCGATCGTGCAGCGCCCCACGGGCGACGTCGTACGGCGGGCGGCCGACGTCGCCCCCGGCGACGAGCTGACGGTCCGCTTCCCCGACGACCGGGTGACGGTCAGGAGGGATTCCGCCAGGTGAGCGAGGGGTAGTGGTGGCCGTCGTCGACGAAGCCGAACTCGCGGTAGAGCGGCTCGCCGTCCGACGTGGCGTGCAGGTCCACGCGGTGGATCCTGCTGCCGCGATACCACTCCATGAGCCTGGACATGATCGCCCGGCTGTGTCCCCGGCGCCGGTGGCCGGGGTCGGTGGTCATGCCCTGGATGTAGCCGTAGCGGCCGTCGGGGAGGCTGGGGCCGGGGAAGCGCTCGAAGATGAGGCCCATCCCGCAGGCGGCCAGCCCCCCGCTGAGGGCGTCCACCACGTAGACGGCCGTGTCGTCGCTGCCCAGCCGCTCCACGAGGCTGTCGGCGTAGGCCTGCCGCCAGTCGCCGTCGACCGGGTAGCTGCCGTCCTGGGCCATCCGGTCGGCCAGGATCTCACGCAGGCGGAGCAGCTCGGGGATGTCGTCGTGGCTCGCGGCGCGGACACTCATCTGAATCCTTTCAGCGTGGAGACCCCCGCTTTTAGGCGTGGGGAGGAAACGCGGCACGGTGCCGCGGGGTTTGGTAGGTTCAACTCGTCCAGCGGTGATAACCAAACCACTGGACCTATCGCCGGGCTGGCGAGATGTGAAGCCTGTGGAGGCTATGTAAGACCGTTGGACGGTTCCCCGTCCCTCGCCTTGACCGGAACGGCAATCGCCCGTGAAGCAGGAAGATCCAACCCGCGAGGGCTGGAATCCCCCGGCTTCAGCCGTGGGGAAGAAGTCAACCATGTAGTTTCCCAGGCCCGCGGTCCGGAGCGTTCCCCGGCGGCGCCCTCTAGGGTGGTGGATGTGGCCGATGAGAAGACACCGTCGTATGAGCAGGCACGCGAGGAGCTGACCGAGGTGGTCCGCCGTCTGGAGGCGGGCGGTCTCACGCTGGAGCAGTCGATCGAGCTGTGGGAGCGCGGCGAGAAGCTGGCGTCGCTGTGCGAGGAGTGGCTTCAGGGCGCCCGGGTGAAGCTCGCCGCCGCCATGGCGCAGCGCCGGCAGCCCGACCCCGCCGGAGACGCGCCTTTCTGACCGGCCGGACCGCGGCCGACGGGCGGCTCTCTCCCGCCGATCGGCCAGCGCCCGTGCCGGGAGGCGACTCCCGCTGATCGGCCAGCGCCCGTGCCGGGAGGCGACTTCAGCGTGACGGCCACGGGAGCGTCCGGAGGCGGCCGTCTCCCGGTCAGGAGGCGGCTTTCACCTGCTGCTTGAGGGATCCGGCCAGGACGGACAGCTCCTCCCACGGGGCGGTGCCGGTGACGACGACCGTGGCGTCGGGCAGGAGCCGGACGAGGGAGCGCTGGTCCTTGTCCTTGCGGAGGCGCTGCTCCCAGGTCACGCCGTTGATCTGGATGCTGCCGGTGACCTCGCTGGTGTTGGCCATCCGGTTGGCGAACTCGGCCGCCGGCTTCTCGTCGCTCTGGACGAGCATCGCGTGGGAGCGCGTGGCGGCTTCGGGGCGCTTGGCGGTGGCGAAGCCGAGCCTCCAGGTCACCGCGCCCTTCTCCTTGGTCATCCGTGAGCTCGTCGGGACCCATCCGGCGGGCGCCGGCTCCGGCGACCACACCTCGTAGGGCGCGTCGCGGCGCATGTTGGCCACGTCGATCGAGAAGTCGACCTTGGGGAGGTGCTCGGTCCTGCTCTGCGGCGTGACCAGCAGGAAGACGCCGACGCCGGCGAGGCAGACCAGCATCGCGACCGCGTAGCCGTAGAAACCCTGAGTGAACCGTTCCACGACTGTCGAGACTAGTCGCTCGGGGGCGCGGTCCGGCCTCAGGGGCGTCTGATCTGGCCGATGATGCCCAGCACGCCCTCGGCGAGGGTGCGGGAGGCGTCTTCGTCCTCGGACAGGGCGACCTCGGAGACGGCGGCGGCGAGCGCGCCGGTGAGGACCACGACCAGCGCGCCCTCGTCGCCCTCGAACAGGGCGGCGTTGCGCTTGGCCCACTGGCGGAGCCGGTCGCGCATGATGACCTCGAACCCGGGCGGCCCGTCACCGCGCAGGAAGAGCGCGGCGAGCTCGCGCTCGGCCAGGCAGCCCTCCAGGTAGGCGCGTGCGCCGGCGATGAACAGCCGCATCGGGTCGGTCTCGCCCCCGGCGCGGGCCTCCTGGACCGCCTGCTTGGTCCGCTGGGTCTGCCGGGTCTGGAAGTCCTCGAAGAGCGTCAGGTAGAGGTCGGCCTTGCCGGAGAAGTGATGGTAGAGACTGCCGACGCTCGCCCCGGCGCGGGAGACCACCTCGGTGACACCGGCCTCCGCGAAGCCGCTTGTGACGAAGATCTCCCTGGCCGCTGTGAGAAGTGCGACGCGCGTGGCGGCACCCCGCTCGGAGGTCCGTGCAGTCACGCCTGTCACCAGCCGTTCCGTGTCGCTACTCATGGTGTGCACACATTATCCCGCGCCATCCGGCAAGAAGGGTGCAACTACGATCGTTGCAGTAATCCACGAGAGGGGCTCCTCGTCATGTCCGATCAGACGTCCGTACCTGCCGCGCTCGCCACGGGCGCACACGCACCTGATCGCAACCTCGCCCTCGAACTGGTCAGGGTCACCGAGGCGGCGGCGATGGCCGCGGCCCGCTGGGTCGGGCGCGGCGACAAGAACGGCGCCGACGGCGCCGCGGTGAACGCGATGCGCCAGCTGATCAACACGGTCTCGATGAACGGTGTGGTGGTGATCGGCGAGGGCGAGAAGGACAACGCGCCGATGCTCTACAACGGCGAGCATGTCGGGGACGGCAGCGGCGCCGAGTGCGACGTGGCCGTGGACCCGATCGACGGCACCCGGCTCACCGCGCTGGGCATGCCCAACGGGATCTCGGTCATCGCGGTCAGCGAGCGCGGCTCGATGTACGACCCGTCGGCCGTCTTCTACATGGACAAGCTGGTCACCGGCCCCGAGGCCGCCGGTTCGGTGGACATCAACGCTCCGGTGGCCGACAACATCTCCGCGGTGGCGCGCGCCAAGGGGGGCGAGCCCTCGGACGTGACCGTGGTCATCCTCGACCGGCCCCGGCACGAGAAGATCATCAGGGAGATCCGCGAGGCCGGCGCGCGGATCAAGCTCATCACCGACGGCGACGTGGCCGGAGCGATCATGGCCGCCCGCGCGGGCACCGGCGTCGATCTGATGCTCGGCATCGGCGGCACGCCCGAGGGCATCATCGCCGCCTGCGCGCTCAAGTGCCTGGGCGGCGTCATCCAGGGCAGGCTCTGGCCGCAGGACGACGCCGAGCGCCGCCGGGCACTGGACGCCGGCCTCGACCTGGACGCCACGCTGAGCACCGACGACCTGGTCCGCTCCGACGACGTGTTCTTCGCGGCCAGCGGGATCACCGACGGCGAGCTGATGCAGGGCGTCCGCTACCGCGGCGGCCACGCCGTCACCAGCTCCCTGGTCATGCGGGGCCGTTCCGGCACGATCCGCAAGATCGAGAGCGAGCACCAGCTCTGGAAGCTGCGCGCCTACAGCGCGATCAACTTCGACAACGCGAGCTGAGCCGCCCGGCGCCGCCCGTGGTGCCGCGGTTCAGCGGCGGAACCACGGCCGGCGGGGACGTTTGGGCGACTTGGCGACGATGCTGCCCAGGGTGACGAGCCCGGTGATCTCGATGACCGGGCCGTCGGGCGAGGGCGGGACCTGGTTCTTCTTGCCTCCCATGATGGCGGAGGCGGGCATCTCGATCCGGACGCCCTCCGGGACGATCAGCGTGAGGGTCGCGGCCATCACCGTGACCTGAAGGGTCACGTGGCCGGACTGGAGCAGTGCTTCGCGCAGGTCGAGCGTGACGTTGGCGCAGATCGCGGTGGCGGAGAAGCGGGTGGGCACCACCCAGCGGCCCGAGCGCTCCTGCGAGCCGAAGAAGGCCATCACCGGGCCGTCGTCGGTCCGCAGCGGCTGGGCCTCCGGCGGGAGCAGGTCGGCGGTCAGCGCGGTGAGCTCGCCCAGCGTGCGGGCCCGGTAGAGCGCCTGGAGCCGTTCCTCGTGCTCGCCGTGGTCCAGACGGCCGTCGGCGAGCGCGTCGCTCAGCACGGCGGCCACCCGGTCCCGGTCGGCGTCTCCGGCACGCAGTTCGCCGGGGCGCGGGGGGCGCGCGGAGTTGCGGGTCGACGGGGGCGGGAAACTGTCCACCCTTCGACGATAATCGCTCCCGGGGCCGTAGCGGCGCGACGAGGTCGTCGACGCAGCCGCGGAAGACGGCCGCCGTGTCGACCCGGTCGGGGCCGGGGGCCACTGGTTCCGCGGGCCGTCCATCATGGCGATCAGCCGGTCGGCGTGGGCCTCGGGGTCGATGCCCGCGCGGAACTCGCCGGACTCCACCGCTCTGCCCAGCGCCCGGGTCACCTGGCCGCGGAGCCTCCGGTCGGCTCCCGTCCTCACCCGGGCACCCTGACGCGCGGGCCCGGGTGACCGGCCATTGACCGGCGGAGACGGCGCCCCTACCCTGACGAGAACTTGAACCCCCCTCATGTTCTCCGGAGGTCGTAGTGCCGACCCCACGCGACAGACAAGCACGAGTGGCGACCTGGGCCGCCTTCTTCGTCCAGGGTCTCTGTTTCGCCACCCTGCTCACCCATGTGATCGACCTGCAGCACAGGTTCGGGCTGAGCGACGGCGACCTCACCCTCGTCCTGCTGCTCGTGCCGGTGATCGCCGGCGTCGGGAGCGTCGTGGCCGCCCCCCTGGCCGCGCGGTACGGCAGCGGCCCGGTCCTGCGGATCTCCCAGCTCGGCGTCTGCGCCGTCGTGGCCCTGTCCGGATGGAACAGCGGGCTCGCCGGGCTGTACGCGCTCAGCGCCGTGTTCGGGCTGTTCGTCGGGGCGGTGGACGCGGCGATGAACATGCAGGCCGTCGCGGTCGAGCGCCGCTACGGCATGAGCGTGCTGACCGGTTTCCACGCCGTGTGGAGCGTCGGCTCGATGCTGGGCGCCGGATTCAACTCCGCCTTCACCGCGCTCGGTACGGACCTGGGCTGGTCGTTCTCCATCCCGGTGGCCATCGGTGCCGCGATCTCAGTGATCATGCTTCCCCTGCTCTACGACCGGGACGGGGAGCGGGCGACGGCGCGGAACGCGCAGCCGGCGGCCAGGGTGCCGTGGCGGCCGATCATCCCGCTCTGCCTGGCGATGGCGTTCCTCTACGTCGGCGACGCGGCGGTCTCCAACTACGGCACCGTCTACATGGAGAGCGCGCTGTCGGCCAGCGGCTGGCTGGTGCCCTTCGCCTACCTCGTCTACCAGGCGGCCATGCTCCTCGCGCGGGTCCCGGGGGACTTCGCGGTGCGCAGGTACGGCCCGGCCCCGGTCGTCCGCGTGGGCGCGGTGATCGCGGTCGTGGGCACGCTCGGCGTCGTCGTCGCCCCCGGCGTCCTGGTGGCCGTCCTGTCGTTCGGCCTGATCGGCCTCGGCCTGTCGATCATCGCGCCGCAGTCGTTCTCGGCGGCCGGCCGTCTCGGCGCCGGGGCAGAGACGGCGATCGCGCGCGTCAACATGTTCAACTACGTCGGCTTCCTCGTCGGCGCGGCCGTGGTCGGCACCATTAACGACACAGTGGACGCGCGGATGGCGTTCGTGCCCGCCGCCGTCGTGGTGGCCCTGATCGTGCCGCTGGCCAGGGGCTTCCAGCCGGATCCGGAGCTCACCGCGCAGAGGTAGGGGCGCCGGGCCCGCCCGCCGAGGAAACAGGCCCGCCGCGCCTCCGGCACGTCGGCGGGCCCGGGCCACCTCGTCGGGCACGCCGAGCGCCGATCGGATGCCTCCGGCGCGGGGAACCCGGACGGCGCGGAGAACCCGGGTTTCAGTCCCGGGAGGAGGTCAACGCCACGCCTTCGTCATGGGGAGCCGGGGGTCGACCGCCTGCTCCGCCCAGGAGGAGCGGATCCAGCCGTGCCGGGGGTCGTCGCAGAAGGCCATGGACCGCTGGGGGGCGGGCCCGGCCAGCACGT
Source organism: Streptosporangium minutum (assembly GCF_002149035.1). Classification (GTDB taxonomy): domain Bacteria; phylum Actinomycetota; class Actinomycetes; order Streptosporangiales; family Streptosporangiaceae; genus Streptosporangium; species Streptosporangium minutum. Next base: position 30,367 of record NZ_NGFP01000101.1, read on the forward strand.
TGAGGTAGTACAGGTCGTAGCCGGGGGCCGCCATCGACGGGCCGTGGTAGCCGTGCGGGACCAGCACCACGTCTCCGCCCGACACCTCGGCCAGCGTGTCGTGGGTGCCGTAGACCCGCTGGTAGCCGGGGCCGCCCTCGAAGTAGTAGATCTCCTCCAGTACGGCCTCGTGCTCGGAGGCGGTGTCGTGCTTGTGCGGCGGGTAGGACGACCAGTTGCCGCCGGGGCGAGCAGGAGTTTCCCGGTCCGGTACGGTCCGGCGCGCGAGGTCCCGGTCGAGGTGCGCGGCGCCGGCCAGGCCAGCCGCCAGGTCAACAACTTCTGCGCCCCGGACGCCTTCGAC
>NZ_NGFP01000102.1 GCF_002149035.1 Streptosporangium minutum
GCCCTGCCGTCCGCGAGAGAGCGAGGATGGCCGGACCCGCCCGGATCCGGCCACCCCTCTGGGGCTGGACGGTTACTTCCAGGTGTCGTTGCTGGTGTGGGTGCCGGCGGACGGAGTGGTGAGGGTGCGGTTGCCGCCGGATTCCCAGGTGACGGAGCCGTCGGGGTTCTTCTTGATGTACTTGTACTCGACGGCGGTGTTCGGGGGCAGGTTGACCGCTACGCGCCAGATCGGGTAGTCGGCCGAGGACAGGGCGATCGCCTGGCTGGGGTTCCAGCCGCCGAGGGCGGGGACGTCGCCGACGACGTACACGTTCTGGCCGTAGTGGGTGGTGACGTTGGCGTTGAAGGAGACGGCGCTCTGCGAGGCGGTGTCGCCGCGGAAGGTCTCGGTGACGGCGTGGGCTCCGCCCGCGGGAGTGCTGAAGGCCCGGTTGGAGCCGGACTCCCAGGTCACGGCGCCCGCGGTGGTCTTCTTGATGAACTTGTACTCCACCGCGGTGGACTTGGGCAGTTCGATGACCCCGGAGTACAGGCCGCCGCCCCGCGCGGTCAGCTTGACCGCGCCGGCCGGGGCCCACGAACCCAGGGCGGGGAGGCTGCCGACGACGTAGAGGCTCTGGTCGGCGGCAGCGGTGGCGGTGACGGTGAACGTGGTGGCGATCTTGTCGGTGACGGGCGGCGGCAGGTAGGTGTCGGTCCGGGTGGCGGTACCGCCGGCCGGGGTGGTGAAGGACCGGTTGGCGGCCTCCTGCTCCACCACGGTCGCACCGTTCTTGATCAGATACTTGTAGGAGACCGCGGTGGAGGCGGGCAGTTCGGAAGCGACCTGGTAGGTGCCGTCGCCGTTCGCGGTCAGCGCGAGCGAGTTCGCGGTGCTGCCGCCGCCGAGGGCTGCGACGTTGCCGACGACGTGCAGGGTCTGCCCGGTTTCGAGGTCGGCGGTGACGTTGAAGGTCGTCGCGATCTTGGTGATGTCCGCCTTGGCGTTGACGTGGATGGCGACCGCGTCGTTGGCGGGGATCTTGACGGTGGCCTTGCCGCCGGACACGGTGACCTTGGTGCCGGTGCAGCCGGTGGTGGTGGCGGCGCCGGAGACGACGTCGCAGTAGTCACCGTCGGCCAGGCCGGTCGTGAACTCGGCGGTGCTGTCGCTGCCGGAGTCGTTGATGCCGATCCAGGCGCGGTCGCCGCGGTGGAAGCCGATCACATTGCTGTTGACGGCCGTGAAGTCCGAGACGGTCTTGACGGACCTGGCGGCGTTGGCCCAGCCGACCATGCCCTTGATCCCGGTGGACTGGGTCAGGCAGTTCCAGCTGCTCCCGCAGGCGGTGTCGGTGACGAACCCGCTGCCGTCGGACGGCGGGGACTGGTTGCGGTTGGACCAGGCGAAGCTGTCGTAGACCGACGGCTTGCCGTGCGGGTAGGCCAGCACGAAGTAGTTGGCGAGCTTGTAGTCGTTGCCGTTCTTGTAGGACAGCACGACTCCGTCGCGCTCCAGGTCGTGGTTGGTGACCATGGCGAAGACGTTGGCGCCGGGCGCGTCCAGGTTCCAGCTCCCGATGCTCCCGAGGTTGGAGATCGAACCCTGGAACTGGGCCTTGACGCCCTTGGCGTAGGCGAAGTCCAGGACGTCGCCGTTGCCGATGAACGCCCGCGCCTTCAGGGCGTCGTTGCCGGCCCCGTCGAAGATCTCCTGGGCGATGTACGGGCGCTTGTTCTCCGCGACGGTGTTGTTCAGCTTGCCGAGGATCGCCGCGAAGTCGGGCTTCTTCATGTGCTTGACCGCGTCGACGCGGAAGCCGTCCACGCCGAGCCCGATCAGGTCGTTCAGGTACCCGGCGATCTTGGTGCGGACGTCCTCCTTCTCGGTGTACAGGTCCGACAGCGACAGCAGCTCGCAGCTGGTCACCTGGGACTCGTTGTTCCAGTCGTTGATGCCGCCGCCAGTCGGGCAGTTGTCACCCGGGTGGTGGAAGTCGCCGTTCCCGTACGGGACGGCCGGGTAGCCGTAGCCGGTGAAGGACGTCCCGGCGTAGCCGGTTACGCCGCCGGCGTTGTTCGTGCCCGCCATGTGGTTCACGACCGCGTCCACGTACACGCGGACACCCGCGTTGTGGCACGCGGTGACCATGTCGGCGAACTGCCTGCGGTTGCCGAACCGGCTTTCGAGCTTGTAGGAGACCGGCTGGTACACCTCGTACCACGGGTGCACCCCGTCAACGCTGTTGGGGAGGCTCACCGACTCCTGCGGCGGCGCGACCTGGACCGCGCCGAACCCGGCGGGGCCGAGATGATCGGTACAGGCGGCCGAGACGGACGTCCAGTTCCACTCCCACAGGCTGGCCGTCACCTCGCTGTCGTTCAGTGTGACGGCGGCGTTCGCGGGAGGCGCGGCGACCGTGACGGCCATCGGGGTGACACCGCACGCGGCGACCGCGGCGGCGAAGAGGACGTTACGGATCCTGCGCCCCAAAGGGGGTCTCGTTCGTTCCATGGGGGGTGGACCTTCTTCCGAGAGCGAAGATGCGCTGGGGAGGGGACGGCCGTCCGTGAGCAGAACGATGCTCGATCCATGAAAGGTCGGCAAGACTTTTCAGCAAGTTTTCTGAAACTTACTTGTAATGTTGCCGTCATGGCGGAGGTCCACCCCTCACCCCGCTCTCCGGAGCCGTCGGCGTATCCAGCGGAGACCGGCAGGTCACCGCAGGTGCCGCCCCATGGGTGGCGGGAGGCAGCCGGCCGGCGAGGTGCCGAGCCCTACCTCCCGCCAGGTGCCCGGGAGCCGCTCGGCGGGCAAGGTTTCAACGACATTGCGCTCCATCCCCAACCGGTGCGGTCTCCCGTGGCGGACCGGCTACCGGGGGAGGATGCTGATGCCCAGCATGCGTGCCCCCGTCTCCGTCCGCGGGCGGTGTGTGCTGCCCGGCGCGAACACCACGTAGCTGCCCGGCCCGAGCCGGTGCCCCCGGTCGATGAACTCGCCCGACACCACGAAATAGCGTTCCTCGCCGTCGTGCACGTCCACCTCGGGCCACTCGGCTCCGGGAGCGAAGTCGTACATCCAGCCGCGAGCCCACTCGGTGGCCGGCAACCGCCGCCGGAGGATCCCGGCGGCGACCTCGACGGGTTCGACCTCGTCGACGTTCAGGATCTGAATATCGTGCGTCATGACCTCATCGTCGTGGCAGGTGTCCACTCCGGCCCAGCGTCCGGATTGACACCCATAGGTATTTTTCTGCCATGAGTGTTCACCGGGTGGTCGCACTGGTCCTACCGCCGCAGTCCACGTTCGAGCTCGCGTGCGCCGCCGAGGTCTTCGGTACGCGCCGCCCCGGTCTGCCCGCCCGTTACGAGTTCGAGGTATGCGCGGAACACCGGGGCGCGGTGCCGACGCTGGCGGGCTACCACATGGTGGTGCACCAGGGGCTGTCAGCGCTCGCGGCCGCGGACACGGTGGTGATCCCCGGCTGGCAGCGCCTCGAACAGCCCGCCCCGCCCGCCGTGATCGACGCGGTACGGCAGGCCCACCGGCGAGGCGCCCGCATCGTCGCGATCTGCTCGGGAGCCTTCCTGCTGGCCCAGGCGGGGTTGCTGGACAACCGCCGGGCGACCACGCATTGGCGGATGGCAGCCGAGCTGGCGGCACGGTTCCCCGACGTCCAGGTCGAGCCCGACACGCTGTACGTCGACCTGGGCGACGTCGCCACCAGCGCCGGCACCGCCGCGGGCATCGACCTGTGCCTGCACCTGGTCCGCGCCGACCACGGCGCCGCCTACGCCGCGCAGGTCGCCCGCCACATGATCATGCCCCCGCACCGCGAGGGCGGGCAGCTCCAGTACGCCATGCAGGCCCCCGCCGGCCGCCTGCCCGACTCCCTGGCCTCTGTTCTCGACTGGGCCGCCGAACGGCTGCACGAGCCCCTCACCGTTGACGACCTCGCCGCGCGGGCCAGGGTCTCCCCGCGGACACTCGCCCGCAGATTCGCCGAGCAGCTCGGGGTCAGCCCCGGCAGGTGGCTGCTCCGCCAACGCGTCACGGCGGCTCAGGCCCTCCTGGAGGAGTCGGATCTCCCGGTGGAGACGATCGCGATCAGAGTCGGTCTTTCCTCGGCCACCAACCTCCGCAGGCACTTCCACTCCATGGTGCACGCCACACCCGCCACCTACCGGCGGTCCTTCGGCCGCCACACGGGTGGCTCGCGGCAGGGGGACTGAGGCACAGCCGCCGCCCGCCGCTCCATGGAGGCCGTCCTCGAACCTCTGCGGATCACACCCCGAGGAGTCAGCGGATCCGCCTGGCCGCCCTGCCGCCCAGGTGCAGGAACGCGACCTCACCCGCGCCGTCTCGCAGGAAGCGGCCGACGGCCCGCTGCGGGTCGGTGGCGATCGTCACGTCGTCACAGCCCTCGACCAGCGCGAGCGGCATGTCGGGCATGCCCTCCACGCCCGCGGCCACCAGCTCGGGTCGCAGCACGAATCGCGCTGTCAGCTCCTCGTCGATCTCGAAGGTCCACTGCCCCGCGTCGTAGCTGCCCGCGTACTCCGGCGCGGGTTCGCGCAGTGCCAGCCGTACGGTCTGCGGTCTGGCGTCGAGCAGGTGCTCCAGGCACCAGTCGGTCACCAGCTCGCCCAGCGCCTTGCCGGGCGCGGAGTTGGTGAGGGTGGTGACGGCGAAGCCGCGCTCGGGCACCAGCACGAACGTGGACAGCTGCAGGTTGCCGATGTTGCCGCCATGCGTGACCAGCCGCACGCCCGCCTGCTCTCCCAGCAGCCACGGCAGCCCGATGCCGGTCCACGGCACCCCGACCCGGACGTGCTCCGCCCGCATCAGCTCCCTGGTGGCGGCCGTGACCGGCTCCTCGCCGCTCGCGCCCAGGTGGAAGGCGGCGTAGCGGAGCTGGTCGCGCACCGACGACACCAGCCCGCCCTCGGGCATGCCTTCGCGGAACAGTCCCCACGTGTGCGCGACCTGCGGGCCGTCCTCTCGTACGGCGTGCCCGACGGCGTGCGAGCGCGTCGCGACCTCCCACGGGAAGAAGAAGCTGGAGCTCATGCCCAGGGGGTCGAGCACGATGCGCCTGACCGCGTTCTCGTACGGCTCGCCGCACACGACCTCGACGATCCGGCCGAGCAGCCGGAACCCGGCGTTGTTGTAGGAGGCGAGCGCGCCGGGCGGGAAGAGCTGGGGCAGCCGGTCGTAGGCGCCGATCGAGTCGGCCAGCGCCGAGGTGTCCCAGCTCTCGCCGTCGTCGATGTCGCCGAGGAACCCGCCGGTGTGGGTGAGCAGGTGCCGGATGGTCAGCTCGTCGGCGGCCCGTACGTCGGCGAGCCGGAAGCCGGGCAGATACTGTCGCACGCGCCCGTCCAGGTCGAGCCGGCCGCGCTCGACGAGATGCATGACCGCTGTCGCGGTGACCGTCTTGGTGGTCGACCCGATCTGGAACAGCGTGTCGCCGGTTACGGGGGCCGGCGCATCGACGCTGGTGACGCCGGTGGTGAGGACGTGGTCCGCGCCGTCGAAAAACACGCCGACGGCGGCACCGGGGACGTGGAGGGACTTCGCCTCGCTGTCGAGCAGGCTCTGCAGGTGGTGGAGGTCAGCCATCCGTTCATCCTGCTGACGGTGGGAGCGGCGGGCTTCGTCCGTCCGCATCATTTCCGCCGCGCTGTTCGTCCGGGAGCCAGAGCGTCAGCGGTGGCGCCTCGCGTGCCGAGCCGCGTCAGGAGGCGGCGTCGGCGGCGTCTACGCCAAGTTTCCCGGCGCTTCGCGGGATCAGCCGCGGAGAACGGCCGGTCCGTCGCCCGCGGTCCCGTAATTGCACCGGTCGATGTAAAACGTGTAGCGTGTCCGCATGGCTCGACCGCGGACATTCGATGAGGACCGGGTCCTGGACGCCGCGATGCAGGCCTTCTGGGAGAACGGCTATGAGGCCACCTCGACCAGGGACCTGTGCGAGGTCGTCGGCCTGGACCGCAGCAGCGTCTACAACGCCTTCGAAAGCAAGCACGGACTGTTCGCCCGTGTGCTCACCCGCTATATCGACAGCACGACCGCCACTCAACTGGAGATCCTGGAGGACCGGGAGCGGTCGGCCGTCGAGCGGATCCGCGCGCTGTTCGCCGGAATCGTCGAGGTTGAGTCCGCGAGCCGGCGGGACGGCCGTGGCCGCGGCTGCCTGACCGTCAACACCACGGTGGAACTCGCCGGACGCGACCCGGAGATCGCCCGGCTGCTGGACCGGGACATGGCCCGGCGCCTGGAGTCCCTCAAGGCCGTCATCGCGGCCGGGCGGCGCGACGGCGACATCACCTCTCCGAGAGACCCGGACTCGCTCGCCCGGTTCCTCAACGCGGTGATCGCGGGGATCCGGGTGGCCGCCCAGGGCGGAGCCGATCGCGCTGCCCTGGAGGGCATCGCGGCAACGGCGGTGGACGCCCTGACGCCCTGACGCCCTGACCCGCCATATTCGCTGACCCACCGCGGGCCGCCGCGGCGTGTTCGCATGCCCCAATTTTGCATCGATCGATGTAAAACTCGCCGACACAGGAGCGCCCCTCATGCCCCGTGCTGTATATCTGCTGGCCTTCGGCATCTTCGCCATGGTGACCAGCGAGTTCGCCGTCGCCGGCCTGATGCCGCAGATGGCCGACGGACTGAACGCCACCATCCCGCAGATCGGCTATCTCATCACGGCCTTCGCGGTCGCCATGGCCGCCGGAGGGCCGTTCCTGACCCTCGCGGTGCTGAAACTGCGCCCCAAGCCGGCGCTCATGCTCCTGTTCGCGATCTTCATAGTGGGTAACCTGCTGGCCGCGACCGCTCCCTCCTACCCGGTGATGATGGCGGCGCGCATCATCACCGGTGTCGCCTCCCAGGCGTTCTTCGGAGTCGCCATCTCACTGGCGGTCCAGCTGACGCCTCCGCAGGTGCGCGGCCGATCCATCGCGGTGGTCATGAACGGGCTGATGGTGGGCACCCTGCTGGGGCTGCCGCTGTCCACGCTGATCGGAGAACGTCTGGGCTGGCGCGCCGCCTTCTGGGCCGTCAGCGCCCTGGCCGTCCTCGCCGCGCTCGCCACGGCGGCCGGCATGCGCCGGCTGGAGCGTGCGGAGGGCGACGGCGGCGACTTCCGGCAGGAGATGCGTGTCTTCGCGAATCCCAAGCTGTGGCTGGTGTTCGCAACCAGCGCCTTCATCATCGGCGCGACCTTCTCCGCCTTCAGCTACCTCAACCCGATCCTCACCCAGGTCGCCGGGTTCGGCTCCGGAGCCGTCCCGCTCCTGCTCATCGCCTACGGCGCCGCCACCGTGATCGGCAACAGCATCGTCGGGCGGCTCGCCGACAGGCACACCGTCAGCGTCCAGCTGTGCGGGCTGGCGCTGAACCTGGTCTTCCTGACCGGGTTTGCGCTGCTGGCCCACCTCGCCGTCCCCGCCGTGGTGTTCATGCTCGGCATCGGCCTGGTCGGCGTCACCATGAACCCGGCGATGGCCGTCCGCGTCCAGCGGACCGGCAACGCCCGGCCACTGGTCAACACCGTCCACTCCTCCTTCATCACCCTCGGCGTCATCATCGGCTCCTTCGCCGGAGGAGTGGCCATCGACAACTTCGGGCTGCGAGCCCCGCTGTGGCTCGGCGCCGCTCTGGCCGCGCTCGGGATCCTCACCCTTCTCCCCGAACTCACCCGTCGCTCCGCTGCCGGGCCCGCACCCGCGTCCGGCGCGCCGGCCTCCCAGGAGGGGCCCGCTGCGGCCACCGAGAAGCAGGCGGTCTAGAAGGTCGGTGGCCTGACGCCGCCGGTCGCCTGCACGGGTTGTCTCAGCCGGCCGGGCTTGGTAGCGTCACGGCGGCGCGTGATAGGCGTGATCACTACCTGGTGAGGGAGGTTGATGAATATGGCTGCCATCGGCTGTGTTCAGCATGCCCTTGTCCGGTCCGCGCGAGGTTAGAGCGCGGCCCGGTCGTCCGAACGACCAGGAGTGTCACGTGTCTTCCTTCATCTCACCGACCGATACCGACCTGAGCACCGACCGTCTCATCCTGCGGACCTGGACCCCCGGCGAGGTCGGCGCGGTCCTCGACGGCTCGCGGCTCGCGCACTGGGCCGAGGACTTTCCCTCCGAGGGTGACCGCGTCATCGCGGGCCTGTTCGGAGAGCACCCCGGATGGCTGGGCGAGTACGGCCACCGCCAGATCATCGAGCGCTCGACCGGCCTGGTGGTCGGCTCGATCGGCCTGTTCTGGCCGCCCGGCGACGGCGCCGTCGAGATCGGTTACGGCGTCGTCGCCTCCCGGCGGGGCCGCGGCTACGCCCCTGAGGCCACCCGGGCGCTGACAGCGTTCGCCTGCACCGCCCCGGACGTCCACACGGTGTACGCCGACGTGGAACTGTCGAATCCGCCCTCGGTCCGCGTGCTGGAGAAGGCGGGCTTCGAGCGATGGAGCTCTGAGGAGAACCTGGCCAGGTTCCGTGCCACCATGCCGGGCCCGGCGCGGTAGCAGCCCTCTCAGGGAAGGCAGCAGCCCTCTCCAGGAAAAGGGGAAAGGGAAGGGTGCGGGCCCGGTGAAATGCGGGCCCGCACCTGTTCAGGAGGCGGGGCCCACCGTGATGGTGGCGCGAAGGCCCCTGGCTGCTTCCCGGATCACCTTGATCTCGGTGTTGGTGTCGGGCGGCCGGACGCCCCGCAAGGGGTTGGTGCTGTACCAGTAGACGCCGCTGCGGTCGTTGAAGGCCGGGGTGGCGGGGAGCGAGGGGAAGATCGTCCTGGCGCTGTCCCTGTGCAGGGCCAACCGGCCGGTGGGGGACAGGCCGAAGGGGGCGTCGAAGCCTTGGACCCGGTCGTTGACCATGCTGTTGTCTTTCCAGAGCAGAGGGATCGGGTGGGCGTCGATCGGCAGGATCATGCCCTCGCCGGGGTGGTTACGGGTGGCGTTGTCGGTGTAGTAGGTGTCCCAGAGCCAGACAAGGACACCCTCCCGGTAGGGGTAGTGCTCGTAGATCTCGCGCCGGGCGGGGTTGTTGGAGAAGCCGGCGTTGTAGGGACCGGTTTCGAGGTAGGCGCCATAGCCGGTGTAGCGGCGGTTCTCGGCTATGTAGGAGCGGGGGTGCTCCTTGGTCGCGATCTTGCCGACGCGGCTGAAGCCCGCCGCGGTCCAGCCGTTGTCGCCGTTCTCCGCGTCGTCGGTGACGGCGCCGGTGACGGCGTCGACGATGAAGCCGTTCTCGGTGGTGTTGGTATCGGTGAAGTAGCGGAACCGGAACTGGATCCTCCTGCCCGCGTAGGCGTCCAGCGGGAGGACCAGGTCCGTCCAGCCGCTGAGGCCGGTGATACCGGGGACGCCGTTGACGCTCGGGATCGGCTGCCCGCCGACGGTGCCGCCGATCGGCGTCCAGACCTCGCCGTCCTCGGAGACCTCGGCGTAGAGGTAGTCGAAATCCTGCTCGATCTGGTACCAGACCTTGGCGGTCAGGGCCGCTGATGTCACGCCGGTGAGGTCGATCTGGCGCGTGAGTGTCTCGTTGAGGTAGTCCCCCTTGCCGCTCCACCACTGGTAGGAGCCCTGGACAGGTTGGACCAGCTCGGTGTCGACCCGGCGCGGCGGCAGGTCGACGATGACGGCCTGTGGGTCGGTGGTGTTGTAGGAGCTCACGCCGAGGGTGTGAGTGGACGCCGTGGCGGCCTCGGCTCTGTCGTAGGACAGCCAGCCGAGCCGCAGTTTGCTCCAGGCGTCCAGGTCTCCGGGGTACTCGCCGCTCTGCCCGTTCTTCTTGCTCAAGTACGAGGCGCTGGACATGAGCGACCAGAACTGGACGCTGTTGCTCCCGCCGCCGTCGTACAGGTCGGGTAAGCCCAGATCGTGGCCGTACTCGTGGGCGATCAGGCCGACGCCGCTGTTCTCGCCGGCGGTCAGGAACCTGCCGACCCAGATGCCGGTGTCGCCGATCTGAGTACCGCCACGCAGGTTGCCCGCGGGGCCGGAGCTTCCGCGCGTGTTCCAGTAGGCGTCGTGGTTGACCGCCCACAGCGCGTCTTCGCCCTGCGCGCCGCCGCCCCACGTCTCGTCGACGCCGGCGTGGATCACCTGGAACCGGTCGAGGTAGCCGTCGGGCTCGTCGAAGTCGCCGTCGAAGTCGTGGTCGTAGCGGTCCCAGACGTCATAGGACTTGAGCTCGGCCGTGATGTCCTCGACGCTGCGGCCCTTGGCGCGCTCGGCGTCGTACCAGGCGTTGGCGGAGTCCTTGACGAAATCGAACAGGGGGAGGTCGCAGTCCAGGCCGCTGTCGCAGCGCGGGGTGCCGTAACGGGACTCGTTGTAGGGAACCTTCACCCAGTCGGAGACGTAGCCGTCGAAGTCGTACCGGCCGGCGGACTGGAGCCGGTAGAAGTTGCGGAGCGAGTTGGCCCCCTGGGAGCCGTTGAAATAGATGTCCCGGTAGTAGGCCCGGTTGAAGTCCGGCTGCCAGAGTGTGTGGTTGTCGTAGCTCCGCTGGGGTTTGGGGATCCGGTTGTGCAGCGGGCCGGGTACGCCGCCGTAGCGGATCTTTCCTTTATGCAGGGTCGCGTTGTCGATTTTGTCGCCGAATTCGGCGAGCACGGTGAAAATCTTGTCCTTGCGTTCGAGGGCGAGTTCGACGTACCGGTCGCCGACCTTGACCTTTCCCGAGGAGAGCTTGTTCGTCTGGGGGGCGGTCAGCGCCTGCTTCATGGCTTTGGTGCGAAGAGACTGCTCTTCGAGGGCGAACGGACTGATCGCAGCCGAGTGCCGGCCGTCACCGGATTTGGCGGCGGGAGGCTTGGGGGCCGGGACCGCCGAGGCGGGACCGGGCAGCGCGGAGGCGCCCAGAGCCGTCCCCGCCAGCCCGGCCGCGAGCATGGTGATGAGCTTACGCACGTGAGGGGGATTTCCTTCCGGAAAGGAGGGGTGTCACGCGTAATATGTCACATCACATTCATGGTGAACAGTGGGGATTTGGCGGAGCCGATAGTCCCATTAAAAGGCGGTATTTAATATTTGCTACCTATCCAATGCATCATCCTATTTGATGAGTGATGCGTGGTTTTTGGTAGAAAGGGAGTCAGTGCGATGATGACCGCCGGTCGCGAGGCCGTGACGGGACTCGTCCTCAGTCTCGGAGGGGCAGGGGGCTGCTGGGCGGTCTCGTGGCGAAACGGGCGGGCGAGCGCTTCGGGCTGCCCGTCGCCGGCGGAGTCGGAATGCCGGTCACGCGGCCTCGGCCCTGATGGCCTCGACGAACCGGCCGGCGTCGGGGATGGAGAGGACCACCTCGTCGAACTCGCCGCCGGAGCTCGCGCGGTCCAGCAGCAGGTGCACTCCGGGCAGGTTGCGGTTGGCCGACACCAGCTGGCGCGGGCCACCGTAGATGCCCCAAACGCCGATCTTGGTGTGACCCGACACCGTCAGTCCCTTTCTCGCGCCGCGTGGGATGTGCAGGGGCTGATCGGTGACGACCGCCTGCCGTACGGCCGGCAAGGGGACGGTGTGCCGGGCCCGCCCGGTGAAGATCCGCTCCCACGCGCCGAACTCGATGGTGATCGAACCATTGGTGATCATGACAGTCGCCATGGGTCAGCCTTTCGCCAGAGGAAGAAGGATCGTCGCCAGCAGGCGGGGCACCCGGTCGCCTCCCGGCTCGTTCGCCAGCAGGGGGCGCACCAGCTCGGCGAAGCCCTGGGCGAAGCGGATGAACTCCTCGTCGTCCAGGTGCAGCACCGTCTGCTGGTAGCCGGCGCCGTCGGCCGCCAGGTCGATGTTCCCCCTGGCGAGGTAGCGCGAGAACTCCGACAGCAAGCTGGAGACGAACGCGGTGAAATATCGCGCGTGGTCCTCGGGGGAGGCCGAGGCCAGCGTCTCGGCGGCCGGCGTCACCCCGCCCTCCGGCAGCGCGTACACCCGCTCCGTCGCGCCTCCGACCTTGCGCTCCTCCACGACGTTCAGCATTCCGGCCCCGGCGAGAGTGGCGATATGCCGGTACAGCGTCGCCTGGGGAACGTCGGGCAGCAGACGGGCCAGGTCGGACGGCGTACGGCGGCCGCCGGCGGCGGCGCCCAGGATCCGGATGCGCACGGGGTGCAGCGCCAGCTCGGTCCAGCGCTCTTTCGAAGTGCTCACAGCACAACGCTATCATTATCGATAATGAGATTGGCTGGTGGGGGCGTGAACGAGTCAGCTGGTCTGACCAAGCGAGTCGATCATGAAGGATGCCTGCTGTCGGAGCTGCGAGGTGCACAGGTGGACATGTCTCAAGGTGAGCGTGTCGGCAGATACAGCGATGTGGCGAGCGCGTTGGCGTTGCGCAGCGACCGGCAGCTCGCCGAGTCGCTGGAGCAGGCGCAGGGTCTGGGATCGGGGATAGGCGGCACCTCGGCTCTGCTGGACATCGCCGGCGTGCCGGTCTTCGCGAAACGGGTACCGCTGACCGACGTGGAGCGCCATGCGGACAACGTGATGTCCACGGCGAACCTGTTCGGGCTGCCCCCGTTCTGCCAGTACGGAGTCGGCTCGCCGAGCTTCGGTGCCTGGCGTGAACTTGCCGCCAACGTCATGACGACCAACTGGGTACTGTCTGGGCGCAGTGCCGCCTTTCCGCTGCTGTACCACTGGCGGGTGCTGCCAGGAGCGCCGCCGCCGACCGAGGAGCACGCCGACGTCGAGGCCGTCGTGCGGTACTGGAACGGGTCGCCGGCGGTACGGCGACGCCTGCAGGCCCTTGCGCGGGCCTCGGCCAGCATCGTGCTGTTTCAGGAATTCATCCCGCACACCCTCGATGACTGGCTCGCCGCTCAGCTCACCGCCGGCCAGGACGCTGCGGTAGCGGCATGCGCCATGGTCGAGTCGTGCCTGCCGACCGATGTGGCGTTCATGAACGGCCATGGGCTGATGCACTTCGACGCCCACTTCGGCAACATCCTCACCGACGGCCGGCGTCTGTACATCGCCGACTTCGGGCTGGCGGCCTCCCCTCGATTCGACCTGTCCCCGCAGGAGATCGGATTCCTGGACCGCAACGGGACCCATGACATGGGTTACGCGCTGATGCGGCTGGTCAACTGGCTCGTCACCAACGTCTGCGGGGTGGCGGCGCAACGAGAGGGCGGACCGGTACAGCGCAACGAGTACATCCGCGCGTGCGCGGCCGGTGTGGTCCCTGCCGGTGCTCCGCCGGCCGTCACCGCGGTGCTCCGCCGGTACGCACCCGTTGCGGCGGCCATGAACGACTTCTACTGGGACCTGTTCGGCGTCGATCGGACAACGCCGTACCCGGGCGAGAAGGTCGAACGCGTCCTGAGTGCGATGCGCTGATCTGCGAAAACCCCACAATTCCGACCACCCCCGCCCGTGCGCCGCACGCGGGTCCGCCGGTTGCGCGGGTCCAGCTCACCCGCGCCCGACGACAGCACCTTCCGGCTGCGGGCCGCCTCGGCGGCCACGGATGTCAGGGCCGAGCCAGGCGCTGTTGTCGGGGCGGCTCGGGGAGCCCCCTACACGTCATCCCAGGCCATCGAGCTCATCCTCCAGCCGGCAGGTGTCCGGACGAACTGGGTGGTCTTCCGGCCGGAGCCCTCGAACCACTCGCCGTCGAGGAAACCGGACTTGCGGTAGTCGCTGAACCGGTGCGCGATCGACCCGAAAATCTCGGTCCGCTCGGCGACTTCCCATTCGGAGAACTCGGTCAGCGTCCCATCGGTGAGGATCTTCTCCCGAGGCGCGACGAACGAGTCGAGGTCGTAGATCACGGGCTCGGCCCCGACGTTCTTGATGATCATTCCCTGTGGAATGAACACCTCACGGACGACCTCGACGTTCGGCCTGCTGCCGCCGGTGTTGGTGAACGCGCCGAGAAAGGTGCGCATCAGCTGGTCGAGCTCGGCCTTGACGTCGGACACGGGTGCTCCTCTAAGTGATGTCTCGTAACTCGATCGGGCGTTGCCCGTGGTCGGTCTTCGGGGGCAGCCGGCCGATTGCCGGTTGACGCCGCTGGTGCGGTGGACGATGGTGTCACCGCCACGTCGGGCGATCAGGCGCGCCAGTCGGTGGGACCGGGCCGGCTGCAGCCCGATGAACGGGTGGATCGACTCCGGACGGGAGGCCGACGACACCTGCATCCATCGATGATCAATCAGAGTCCGAACCAGGCCGACACCTGGGAGCCCAGCCAATACCACCTACGCGACGTCGGGCCGTGTCATCAGCGGCGACCGCAGATGCAACGTCAGACTGGGGCTGGTCAGGGGCACGATGTTCCACGTCGCCACCGCTGTGCCCGCGTCGGCGTCGACCACCAGCCGGACCCGGTGCGGGGTGGTGATGACGTGAAGCTCGGCGACGAACGTGTTGCCCTGCCAGGCGCCGGCCGCGACGACAGGGCGGCCGAGCGGCGAGCTTTCCCGCCATTCGCCGTGGCCGACCTCGACGTCGAGGAACGACCCGAGTCTCAGGAGCCATCCACCGTCCACCGGATCGACGATCACCGTGGTTCCGTCGGGCAGAGCCGAATCCTCGGCGGAGGCGTCGACTCCCGCCTTGACGGAACGCTCCGGGGCGGCCGAACCCGGCACCGGCGCGAATGACAACCGCCGCAGCCGATCGGCGAGGACCTCGTCGTCCCGGGTGCTTCCCGCGTGGTCCATGCCGGGCAGCAGGCACTCCCATATTGCGTCGAGCATTGCCTGTGCCTGCGTATGGGCGCCGGTCACGGCGACCACGAGATCGTGCGACGGGACGACCACGCATTGCTGGCCGAAGGCGCCGTCACCGTGGTAACCGTGACGCGACATCCAGAACTGGTAGCCGTACCCGCAAAGGTAGTCGGCGTCCCCCGATCCGTCCTCGAATCGAGGGGTATCGATGTGCCGTCTGGTCGCGAGCTCCACCCATTCGCGCGGGACGAGCCGCCGGTCGCTCCAAAGGCCTCCGCGCAGCAGCAGTTCACCGAAGGCGGCGACGGCCTCGGTCGTGAGGTGCAGTCCGTGGAATCCGAAGACGGCACCGCTCGCCACCCGGTCCCATTCGGCGTGGTCGACGCCCATCGGCTTGAAGAGGCGCTCGTCGAGCAGTTCCGGCAGGCCGCGGCCCGTGACCCGTTCCACCATCCGGGCCAGGATGAAGGTGGTCGGATTGTCGTAGGCATGCCGTGTTCCCTCGGCCTCGGGAAACGGTACGCGCAGGAAGCCCTTCACCAGGTCGCCCGGTTCCAGTTGCCAGGCCTCGGCGAGGCTGTCCGTGCGGTGTCCGGCCGTCATGGACAGCAGGTGGTGAACAGTGAGGCGGCGTCCCTGCTCCGAGATGCCGGCCGGAACGTGGTCGGGCAACACGTCCACCACCCGATCGTCCAGCGAGAGCAGTCCGTCGGCGATCGCGAGCCCCACGGCGACCGAGGTGAACGACTTGGTCAGCGAGTAGAGAAGGTGCGGGCGTCCGGCCGAGTACGGCGCCCACCAGCCTTCGGCGACGACGTGACCGTGGCGCACGACCATGATGGAGTGACACTCGACGGATCGTGCTTCGAGCCGGTCCAGCAGCGCGGTAACTGCGCGGGACGACATCCCCGAGGCGGCCGGTGTCGAGCGCGGCAGCAGGGCGTGTTGGGAAGACACCCGGGCACCCTAACAAATCCGCCAAATCCGCCAAATCGAATTACGAGACATCGCTTGGGGGTGGAACGCCTCACGTTTGATCGTCACCTACCGCCACGGTGTCGGCAAGTCCGGCGTACGCGGCGCACCACACAACCGCCGGCAGACCCCGGCACGACCGTCTCGGCTGGGGCCATTCCGGGCGATACCGAGTTTGCGAGACCGCCAACGGGGGCGGGTGGGTTCAGGTGAACCTGAAGCGGCCACCGGTGATCCGCTGTACGGGTGCCCCGGTTGTCAGAGCCCCGGGCGGACGGTCATCGCGTCGGCGGGCGACCGGCCGGACCCGCACCCGGCGCCCGCGCACCCGAATTGGGCCTTCTCAACGGCCGGCCGGCGGGTTATCAAGAGCCGGAGGGCACACGCGCGCCATCCCCGCTCACGACCACCACTCCGACGCGGATGAAGGATGACATGCGCCGGTTATGGACAGCGATCATACGGACGCTCTTCGTCGCGGCCCTGGCCGCGACCGGGCTCGCCTCGGCCGCCACGGCCGCCACGGCGGCCGAGCCCGGCCGCTGGGGGTTCGCCGTCGTCAGGCACGGCCCCGTCGTGGACTCCATGCGCCAGGTGGGCTCGTGGCCGGACGGGCTCAAGGTCGAGGCCACCCCGGGCGGCCCAGGCCAGGTGTTCGTGAAGTTCCCGCAGATCGGCATGGCCGCCGGGGGAGTCGCCCACGTCACGGCGATCTCCCAGTCCGCCGACTGGTGCCAGGTCCAGGACTGGTGGCAGTCGGGCGCCGACGAGATCGTGGCGGTGCAGTGCCACCGGTACGGCGTGGGCCCGATCGCCTCGTGGTTCTCCGTCACCTTCGGGCACAGCGCCCAGTACCTGCCCGCGCCCCAGGCGTTCGGGTACGTGCACTGGGACGGCTCCGCGGTGGCCGCGGCGTTCAACTCCTCGGCGCCGACCGCCGTGAACACCGTCGAGCCGTGGACGGCCCCGGGATCGTGGCGGGTCACCTTGCCGGGGCTCGGCTCGGCGGGCCATGCCGGGAACATCCAGGTCACCGCGGTCGACCCGGCCGTACCGGCGCGCTGCAAGCTGGGCGGGTGGAACGCGACGACAGCCGCGCAGAGCATCCTGGTGCGCTGCTACGACGCCACCGGCACGCCGCTGAACACCGGGTGGAGCCTGACCTACCACCGCCAGCGGGCCATCACATGGACACCCTCGTCGTACCGCTTCGCCTACACCTTCGACAACGCCCCCGACACCCCGGGCGTCTACGTGCCGACGCCCTACCCGGTCAGCTACAACTCGCGGTCCGCGGGTGTGCAGCTCAGCAGGTACGCGGTCGCCAGGAAACAGGTGATCTTCGGCGACGCCAACGGATACCGGGACAGCGTCCAGGTCACCGCGTTCGGCTACGGCCCGGAGTTCTGCAACCTGTTCGCCCCCTGGGAGCCGTACTCCACGGCCGTGAGGATCCGATACGTCACCTGCTACAACGGCGCCGTCCAGGTCGACCACCCGGCGATGATCACGTACGTGGGCCGCTAGCTGTATCGACCACGGGCGTTGCCGGCGGTTGGGCTCGATCAACGGCGAAGACCCCCGATGTGATGGTCGATCTCTTATTGCACATAGATTGCAAATGCACTTTATTTGCAGAAGCTGTCCGGGGCCAGTACTGTGATCTTGTGTCCAGAGTCTTCACGGTGGTCCAAGCTTCTCCAGAGGATGGGGACGTGGTGGGTGAGATCCACGCAGAGTCTTGGAGAGCCGCCTATGCCCCCTTCTTCGCCCCGGAGTTCTTCGCCGAAGCGGTACGGCGGCGGCGCGGCAGATGGCACGACGTGCTCGCCGAGGGCAAGGGCACCGCCATGCTCGCCGCGTTGGACGGAAGACGGCTGGCGTTCTCCTACTTCGGCTCCTCGCCGACGCGGCTGGAGTCGGCGGAGATCTTCGGCTTCTACGGCCACCCGGACGGCTGGGGGACCGGTGTGGCGAACGCCCTGGTGACCGCTTCCCTGGGCAGGCTCCGCGAGGAAGGCTTCAGGCGGGTCCATCTGTGGACGCTACGTGACACGCCTCAGTCGCGCCGCTTTTACGCCAAGAGCGGCTTCGTGGAGTCGGGTGCGGTCCGCGGCCACGACTTCGGTGACGGCAACCTCATCGAGCAAGTCGAGTACGAGCTGGTCTTTCGCTGATCCGGCCCTCGTAACGCGTGCCCGCACCTTCATCCGGCCCCGGGGTGGGACTTGACGGGACTGCGGCCCGGCGTGCGGGCCGCGTCCGCGCCCGGGCCCATGACGTCACCGTCGAAACGCCGTCGTGCCGGAACCGAGCTGTTCGCCGAGGTCACGTGCGAGCCGCAGGGCGTTCGCGTACTCACTCTCGCTACGGCCGGTCTGCCCGGCGAGCGCGGGAACGCTGGACGCCAGGGTCAGGCTGGTGGTGATCACGGTGACGGCCATCCCCATCTCTTCCCCCAGGATCAGCTCCAGGACAGGGGTCGCGTGGTCGCGCCCCTCGTTCACCGTTCCACTGTCGTAGTCGCCGCCCCGGCTGGCGACCAGCGCCGCTGGGCGACCGGCCAGAGGGGCGCCTGAGATCGCCGACGGCGCCGTCTGTCCCGGGACGTGAATATGGTCGAGCCAGGCTTTGAGGCTGGAGGGCAGCGAATAGTTGTACAGGGGGACGCCGAGCAGGAGCACGTCCGCCCCCAGCAACTCGGCGATGAGACGCCGCTGGAGGTCCTCGGCGGCTGGTTCCGGGGTCGCGTCCGCCGACCGCAGGCGTGCCGCCCAGTGCAGGCTCGCGTCGGCCAGGTGCGGTAGCGGGTCGGCGTGCAGGTCGCGGTAGACCACCGTGTTGCCCGGCTCGGCATCACGGAAGGCCGAGGCGAAAGCCGCGGTGATGGCCCGCGACCGTGATGTCGAGTGATCAGCCGAGGAATCCAGATGAAGCAGCGTCGACATGTCAGCGATCCCTCCCGACGCCACGGCGAGGTGCGCGACGACCGGTGCAGATCCTAGCCAACGGGAACGATCACCTCCATCGCCGGCCACTCCGATCGCCTCGCCGAGGGCGCGGCGGCGGGTGGCACCGATCGGGTCCGGTCGGAACCGCCGGTCGCCCGGGTCGGCGAAGCGCGGCGCGAGCCGGCAGCCGGGCGCGGCCTCAGGTGAGCGTGACGGCGTCGACGTGGTAGAGCGCGCTCAAGAGCGGCCAGGTCAGGGTGGCCATCTCGGCCGGTGGCCGCGGGCATCCGCGCTGGAGCCAGTCGGCGGCCACGCCGATGAGCGCCCCCGCGGTGAACACCGCCGGGACGTCGTGCGGGGTGTCCGGCGGCGAGCCGGCGCGCTCCGGGAGATCGCCGCCGGAAGCGGCCTGGTATATGCGGTCATGGACGGCCGTGGCGAGGCGGCGGCGGATGTGGTCGACGAGGCGTGCGCTGCCCTGCGGCCCCAGCAGGGCGCGGTAGAGCCCGGCATGCTGGGCGAGGCTGGTGAAGAACGCCTCCAGCGACTGGGTCGCCTCCGGCGCCGGATCCGCCGAATCGGGGCCAGGGGCGGGCAGGGACCCGATCAAGGCGTCGATCATCGCGGTGCAGGCGGTCTCGGCCAGCTCGTGGACGTCCCGGTAGTGGTCGTAGAAGGTCGAGCGGCTCACTCCGGCGCGTTCGGCGACGTCGGCGATGCTGATCCGGGACAGGTCCTGCTCCTCGACGAGCTGGATCAGCGCGCTTGCCAGGGCCGCGTGGGTGCGGCGCACGCGCCGGTCGCCCGATGGGGGAGTGCTGTCTCTGGTCGTGGCCACGCCTCTCAGCTTACCGCCAAGCTACATATGCAGGATTTCCTACATGTGTAGGGTAACCTCGCTGAGAAGGGATGCTTGAGAGGAGCGAGCCATATGCGGACACGTGTGGGCCGGGCCGCCGCCCTCCACCTGAGCGACGCCCCGTGACCTCGCCCGGGAGCATCCTGATCGTCGGGGCCTCGGCCTCCGGTCTGAACGCGGCGGCGGCCGGGGTGAGCATCGCCGAAGGCGGCCCGGCGCACAGCACCGATCAGCGGCCTGTTCGCAGGTGACCGACCATCCGTATAGAAGGAGATGCCGAATGAGCCTCAACGAGCAGGTTCTGAGCTACCCGATCCCGAACGACACGGCGCTGGAGCCGCCCGCCGAATGGGCGGAACTGCGCGGCACGTGCCCGGTGGCACACGTGAAACTGCCCAGCGGCGACCAGGCGACGCTGCTGACCCGCTACGCGGACGTCAAGCAGGTGCTCGCCGACCCGCGCTTCACCCGTCAGCTCAACGCGCCCGACGCGGCCAGGCTGTCGGCGGAGGGAGGCGGGGTGTTCAACAGCGAGATATCGACGATCATCCCCGACGGGGGCGCGGAGCACCAGCATTGGAGGCGCCTGGTCGGCAAGTGGTTCACCGCCAAGCGCATGGCGGCCCTGCGGCCCTCGATGACGGAGATCGCCGAGCGGCTCATCGACGACATGGTCGAGCGCGGCCAGCCCGGCGACCTCAAGGCCGGCCTGGGTTTCCCCCTGCCGGTGTACGTCATCTGCGACATGCTCGGCGTACCGGCCGCGGACCGGGACCGGTTCTCCTACTGGTCCGACACCCTGCTCAACCTCACCCGCTACACCCAGGCCGAGATCGAGGCCGCCCAGGGCGAGTTCTTCCAGTACATGTCCGACCACCTCGCCGCCAAGCGGGCCGAACCGGGTGAGGACCTGCTGAGTGAGCTGATCGCGGTCGGCGGCCCCGAGGACGGCGGGCTGGCCGACATCCAGATCCTGGTCACCGGCATGGCGTTGCTGGTCGCCGGGCACGAGACCACCGCCAACATGATCGGCAAGATGGTCTCCATGCTGCTGGCCGACCGCAGCCGGTGGGAGGCGCTGCTCGCCGACCCGTCGCTGATCCGCACGGCGGTGGAGGAGACGCTGCGGCTCGACGCCAACTCCGGCTTCGGCCTGCCGCGCTACCTGCCCGAGGAGACCGAGGTCAGCGGCACGGTCCTGCCCCGGGGCACCACCGTGGTGTGCAGCATGGCCGCCGCCAACCGCGACGAGAGCGCCTTCGAGGACGCCGCCGAGATGGACCTGAGCCGCAGCCCGAACCCGCACCTGTCCTTCGGCGCCGGCGCCCACTCCTGCCTGGGCCAGGCACTGGCCCGCACCGAGCTGCAGGTCGTGCTGGAGGTACTGCTGCGCAGGCTTCCGGCCCTGGAGCTGGCCGTACCGGTGGAGGAGCTGGAGCGGGTGGAAGGGCTGGCCGTCGGCGGCCTGCGCACGGTTCCGGTCCGCTGGTGACCCGGCACCGCCACACCCGACCAACAGAGAGGAACTCCGCATGAAAGTCATCGTGGACGAGGTCAAATGCTGCGGCGCCGGCCAGTGTGTGCTGATCGCGCCGGAGGTGTTCGACCAGCGTGAGGACGACGGCATCGTCATCCTGCTCGAACCCGAGCCCGGCGCGGACCAGCACGCACTGGTCCGCGAGGCCGCCGCCGTCTGCCCCGCCGCCGCCATCGAGGTGAGCGAGGGCGCGTGAAGGACTGAAGGCTCCTCACCTGGAGAGATCCGGCGTCGGCGGTCGGGCTGGAGGGGCGAGACCGCCACGGCGTCGCGCTCATCGACCGCTCGGAGGGCATCCGGGCGGTGCGATCGGCGGCACCGCGTTGCGCTCTTGACGGCATCGGTTAGATCGAATAGACCACAGAGAGCCCGTCGATCATCCTCCAGGAGGACACCATGTCTGACAGAGCGTTGTCACGTCTCGCGGCCCGTGCCGCGGTAGCCGCAGCGATGACGGGTTCGCTGGCCGCGTTCGGGGCAGTGCCCGCTTCGGCGGCCACGGATGCGGCCGGAGGCGGGCCGCCGAGGACGACGAAGGGCCCGTGCCACTACACCGAGACTCCGGACGAGCCGGCCGTACGCAAGGTGCCGCTGCCGCCGGACCCGCGTCGTACTCCCACCCGGCGGGTCTCCGCGGTCCTCGAGACCAACCACGGTGACATCGGGCTCACCCTCGACCCGGCCAAGGCGCCGTGCACGGTGCAGAGTTTCGTGCATCTGATCCGGCACAAGTTCTACGACGTCACCTCGTGCCACCGGATGACCGCCTACGACCGGTTGAAGGTGCTGCAGTGCGGCGATCCCGGCTTCACCGGCGAGGGCGGCCCGGGCTACCGGTACAAGGATGAGCTGCCCGTCGATCTGCCGCCGTGGCCGGGCACCCCCACCGGGGAGCGGAAGACGTACGCGCGCGGGGTACTGGCCATGGCCAACGCCGGGCCGGACACCAACGGCAGCCAGTTCTTCCTGGTCTACGGGGACTCCGGGCTGTCGCCCAATTACACGATCTTCGGGACGGTCGACGCCGCGGGGCTCGCCGTCCTGGACCGCATCGCCGCCGGTGGCATCCAGCCCGCTCCGGGAGGCCCGACACCCCCGGTGGACGGCAAGCCGGTCCTCCCGGTTGACATCGACGACGCCCGGGTCGGCCGTTAGCCGGTCACTCGCGACGACCGATCTTCGGGTGATCCACCACAAAGGCGTCGTCAGAGACGACACGTGCGCCGGAGCCGCTTCCGGCTGATGCGAAGGCCCGATCACCAAGGTCCGCAGTGGACGCCCCTTACCGAAGTCGGGGGGCGCCAACGCGCTCGTCACCGGCCGCCGACCAGGCGTCCGAATCAGTGGCCGGTGACGAGCGCGTCCAGGGCGACCTCCTGTCGCGGACCGGGAACGGCCGCGGACGACGGCGTTCATCGGAGGGATTCAAGCGTCATGCGAGCGCGCCGGAGAATCCTCTGAGCAGTCCAAGGGCGATCCGGCCGATTTGCGGTCTTTTCGCGGTAGATGATGAGGGCCGGGATGCTTTGGCGCCGCCGGCGGTGTCGCCGAAGACGTTCCCGGCCGCCACGCCGACGCGCCGCAGGACGTCGATCCGGTGGTCGGGATTCTGATCGGCGGTGGAGACGCGGTAGTAGCCGTACACCGCGGCAGCACGCCGACCCGGCGATCCACCAGTGCCCGGCGCGGTACACCCGGCGCCGTGCCGGTACGCCTACTGCGGCGGGGGCGGGGTCGGAGTGCCGGCCGCTTCGAGGGCGACGATCTGTTCCAGGGTCCGCCGCATCATGGCGACCTGGTCCCTGCCGATAAGCCGTGACCATCGCTGCTCGACGTCCGCGAGGATCCGGGCCGCTGCGGCCTGGGCCATCCTGCCCTGGTCGGTGAGCCGGATGATCTTCGCGCGGCGGTCGGCCTCGTCGGCGATCCGCTCCAGGTAACCGTGGTCCTCCAGGTCGCCGACGAGTTCGCCGAGCGCCTGCTTGGTGAGACCGGAGCGTTCGGCGAGCGTGGTCAGCCGCGAGCCTTCGGGGTCGATGTATCGGAAGACCGAGCCGTGGACGTACCGGATCCCCTCGAACCCCTCGTCGGCCAGTTGCCGGTGCAGTCCCTCGAGCGCGATGTCCCTGGCCCGTGTGAGCAGAGCGTGGAGCGGCGGCTTCGGCTGTTGCTGCCGCTCCTGCGCTCCTGAACGCGTCGTCATCGTCGTGCGGCCCCTCTTTCAGGCGAGTTCGTCAGGCTGCTTGACAGTATCAGCCGAACTGGTAAGGTCCCTTGACTGTCAGGTAACTTGACTAAAACCTGGAGGGCGAGATGACCACCATTGCCGAACGGCGCGAGCAGTTCGCGGCGATGTTCACCCGGCCCCTGCCCGCGGATGTCGACGTGTCGGCGACAACACTCGGCGGGCGGCCGGCACTGCGACTGCGGACCGCTCCGACCGGCACGGCGGGCGAGGACGTGCTGCTGTATCTCCACGGCGGCGGGTTCGTGGTCGGGTCGGCACGGGTCACCGCCCACATCTCCGCCGCACTGCTGCGGCACCTGGACGGCCGGGCGGTCTCGCTCGACTACCGGCTGGCGCCCGAGCATCCGTTCCCCGCCGCGCCTGATGACTGCCTGGCGGCCTACCGCGAGCTGCTGGACTCCGGTGTCGATCCGCAGCGGTTGGTGGTCGCGGGCGACTCGGCCGGTGCCGCTCTGGCTGTCGTCACCATGATGCGCGCCCGAGACGCGGGCCTGCCGATGCCGGCGGCGGCGGTCCTGTTCTCCCCGGCGGTCGATCTG
Source organism: Streptosporangium minutum (assembly GCF_002149035.1). Taxonomy (GTDB): domain Bacteria; phylum Actinomycetota; class Actinomycetes; order Streptosporangiales; family Streptosporangiaceae; genus Streptosporangium; species Streptosporangium minutum. The sequence goes on from NZ_NGFP01000102.1 coordinate 23,773, forward strand.
ACCCTCAGCGGCGCGAGCATGCGGTCCAAGGACGGGGTGGACCCGTTCTTCGCTCCGGCCGATCTCGAGTGGCTCTTCGATCAGTACCTAGCCGGCGGCGACGGTGCGGCGCCCGGGGCGAGCCCGGTCTTCGCCGATCTCACCGGGCTGCCGCCCCTGCTGATCCAGGTCGGCTCGAGCGAGCTCCTGCTGGACGACGCCGTACGGCTGGCCGGACGTGCCGGGGCCGACGAGGTCGCGGTGACGTTGGAGGTGGTTCCGCGTCAACCGCACGTCTTCCAGCTCGACGACGGATCGGCCGAGGCGGCAGCGGCGCTGGAGCGTGCCGGCCGGTTCCTGGCCACCCGGCTCGGCGGCGAGAAGGAGGAATCATGAACCGGCTGGCCGATCAGGTGACGGGGCCGGTCCTCGCGCCCCGCGACGAGGGGTACGACGAGGAACGCGCAGGTTGGCAGACCGCCCGCCGGCACCGTCCCGACCTGGTGGTGGGCGCCGCCAGACCCGCCGACGTGCAGGCGGCGGTGACGTACGCGAGCGGCCGCGGGCTCCCGGTGGCGGTGCAGGGCACCGGGCATGCCTCGGCCGCCGTCGCCGCCGAGGGCGGAGTGCTGATCACCACCGCGCGGATGAGCGCCGTCCGGGTGGACGCCGATGCCGGCACCGCGTGGGTGGCCGCGGGAACACGCTGGGATCAGGTGATCCACAGGGCGGCACAGGCAGGGCTGGCACCCCTGTCCGGCTCGGCCCCGCGCGTGGGCGCGGTCTCCTACACCCTCGGCGGTGGCCTGGCACTGCTGTCCCGGAGCTTCGGTTACGCCGCCGACCACGTGCGCAGCCTCGACGTCGTCACGGCGGACGGCCGCCTGCGGCACGTCACCCGGGACTGCGAGCCGGACCTGTTCTGGGCTCTGCGCGGCGGCCGGGACAACTTCGGCGTGGTGACCGGAATGGAGATCGATCTGATGCCGGTCACCACGCTGTACGGCGGAGCACTGGTCTTTCCCGTCGAGAAGGCCGCCGATGTGTTCGGCACCTACCTGCGATGGGCCGCCACAGTGCCGGAGGCGATGAACTCCTCGGTCGCGCTGATCTCCCTGCCGGACGTTCCGGCGATCCCGGAGCCGGTGCGCGGCCGTCACACCGTCCATATCCGCATCGCCTGCGCGGCCGGCGATCCCGGAGCCGGCGAGCGCCTGGTGGCGCCGCTGCGGGCCATCGGCCCGATGAGCGACACCCTCGGTGAGCTGGCCTACGCCGACGCCGGGTCGATCTACAACGACCCCGTCGCACCGGGCGCGGTCGAGTCGGGCACGGCCATGCTCGGCGAACTCGACGCCACTGCCGTGCAAGCCGTCCTCGACCTGGCAGGCCCCCATGCGCCGGTGCCGCACATCGTCGAACTGCGCCACCTCGGCGGCAGGCTCGCCCACCCGCCCGCCGTGGACAACGCCGTCGGCAACCGCGACGCGCGATACCTGTTCAACGTGGTGTCCCGGCTGGAACGCGCCGACATCACCCAGATCCGGCTGGCGCACGCGCGCATGTTCGAGGCGATCGCGCCGTGGAGCACCGGCGGCCAGTTCCTCAACTTCATGAACGGCGAGAACGCCGCCACGCAGGTGCGCTCCGCCTACAACGCCACGGACTACCGGCGGCTGACCGGCCTCAAAGCCGTCTACGACCCGGAGAACGTCTTCCGTCTCAACCACAACATCCCGCCCGGCCGAGAGCCGATCCGGGATTGAACTGGTCACAGCGGGCCTCCAGAGGGCCAACCTGTTCACACGGCGGCGGGAATGAGATGAAAACTCCGAGTGATCCCGATCGACGGCAACGACCTTCGGCAGGTCGGTCCGTACCGCATCGTGGACCGGCTGGGCGCGGGAGGTGCCGGGCTCGCCTGGAGCTGAGGAAAGCCTGGATCTCGGCTCGACCGTCCATGCGTCCCAAGGCGGGTAGGCAGGTACTGGCGTTACCTGGAACGGCAGTGACTCCCGCTGGCCGGTAAAAGAACGTTTGCTGGAGTCGGACCCGCGCGCAAGGGGTCGGCCCCCACCCGGTGGCCGGCGTCTGGGTAGGAGTTTTTCGACGCTGGTGTGCACCTTATTCAGCTGGAGCGATATGCGCGCGACATTCATGTACGGGGCCGGTGACGTGCGGGTCGAGCAGGTCCCCGATCCGGTGCTCCAGGAGCCGACCGACGCGCTGGTCCGGGTGGTGCGTTCCTGTGTCTGCGGTTCGGACCTGCACCCGTACCACACCATGCCCGCCACCGCCGAGGGCAGCCCGATGGGCCACGAGTTCGTCGGCGTGGTGGAGGACGTCGGTTCCCAGGTCACGACGTTGCGCCGCGGCGATTTCGTGATCGCCCCGTTCGCCTGGTCGGACGGCACCTGCGAGTTCTGCCGGGAGGGCCTGCAGACCTCCTGCCTGCACGGCGGATTCTGGGCCGTGGACGGGATCGGCGGAGGCCAGGCCGAAGCGGTGCGTGTCCCGCTGGCCGACGGAACCCTCGTCAAAGCCCCTGCGGACGAGGACCAGGCGCTGCTGCCGGGGCTGCTGACCTTGTCGGATGTGTACGGGACGGGGTACCACGCGGCCAAGCGCGCCCACGTCGGCAGGGGTGACACCGTCGTGGTGATCGGCGACGGGGCGGTGGGCCTGCTGGCCGTGCTGTCGGCCAAGCAGCTCGGTGCCGAGCAGATCGTCCTGATGGGCCGGCACAAGGCCCGTACGGCCCTGGGGCGGGAGTTCGGCGCCACGGACGTGGTCGCCGAACGCGGCCAGGAGGGCATCACCAAGGTCCGCGAGCTCACCGGCGGCCACGGCGCCGCCAAGGTCCTGGAGGCGGTCGGGTACCTGCCCGCCTATGAGCAGGCCGTCGGCGTCGTCCGTCCCGGCGGCGTGATCTCCCGGGTCGGGGTGCCGCAGTACGACGAGGCGCCGGTCGGGTTCGCCAGCCTGTTCGGGCCGAACATCACCCTGACCGGCGGCCCCGCCCCCGTACGTGCCTACATCGAGGAACTGATGCCGGGCGTGCTGGAAGGCGCCGTGCAGCCGGGCAAGGTCTTCGACCGCACCATGGATCTTGATGAGATCCCCGGCGCCTACCGCGCGATGGACCGGCGTGAAGCGCTCAAGGTTCTCATCCAGCCCTGACCCCGCCCTGGCGTACGGTCATCGGCGGCGTCGTCAACCCCGAGTCGCGCGCCGCGACGATCGAACTCGTTCCCGAGAGGTGACCATGAAGCACACCACTCTGAGAGACCTGGACGTCTCCCGCATCGGCCTGGGCACGATGGGCATGTCCTTCGGCTACACCGGCGCGGGCACCGACGACGCCGAGTCCGTCCGCACCGTCCACCGCGCGCTGGAACTGGGCGTCACCTTCCTCGACACCGCCGAGATCTACGGGCCGTACGCCAACGAGGAACTCGTCGGACGGGCCCTGAAAGGCCGCCGCGACCAGGTCGTAGTGGCGACCAAGTTCGGCATGGTCTCGCACGCCGGCGGCGGCCCGGGACACCTCGACAGCAGCCCGGCCAACATCCGCACCGCGGTCGAAGGCTCGCTCAAGCGCCTCGGCACCGACCACATCGACCTGTGCTACCAGCACCGCGTCGACCCGAACACTCCGATCGAGGAGACCGTGGGCACGCTGGCCGAGCTGGTGGAGCAGGGCAAGATCGGTCATATCGGCCTGTCCGAGGCCGGCCCGGAGACGATCCGCCGCGCCCACGCCGTGCACCCGGTCACCGCCGTGCAGTCGGAGTACTCGCTGTGGACCCGGGACGTGGAGGAGCGGGTGCTGCCGGTGCTGCGCGAGCTGGGCATCGGTTTTGTGCCCTACTCGCCGCTCGGACACGGCTTCCTCACCGGCCGGATCCGCTCCCCCGAGCAGTTCGACGACACCGACTGGCGCAAGACCAACCCGCGCTTCACCGGCGAGAACTTCCAGCGCAACCTGGCCCTCGCCGACGAGGTGCGGGTCATCGCCGACGAGGCCGGCGCCAGCCCGGCGCAGGTCGCCTTGGCCTGGCTGCTGGCCAAGGGCGAGCACATCGTCCCGATCCCCGGCACCAAGCGGGTCGCCCGAGTGGAGGAGAACATCGCCGCCGACGACATCGAGCTGACCGCCGAGCAGATCGACAAGCTGAACAATCTCCCTCCGGCCGCCGGCGAGCACCACAACGAAGAGCAGATGCAGATGATCGAACGCTGACCCCGCGACTGCCGCGACTGTAAGGACCAACGCCGCGAGGTCAGCGAGCACGGCACGGGCACGACAGCCGCTGAGCTGCGAGCTCGGCCGGCTCGTCAAAGGTCCTGCGCGGGAGGAGGCGGCATCGTGCTGGGTCGCGAACTCGTGGTGATCCTGGGGGCGGCGGTGCCGGCCGGCAACGGCCTGGCCCGGCGCCTGCGCATCGCCCCGCCCGTGCTGCCGCCGCTTCCGCTGACGCCCTCCCGCGGTCAGCGCCGGGCCCCGGCAGGCTGGTGATCTCGCGATCGCCTCCGGGGAGGGCGTGAAGACCGGGTCCGCGTATCCCGGAACGTCGCGGGGATCGGGCTCGTCAGCGCCCAGGGCCGACCTCGTCGGCGACCGGCTGCGTGGGGGCGTCCGACGGCCGGCCTCGCCCCAGTTCCGCGATGCGGGTCAGGGCGGGCAGCGCGCAGGCGATCGCCTGCCGCTGTTCGGCGGTCAGCTGGGCGACGAGCGGGGCCAGGTGGCGTGTGCGGTCGTCATGGCGTGAGCGGCCGATCCGCCGGCCGGCCTCGGTGATGCGGACGAGGACGGCGCGTCCGTCGCTCGGGTCGGGGTGGCGCTCTACCAGTCCGTCGCGCTCCAGCCGGGTGACCAGCTGGGTGATGCCGGGCTGGCTGACCTGCTCGGTCTTGGCCAGGTCGGTCAGCCGCATCGGGCCGCCGCCGCACGCGAGGGTGTCCAGCACCGACAGCGTCGTGAACGACAGCTTCTCCAGCGTCGGGAGCCGGATGTAGAAGCGGTTGAAGTTCTCGACCGCCGTGGTGAAGGCGTCCACGTCCAGGTCGTCGTCCAGGTCGTCGTCCAGGTTGTCGTCCAAGTTGTCGTCAGAGGTGTCGTCAGAGGTGTCGTCCATCTCAAAAATATATCGCACACTTATTTAAGTTGCTTATGATGTTCTCCCGGACGCCCCCTGAGCCGCCGCGTGCGGGGCGCGTCATCCCTCGTCGGCGCAAGGAGAAGGAACCATGACTGTTCGTATCGGCATCAACGGCTTCGGGCGGATCGGTCGCAACGTCTTCCGCGCGGCAGCCGCCCGGGACGCCGACCTGGAGATCGTCGCGCTCAACGACCTCGGCGATGTGACGACCATGGCCCACCTGCTGGCCTACGACTCGATCCTGGGCCGCTTCCCCGGCGAGATCACCGCCGAGCCCGGTGCGATCCGTATCGGGGACAGGACCGTCAAGGTCCTGGCCGAACGCGACCCCGCCGACCTGCCGTGGGGGGATCTGGGAGTGGACGTGGTCATCGAGTCCACCGGAATCTTCACCCATGCCGCCAAAGCCCGCGCGCACGTCGACGGCGGCGCGAAGAAGGTCATCATCGCCGCGCCGGCCAGTGGCGAAGACGTCACGATCGTGCTCGGCGTCAACGAGGACGCCTACGACCCGGAACGCCACACGATCATCTCCAACGCGTCGTGCACCACCAACTGCCTCGGAGTGCTGGCCAAGGTGCTGCACGACGCCGTCGGCATCGACTCCGGCATGATGACCACCGTCCACGCCTACACCCAGGACCAGAACCTCCAGGACGCCCCCCACGGGGACCTGCGCCGCGCCCGCGCCGCGGCCCTCAACATCGTGCCCACCTCCAGCGGAGCCGCCAAGGCCATCGGCCTGGTCCTGCCCGAACTCCAGGGCCGTCTCGACGCCTTCGCCCTGCGGGTACCCGTCCCCACCGGCTCGGTCACCGACCTGACCGTCACCACCAGCCGCCGCACTACCTTGCAAGAGGTCAAGGACGCCTACGCCCAGGCCGCCGCCGGTCCGTACAAGGGCCTGCTGTCCTACACCGAGGCGCCCATCGTCAGCACCGACATCGTCAGCGACCCCGCCTCCTGTGTCTTCGACGCCGAACTCACCCGCGTACTCGGCCCGCAGGTCAAGGTCGTCGGCTGGTACGACAACGAGTGGGGCTATTCCAACCGCCTCATCGACCTGGCCCTGCTCGTCGGCAGCACCCTGTAGACCAGCGGCTCGACACCGGCGGACATGGGCTCCACGCTGAAAGCGGTGGTCCGGCGCACGGGCCGGACCGGACGGCAGGCCGGCGACACCCGCTGAAGCGCCGGTGCCGGTCGGTCATGAAGTCCGCCCTACGTGCCGGTCGCGCACTCCATGCCGGCGTACGGCAGGGCTCACGCGACGGTTCTCCCCGGTGGGGCTCCCATGTTCAGGGGCGGGCTGCGGCGTACAGGACGTCGCGCATGCCGGGCAGCGATTCCCGGTCCTCTCGCCAGACGAGCCGCAGGCTGAGATCCGGGAGCGGGAGGTCGAGCCGGACCAGGGCGCCGGATCGGAGGCTGTCGGCGACCGCGAACCGGGGGAGAAGCGAGATTCCGAGTCCGTGCTCGGCCCATGCGCGCATCACGGGGACGCCTCCGGCTTTGATCCGTTTGGGGCCGGGGCCGAGGATCTTGTTCCCGGCCATCCAGAACGAGCACTCAGGGACGTTGACCAGGAGCCGCTCGTGTTTGAGGTCATCGGGGGTCAGAGCGGCCCGGGCGGCGAGGGGGTGGGCCGGTGCGGACACCAGTACGAGGGGGACC
>NZ_NGFP01000103.1 GCF_002149035.1 Streptosporangium minutum
CCCTGCGACTGCGCCCCGCTCTCCGGGGACGGGCACGACTTCGTCGCGAGCCGGGTGGGGCTCCAGGAGGACCTGCTGGAGGCGGTCAGGCGGTGAGCAGCAGCGCGCCCACGGTCGCGGTCACGCCCACCACGGCCAGCCCCGCCCCGGCCAGCACGAACGTGAGCATCGGCACCCGCACCCCCCTCCGGCGGCACCACTCGAACCACAGCAGGGTGGCGAGCGAGGCCCAGGGAGTGATCACCGGTCCGACGTTGGTGCCGATGAGGAGGGCCAGCAGCTGATCCTGGTTGACCACCGGGATGACCTTCTCCACCGCGGTGTAGGCGGGCAGGTTGTTGATCAGGTTGGACAGGCCCGCCCCCACGGCGGCCGCCCGGTAGGCCCCGTCACCGTCGCCGCCGGTCCCGGCCAGGGCGCTCATCAGGCCGGCCAGGCCGTACCGGCTGAGGGTGGGCACCACCAGGAACAGGCCGGTGACGAAGACGAGGAGCTGCCACGGGAACAGCGCGAGGGTGAGCTTCGACCTGTCGCGCCAGGCGAAGGCGGCGATCATCAGCACCGCCGCGGCCAGGGCGGCCACCTGGATCGGCAGTTCCAGCAGGATCGCGGCGACGAACAGCACGCACACCGTGGCCGCCGTCCGGAACAGCAGCGGGTCGGCGACCGGCACGGGGGGCGGCGGGTCGTAACGGTCGGCGCCGCGCCGGCCGCGCCGCCAGAAGAACACCCAGAGGAAGACCATGGTGACCGCGACGGAGACGAGCTGCGGCAGCCAGAGCCGCCCGGCGAACTCCTTGGTCGACAGGCCCAGCCGTTCCATGGCCAGCAGGTTCGTCAGGTTCGACACCGGCAGGAACAGGCTGGCGGTGTTGGCCAGCCAGACCGTGGTCATGGCGAGCGGCAGCGCGGCGATCCCGGTCCTGGCCGCCAGGGCGAGCATGACGGGCGTCAGCAGCACCGCCGTCGTGTCCAGGTTCAGGAACATGGTGACCAGCGACGCGAAGGCCGTGCACAGCAGGAAGAGCGCGACGTAGTGCCCCCGCCCGGCCATCGCCAGCCTGGCCGCGATCACGTCGAAGACCTGGGCCTCCTTGACCAGCTCCGCCAGCACGATCACGGCGGCGAGGAACAGCAGGATGGGCGCGATCCGCCCCACCTCGCCCGCGGCCTCCTCCACGGGGAGCAGCTCGGTGACGACGGCGAGGAGACCGAGCCCCAGCAGGCCGACCCGGATCCAGTCGAGAACGCTCAGTCGCCGCAGCACACCGACCATGATCTACGAGGCGGGCCAAGATCGCACTCCTGTGCTTGATCGAAGTCCTCCAAAACCCCGATACCAGAGGCGATACTGAACTCCCGGACACGGCGGCGAGGGGTGGGACGCGATGGCGCGCGACGACAGGCCGGTCGACATCTTCGTCAGTTACTCCCCCGCCGACGAGCGCTGGGCGTCGTGGATCGCGTGGGAGCTGGAGGCCGCCGGATACCGGACGATGATCCAGGCCTGGGACTTCGTGCCGGGGACCCAGTTCATCGAGTTCATGGACCGGGGTGTCAGCGAGGCCGCGCTCGTGGTGGCGGTGCTGTCGCGCAACTACCTCAAGTCGCGCTGGGGACGGATGGAGTGGCAGGCCGCGCTCCGCGCCGACCCCGACAACCCCTCCAACAAGCTGGTCACGATCCGGCTGGAGGACTGCCCGCTGGAAGGGCTGCTGTCCACCATCACCTGGGTGGACCTGGTCGGGGTGGCCGATCCGGACCAGGCGCGGGCGCTGCTGCTCAACCGGATCGGCCAGGCGCTGGCGGGCCGGGCCAAGCCGCTGGAGCGGCCGTCGTTCCCCAACGGCCCGGCGACCATCCCCGGCGAGGTGCTGTCCGCGCCGTCCGGACGCGGGACGGCGCGGGCCCGCCGTACTCCGGTGGCGCCGCCCGCGTATCCGGCGGGGCCGTCGGCGCACGTCCCGCGTGAGTCGATCACGCTGCTGCACGTCGCCGGCCCCCGGTTCGGCCGGGGGCTGGCCGCCGAGGACGAGCCGCTGACGGCCGAGGAGCTGCAGCCGAGGATCTGGGCCGACCTGACCCGGCTGCGGGACGCCGGGCTGCCCCGGCCGGACCTGATGGTCGTGACCGGAGACCTGACCGAGTCGGGCAGCCGCCGGGAGTTCGGCGAGGCCGCGGCGTTCCTGACCGGGCTGCGGGTGCTGCTCGGGCTGGAGCCGCAGCGGCTGATCGTCGTGCCCGGTCCGAGAGACATCACCAAGGCCGCCTCCCGGGCGTACTTCAGCAACTGCGAGGCCGACGACGTGCGCCCGCAGCCGCCGTACTGGCCCAAGTGGCGCCACTTCACCGGCCTGTTCGAGGAGCTCTACCTCGGGCTCGACGGACCGGAGTTCGACAGCGCCCAGCCGTGGACGCTCTTCGCCGTCCCCGACCTGAAGGTCGTGGTGGCGGGGCTGAACTCCACCATGGCCATGAGCCACCGCGAGGAGGACCGGTACGGCTCCGTGGGTGAGGCGCAGGCGGCGTGGTTCGCCGAGCGGCTGCGGCCGTTCGAGGAGGCGGGCTGGCTGCGGATCGGCGCGATCGCCCACCCGCCCGCTCCCGCGCACCTGCGTGACACCGCGACGCTTGAGCACCTGCTGGCCGGGCGGCTCAACCTGCTGCTGCACGGCGCGGGCGGCACCGGCCCGGAGAGCCTGCCCTGCCTTCCCGCGCCGGGACCGGGCCGCCACCAGCTCGTCGAGGTGACCTCCGGCGGCCTGCGCCGCTGGGACCGCGTCGGGGCCGCCCTGCTGCCCGCCGAGGAGCTGTCGCGCTCCTGGCACGGGACGGGGCTGACGTTCTCCCCCGGGGGTGTCGCGCCCGTCGCCCTGCCGCCGGCGGCGCCCCCCGCGGCGGCCGAGCCCGAGCGGGCGGCCGCCCCGGCCATGCTGCTGCTGGACCGGATCGCCGAGGTCTGCGAGGCCCGGCACGAGCGGGTCAAGATCAGGAGGGTGACCGGCGACGTCCCGCAGCTCCTGGTCACCTATCCGGAGGACGGCTTCGTCCGGCAGCTCAGGATAGGCGCCCACGCCGGCGAGCTGACCGGGCGGGACGTGGAGGCCTTCGCCGGGCAGGTGCACGCCTCCGGGCTGGAGCACGGCGCGGAGCTGGTCTACCAGGGGCCGCCGCCCGCGCAGGCGCTGCGCGAGGAGATGACCCGGCGCGGGCTGCGGCTGCGCAGCTTCACCGAGTTCCAGGGACTGCTCGACCTGACGGGATACGTGGCCGACCAGACGGCGCGGCTGCGCGGGGACCGCCGCTACCCGCAGGGGCTGTACGTGCCGCAGCGCTTCCGGGAGCTGGACCGTCCCGACCGGCGCGTCCGGGAGGGGCTCACCGACGAGCTGATGCGTCTGCTGGCCACCGACCACGGCCGGTTCCTGCTGTTGCTGGGCGACTTCGGGCACGGCAAGACCTTCGCCCTGCGCGAGCTGGCCAGGCGGATCCCGGTGGAGCTGCCCCACCTGGTGCCGATCCTGATCGAGCTGCGCGCGCTGGACAAGGCGCACTCGGTGGACGGGCTGGTCGCCGCGCACCTGGCCAACCACGGCGAGGACGTCATCGACCTGAAGGCCTTCCACTACATGCTCCGCCAGGGCCGCATCGTGCTGCTGTTCGACGGGTTCGACGAGCTGGTGACCCGGGTGACCTACGACCGGGCCGCCGACCACCTGGACACGTTGCTGCAGGCCGCCGAGGACAAGGCGAAGATCGTCGTGGCCGGCCGTTCCCAGCACTTCAAGTCCAGCGCCCAGGTGCTCACCAAGCTCGGCGAGAAGGTGGGCCTCCTGCCGCAGCGGCGTCTGCTCAGCGTGGAGGACTTCACCGGCCCGCAGATCCGCTCCTACCTCGTCAACCGCTACGACGGCGACGAGGGCGCCGCCGGGGACCGGCTCTCGCTGATGGGCGACATCGAGGACCTGCTGGGCCTGGCCAGGAACCCGCGCATGCTCAGCTTCATCGCCGACCTCGACGACCAGCGCCTGGCCACCGTCGCCAAGGCCCGGCACACCATCAGCGCGGCGCTGCTGTACGAGGAGATCATGGGCTCCTGGCTCGCCTTCGAGGAGCGCCGGGTGCGGGACGTGCCGGGCGCGCCGGCCGGGCTGCGCGCCGGGGAGCTGCGGCAGGCGGTGACCACGCTGGCACTGCGGCTGTGGGAGAGCGGGGAGTCCTACCTGCGGCCGGTGGAGCTGGCCGAGATCGCCGAGACGCTGACCGGCCTGGCGGACGGGCAGCTGTCGGGCCAGCAGACCGCGCACGCGGTGGGGACCGGCAGCCTGATGGTCCGCACCGAGGAGGGGCTGTTCGGGTTCATCCACTCGTCGGTCATGGAGTGGCTGGTCGCCCGGCACATCGCCATGACCTTCGCCGACCCGGTGACGCTCGCGCGCAGGCCGCTGTCGCAGCTCACGGTGGACTTCCTGTGCGACCTGGCCGACGTGCGCGCCTGCCAGGCCTGGGCGGCGGAGGTGCTCGCCGACCCCGGCGCCGACGACGTCTCCCGGACCAACGCCATCAAGATCACCACCCGGTTGCGCACCCCGGCCATGGCCGACCTGCGCGGCGCCAACCTGCGCGGCGAGGACCTGTCGGCGCGCGACCTGCGGGAGGTCGACCTCACCGGGGCCAACCTGACCGACGCCACCCTGGTCGGGACCGACCTGTCGCGGGCCGTGCTCCGTGACGCGCGGCTGACCGGGGCCCGGCTGGACGAGGCCAGGCTCACCGGCGCCGACCTGCGCGGCGCCGACCTGACGCGGGCCCGGCTGGCCAGGGCGGACCTGCGGGACGTGGCACTGGCGGGCAGCCGCTGGCAGCGGGCGGCACTGATCGACGTCACCGGTACGGTGACCGGCGTCCCCGAACTGCGCGGCGCCGCGATCGCGCCGGGCCTGCCGGTGGAGGCCCAGCTGGCCCCGGCCGCGATCGGCGTGCCGTACGGCTATCACTTCCAGACCAGCAGGCTGCCCGATCCCGTCGCCTACAGCCCCGACGGCGAGACCCTGGTGGTCGGCAGCGACGACGGCGGGGTGCTGCTCTGCGACAGCGCCACCGGCCTGCCGGTCAGAAACCTGCAGGGTCACCGGGGCCGGGTCTACGCCGTCACCTTCAGCGGCTCGGGCGACCTGCTCGCCACCGGGGCGAGCGACGGCACGGTCCGGCTCTGGGACCCGGTCACCGCGAGCGCCTCCCACGTGCTCTCCGGGCATCGCGACGGAGTGTGGCCGGTGCTGTTCAGCCCCACCGGGCGGTTGATCGCCGCGGGCGGCGCCGACGGCACCGTACGGATCTGGGACACCGCCACCGGCCTGCCGCACCGGGAGCTCCCCGGCCACCTGGCGCCGATCTACACCGCGACGTTCGACGCGGGCGGCGGCACGCTCGTCACCGGCGACGCGGGCGGGACGGTGCGGATGTGGGACGTGCGGACCGGAGAGCTCATCCGGACCCTGAACGGGCACCGCGGCTCCGTCTACCGCATCGCCTACGACCCCGGCGGCACGCTGCTGGCCGCCGGCGACCGCGAGGGCGTGGTGCGGATCTGGAATCCCCGGGACGGGCAGGTCCTGCACGCGCTGACCGGGCACACGGGCAGCGTCTACGCGCTGTCCTTCGCACCCTCCGGACGGCTGATGGCGACCGGCGACACCGACGGCGCGATCCGGCTGTGGGATCCGGTCACGGGCGCCTCACGCGGCATCCGGACGGGCCATCGGGCGGCCGTCTACCAGGTCGGCTTCAGCCCGGACGGCTCGGTGCTGGCCGGCGCCGACTCCGACGGCGCGGTCCACCTGCACGGGGTCACCGAGGAACGTGAGCGGATGGAGCTGGCCGGGCACCGCGGCTCCGTCTGGCCGTTCGCCTTCCGGCCCGGCGGCGGCCAGCTGGCCACCAGCAGCAACGACGGCACCGTCCGGCTCTGGGACCCGGCCACCGGGCAGTGCCAGCGCGTCCTGCGCGGCCACGGCCGCAAGATCACTTCGGTGCGGTTCAGCGCCGACGGGAGCATGCTGGCCACCAGCGGCAACGACGGGGTCGTGCGGATCTGGGAGCCGCGCACGGGCCGCCGCCTGCGGGAGCTCACCGGGCAGGCCGACCGGCTCATCTCCGCCGCCTTCAGCCCCACCGGCCCCACGATCGCCACCGCGAGCAACGACGGCGGGGTGCACTTCTGGAACGCCGCCACCGGCGACTACGAGCGCGAGCTGGACGTCGAGACCGACCACGTATGGGCTGAGGCGTTCAACCCCGACGGGGACCATCTCGCCACCGCCAACGACGACGACAGCGTCCGCGTCTGGTACCGGGCGAGCGGCCGCCAGGTCGTCAAGCTCGCCGAACACCACGGCAGGGTCCGCTCCATCGCCTTCAGCCCCGACGGCCGCCACGTGGCCACCGGCTGCGACGACCGGCTGGCGCGGGTCTGGGAGGTCGAGACCGGTGCGTGCGTGGCGACCCTGGAGGGCCACACCGACCGGGTGTACTCGGTGGTCTTCAGCCCCGACGGAACCACGCTGGCCAGCGCCGGCAGCGACGGCGACGCCCGCGTGTGGGACCTGCGGCCCGATCCGCGGCCGGGCCACCCGTGGCGGCCCAGGCTGCTCCACACCCTCACCCGCCACTCCGGGCGGCTGTGGGCCGTCGCCTTCAGCCCGGACGGCTCACTGCTGGCCACCGGGGGCGACGACCCGGCGGTGCGGTTCTGGGACGCCCGTACCGGCCGGCACCTGCACGCGCTGACCGGGCACACCCGCCGGGTCTGGTCGCTGGCCTTCGCCCCCGCCGGGGACCTGCTGGCCAGCGCGGGCGACGACGGCGTGGCGATCCTCTGGGACCTCCGCCCCGGTACGGCTCCCGCCCAGCGAGCGGCTCTCCTCGGCCTGCCGGAGGGATGGGCGGCGATCGCGCCGGACGGCCGCTACAAGCTGGCGGGTGAGGCGGCGGGCCAGTTCTGGTACGTCATCGGGACCCGCAGGTTCGAGCCCGGAGAGCTGGACGCCTACCTGCCCGCGATCGGGCAGATCGCGCTGGACGCGGAGTTCTGACCGCGCCGGACGGCCTCCCCGTGAGGGGCTCCCGAAACTTCGGCGCCGTCCTGGTCGAGTTCAACGGCGAGCACGATCATGTGCACCTGCTGGTCCACCATCCGGCCGAAGTGGACCTGTCGGTCCTGGTCGACTCCCTCGAGGGCGTCTCGGCTCCTGCGTAAAGAGTTCGGCCCGCACGTGCGTCGACAGCGGGCGCTTCTGGTCCCCGTCCTACTTCGCCGCCTCCTGCGGCGGCGCCCCACTGTCGATCATCAAGGAGTACATCGAAAACCAGAAACGGCCGGACTGATCCGCTCACATGAACCGGCCGTCACGGCACCGCTCGGCGTCGCCGGCGCCTCCGCCCTGGCGCGATGGTGCGCCGAGTCCGCCGCCACCCCATCCGGGCAGGCCGTGGCAGAACAGGTCGACGGACTGCCCCGAAGGAATGACAGCTGAATGTAATTGATCAATCACTCTCAGTCATGGGATCGTGTTCGTGTTCTGATCAACCTTTTCCGGGAGACACCATGTTGCTTGCCCGCCATCTGCTGGTCGCCGCCGCTATCACCGCCGTGAGCGCAGTCACCACCCTGCCCGCTGCGGCATCCACGCCCGCTGCCGACACTGCCCTCGCCGCGGCCCCTGTGTGCCTGGACACCACCAACGCGCGCGCCGACAACACCGGGATGCGCCTGTGGCAGTGCATGGACCACGCCAACCAGAGGTTCGTGGTCGACGGCGGCCAGATCAAGGTCAAGGACACCATCGGCACCAGCCGGGAAGTGTGCCTGGACACCACCAACGCGCGYGCCRACAACACCGGGATGCGCCTGTGGCAGTGCATGGACCACGCCAACCAGAGGTTCGTGGTCGACGGCGGCCAGATCAAGGTCAAGGACACCCTGGCCTGACCACGCGGGCGCTACACGGGGGCTGAGGAACACCGGAACCGGATCGGGCGGCTGCACTCGGGGGTCTTCTCCCGAACGCGCCCCCAGCCCTGAAGCAGCTCTGGGTAATTCATGTGACACCTCGTGATCCAGGGCGCGTATCGGGTTGTGATCGATCTGCGGGATTTGCCCTTGTGTCCGGACCTGATCCGGCAGGTCGTCTTGTATGACGCGGGTCCGGCTGACAGACGAGGAGTGGGAGTTCATCGGGCCTTACCTGCCGATCGGCAGGTAAGGCCCGTACCCCGAGCGGCCGCGACAGCAATCGAGGGCGTGATCTGGCGGTTCAGGACGGGGCGCCGGGTTGGGGCGGGCCGGGGCGCCTTGCCGCCGCGATAGCGGTAGCGCTTCAYCGAGAGGCTGGATGTGCCGGTGAAGGCGACTTCCTGATAAGCGATCCTCCACCCTCTGTCGCGGGAGCGACGAGCCGGCCCTTCGGATGGGGGCTACGGCACTCGTACGGCCCGCAGGCAGCGGGTGGCCTGGGTGCGGAGGGCGTCGGCGAGTGCTGGTGGGCCGCTGACGAGGGTGAAGTCGGTGTCCACCGATGTGATCATCCAGACCAGTGCCGACGGGGTTTCGGCGCCGACGTGCAGCAGGCAGGTGTGGTCGTCGACGGCCTCGACGACGCCCATGCCCGGCCACACCCGGTCGGCCATGGCTTCGGCTGATCCGTGCAGGCTGACGGTCGCCTGGCACGGCCAGGTCCGTGATGAGAGCCGGTGTGCCAGATAGGTCGCGACGTCGCCGCCGGGTGGCTGTCTGGGCGCGAATCGCGGGCCGGTCGGCGTGCGCGGCCGTAGCCGGTCCACCCGGAAGGTGCGCCAGTCATCGCGGTCGGTGTCCCAGGCGACGAGGTACCAGTGCCGGCCGAAGCTGACCAGGCTGTGTGGCTCGACGGACCGGACCGTGTCGCCGCGGCGGGGGCTGGTGTAGTCGAAACGCAGCCGTTCGTGGCGACGGCAGGCGTCGGCGATCGCCATCAGCGTGTCCGGGCTCACCGCGGGCCCGGTGGCGCCGACCCGGACGGTCGCCGTGTGCAGTGTGTTCACCCGGTGCCGCAACCGGGAGGGCAGGACCTGTTCGAGTTTGGTCAGTGCCCGCAGCGAGGTCTCCTCGATCCCGGTGACCGAGCCGCCCGCCGACGTGCGGAGCCCGACCGCCACGGCCACCGCCTCGTCGTCGTCGAGCAGCAGCGGCGGCAGTGACGCGCCGGCCCCCAACCGGTAGCCAGCCGTCCCCTGAACGGCGTTCACCGGATAGCCGAGCTTGCGCAGTCGCTCGACGTCCCGGCGGACCGTGCGCGTGGTGACGCCCAGACGGTCGGCGAGCTCGGCCCCGGACCAGTCGTGATGGGTCTGCAAGAGCGACAGCAGCCTGAGCAACCGTGCGGAGGTCCCCGACATGTCCTCAAGATTGCCAGACCTTTAGGACCGGACCCGTCCTAAGGGCTTCATAGGTTCACAGGCATGACGAACACCCGATCTTTCCGTATCGACATCCCGCAGGCCCAGCTCGACGACCTGGGTGTACGGCTGGCCAACACCCGCTGGCCGGAGGAGCTGCCGGGTGTTGGCTGGAGCCGGGGGGTGCCGCTGGGCTACCTGAAGGATCTCGCCGAGTACTGGCGCACCGGCTACGACTGGCGGGCGCGGGAGGCGGCGCTCAACGAGTACCCGCAGTACCTCACCACCATCGATGAGCAGAACCTCCACTTCCTGCACGTGCCCTCGCCTGAGCCCGACGCCACGCCCTTGCTGCTGCTGCACGGCTGGCCGGGCGGGTTCACCGACTTCCTCGACGTGATCGGCCCGCTGTCCGATCCCCGCGCGCACGGCGGCGACCCGGCCGACGCCTTCCATCTGGTGATCCCGTCGTTGCCGGGCTTCGGGTTCTCCACGCCGCTGGCCGGGCCGGGCATGGGCGCGGCCAGGATGGCCGGGGTGCTCGTGCGGCTGATGTCCCAGCTCGGGTTCCAGCGGTACGGCGTGCACGGCTATGACACCGGCTCGTGGGTCGCCCCCCAGATGGGCAGGCAGGACCCGGACCGTGTCATAGGCGTCCACGTCAACGCTCTGATCACCTTCCCGATCGGGGCGGAGGGGGAGATGGAGGGCCTGTCCGAGGTCGAGCAGCGGCGCTGGCAGGCGATGCAGGACTTCAACGACGGCTATCTGCAGTGCAACTCCAAGCGGCCGCAGACGGTGACCTACGGTCTGCACGATTCACCCGTCGGCCAGCTCGCCTGGATCGTGGAGAAGTTCAAGGAACTCACCGACCCCGAGGACGGGCTGCCCGAGGACAGCATCGACCGCGATCGCATCCTGACCGACGTCTGCCTGTACTGGCTGACGGGCACAGCCGGATCGGCGGCGCAGATCTACTACGAGGAGATCTCCGCGAACGCCTGGAGCGCCGATGCCGCCGGGGACTGGAACGCCGACTCCGGTGACAGGAGCACCGACTCCGGTGACTGGAACGCCGGCTCCGGTGACAGCACCGGAGCCGGCGAGGGCTGGGGCGAAGGCACGGAGGAGTGGGCAGCACCCCAGCGCGGAACGGTGCCGACCGGTGTGCTGGTCTCCAACCATGACGTGACCATCCGCCGCTGGGCCGAGCGCGATCACCATGTCGTGCACTGGACCGAGCTCGGCAAGGGCGGGCACTTCCTCGCGATGGAGGCGCCGGACCTGCTGGTCGGCGACGTTCGCGAGTTCTTCCGTAAGGTGCGCTGAGATGGGCGCCCGTGGTCCGGCGCGTCGAGCAGGCACCGACCTGCTGTGCCCGCGGGCGCTCAACCACGTGGTTCTGGAACGGCAGTCGCTGCTGCGCCGCGCGGACCTGCCGGTTGCCGCGGCCGTCGAGTGGGGACTCAGGCTGAACGCCCACGACCTGCCCTGTCTCGCCCTGCGGAACAGGCTCGGACGGTTCGCGCTGCCCTGTCTCGCCCTGCGGAGCAGGCTCGGACGGTTCGCGGCCAAGGACCTGACAGCCGCGATCGGAGTCTCAGCCGGCGGCGCGGGCGGACAGCTCGGTCCAGACCTCGTCCACCCGGGCCCCGAGGTCCTCCAGCGATCCTTCGTTCGGCACCACGAGGTCGGCGATCTTCAGCCGGTCCTCGCGATCCGCCTGGGCCGCGATCCGGGCCCTGGCGTCCTGCTCGCTCATGCCTCGGATCCCGGTCAGACGGGCGAGGCGGACCTCGTCCGCGGCGTCCACGACGACCACGACGTCGTACATCGGGGCGAGGTTGTTCTCCGCCAGCAGCGGCACGTCGTAGACCACGATCGCGCTCTCGTCCGCCTGGTGCTGCAGCTCCTCGACCCGGGCTCCGACCAGCGGGTGCACGATGCCGTTGAGCGAGGCCAGCTTCCCGGAGTCGGCGAAGACGATCGAGCCGAGCTTCTCCCGGTCGAGCGACCCGTCCTCGCGCAGCACCTCGGTTCCGAAGATCTCCACGATGCGTGCCAGCCCGCCGGTCCCCGGCTCGACCACCTCCCGGGCGATCTTGTCGGCGTCGATCACCACGGCTCCCTTCGACGCCAGCCGCCGCGACACCTCGCTCTTGCCCGACCCGATCCCGCCGGTAAGACCCACCTTCAGCATGATCCGCAGCATACGCGGTACGGCCCACGCCCCGGAGTAGGCCGTCAGAAGAGCGGTCCTCCGGACCGGGGAGCAGGCCCGTCGGGCCCGGAAGCGGTCTCCGGCCGAGGAACAGGCCGATCGAGCCTGGAAGCAGTCCTCCAGGCCCCGAAGCGGGCGATCGGACTGGAGAGCGGTCCTCCAGGCCCCGAAGCGGGCGATCGGACTGGAGAGCGGTCCTCCGGGCCAGGGAGCAGGCCCATCAGTCCGGGGAGTGGTCCCCCGGGCCAGGGAGTGGTCTCCCGGGCCGGAGAGCGGTCCTTCGGGCCGGAGAGCGGGCGGACCGGAGTGTTCCCGCTGTCCGGAGCACGAGGCCCCAGCCCGCCGTCATTCGCAAGAGAATGAAATAGGCCGATATTTTACGATTTTTACGGTCGCTCCTAGAGCTCCCGGCGCATGTGGACCATGGTCAGATGGTCGCTCATCCGCTCCCGGCGGATCTCGCGGTAGCCATGACGGCGGTAGAGCCTCAGGTTGCCCTCGGACAGGTGCCCGGTGAACAGGTCGAACGCCACGGCGGCGGCGACCTCGTGGTGAAGGGCCGTCAGCAGGGCGCCGCCGACACCCCGCCCCTGCGCGTCCGGTGCCACCACCAGGCGGCCGACCCTGCAGGTCGTGCCGGACATCTGCCCGCGGACCGCGCCGACGATCCTCTCCCCCTCGCGGGCCACGAGCACCACGCCGGTCTCGATGACCTTGCGGATCTGCTCGGCCGACTCCACCAGCGGCGGGATGAACGGATCGCCGTAGAGCTGGGCCTCACTCACGTAGGCGGCCCGCTGCACGGTCAGGATCTCGCCGGTGTCCTCGGGCTCGGCCCACTCGATCACGGTCACAGCCCAAACCCTAACGCCCGCATGACGGTCACGGCCCAGAGCCCGAAACCCTCGTGAGGGTCACCCCTCGGACCTCAACGCCTGCACAACCACGGTCACAACTCGGACCCGACGGACCGCACGACGGTCACACCTCGGACCCGACACCCGACGACGGTCACACCTCGGACCCCGACGGCCGCGCGCACGAAAAAGGACCCCGCCGGAGCGGGGCCCTTTCTCAGATCCTCAGATCCCTACTGCTGCGCCGGCGTCAGCTCTGGCCGCCCGCGAGCTTCTCGCGCAGAGCCGCGAGAGCCTCGTCGGAGGCGAGGGCGCCCGCCGCCGGAGCGGAGGAGCTGCTGCTGCTGGAGCTCGAGCTGGAGCTCGAACCGGCAGCCGGGGTCTCACCGGAGTAGGACGTGGGGGCAGCCTCGCCCGCCTCGGCCTCGGCCTTGCGGGCCTCCTCCACCTGCTTCTTGTGAGCCTCGAAGCGAGTCTGGGCCTCGGCGTACTGCCGCTCCCACTCGTCACGCTGCTTCTCGAAGCCCTCGAGCCACTCGCTCGTCTCGGAGTCGAAGCCCTCGGGGTAGATGTAGTTGCCCTGGTCGTCGTAGGTCGCCGCCATGCCGTACAGCGTGGGGTCGAACTCGATGTCGGCGCCGGTCGCGCTCTCGTTCGCCTGCTTGAGCGACAGCGAGATCCGACGACGCTCCAGGTCGATGTCGATGATCTTCACGAAGATCTCGTCGCCGACCTGGACGACCTGCTCGGGGATCTCGACGTGGCGCTCGGCCAGCTCGGAGATGTGGACCAGGCCCTCGATGCCCTCCTCGACGCGGACGAACGCACCGAACGGCACCAGCTTGGTGACGCGACCCGGGACGACCTGACCGATCTGGTGGGTACGGGCGAACTGCTGCCAGGGGTCCTCCTGCGTCGCCTTGAGCGACAGCGAGACCCGCTCGCGCTCCATGTCGACGTCGAGAACCTCGACGGTGACCTCCTGGCCGACCTCGACGACCTCGGAGGGGTGGTCGATGTGCTTCCAGGAGAGCTCGGAGACGTGAACCAGACCGTCGACGCCGCCGAGGTCCACGAACGCACCGAAGTTGACGATCGAGGAGACGACGCCCTTGCGGACCTGACCCTTCTGCAGGGTGTTGAGGAACGTCTGACGCACCTCGGACTGGGTCTGCTCAAGCCAGGCGCGGCGGGAGAGAACCACGTTGTTGCGGTTCTTGTCCAGCTCTATGATCTTCGCCTCGAGCTCACGGCCCACGTACGGCTGAAGGTCGCGGACGCGGCGCATCTCGACCAGGGACGCCGGCAGGAAGCCACGGAGGCCGATGTCGAGGATGAGTCCACCCTTGACGACCTCGATGACGGTGCCGGTGACGATGCCGTCCTCGTCCTTGATCTTCTCGATCGTGCCCCAGGCCCGCTCGTACTGAGCGCGCTTCTTGGACAGGATCAGGCGCCCTTCCTTGTCCTCCTTCTGGAGGACCAGGGCCTCGACGTGCTCGCCAACCTCGACGACGTCCGCGGGGTCGACATCGTGTTTGATCGAGAGCTCACGCGAGGGGATGACACCCTCGGTCTTGTAGCCGATGTCGAGCAAAACTTCATCTCGATCGACCTTGACGACGGTGCCCTCGACGATGTCGCCGTCATTGAAGTACTTGATGGTCAGATCGATCGCTGCGAGGAAGTCTTCCTCGGACCCGATGTCGTTGACCGCTACCTGCGGGGTGCTCGAGGTGGCCTCAGTGCTGCTCGTCATGTGTGGAATTGCTCCGAACGCGGACAGATGTCGATGTGGCGAACACGCGGCAGGCCTCTTATCGTTCAAGCCGAAGGATTCCAGGATTCACCGGCTTGACCGAGCGCGAGCCCACTCCGTCCGAGACACGCGCGAGCCCACAGCGCAGCGATCAGCATATGAGACCAGACGAGTCTGGTCAATCCGAAGGCACGACACGCCGGAAGCAGGACGTTAATACGCGTTGACCTGCCGTCTCCGCTCGGAGCCGATGATACCCCGAAGTTTTTGCGGTACGGATACGCGATCGGGATCCCCGTCCGCGGTGTAGCGCTTGTCGGGGTGCTTGTTCAGCCACTCCAGCCAGTACTGCGAGCACCACTTGCGGCACTCGCCCTTCTTCCCGTTGCTCTGGACCCGCTGGATGGCGCGCCAGTCGAAATCCTTGACGAAGGGCGACACCGACGGCTGCGCGCCGGCCAGGAAGACCCCCTTGAAGGCGAAGCGGGTCCCGTCCCACTTGCCGGCCTGCACGGTGGACCTCTTGCGCGGCATCGCGCCGAAGGGCAGCGCGAGCGTGTCGGACGGACCGGTGCCGAGCTTCTTGAGCAGCCGCTCGACCCGGACGAGCTGCTCGGCGACCTTCTGCTTCGACAGCCCCGGCAGGTAGGGATGGCCCCAGGTGTGGTTGGCCACCTCGAAGCCGCGCGAGGTCAGCCACTGCACGGCGCGCGCCTGGTCCTTCTGGCTGCGCAGGCCGAACGGCTGCTGGTTGACCCAGAAGGTGGCGACGGGACGGAAGCTCGGATACTTCTTGGCGACCTGGTAGATGATCCCGACCGCGGTGTCCCTGGCCGGCATCCCGTTGCCGTCCAGCGCGAAGTGGCTCGCGTGCCCGTCGTCGAAGGTCAGCACGACCGGATGTTTACCCGCCGGGATGTCGATCTTCCCGGTGACGAACTCCTGCGCGGTGACCGGCACGTAGCCGCCCCGGGCCAGCTTCTCCATCTCCTGGCGCACCTGGGAGGGCGTGCGGTCGATGGAGGCCAGCCGCTTCTTCATGATCCGGTGGTACATCAGCACCGGGACCATCCCCGCCTCGTTGGCCTTGACCTGGCGGGCGAACTCCGGAGTGGCCTGGACCGGCGGCGGCAGGTCGGCCGTGGGGAGATCGGGCGAGGGCGACGGCGTCGGCGAGGGAGTGCCCGTCGCCGCGCCGGTCGCCGCGCCGGCCATGGGGGCGGCCTGGGGGACGACCGCCGCGGGCAGCGTGAGAAGCACCACCACTGCGGCGGCCACCACCACGACGTTGGCCATCATGATGATCTGCGGTAGGGGGAATGAACTCCGCACAAAACTCCCGTGCYCGTCAAGGTGTTGGCTGAATCCACCACCCTAGAACAGAGTCGGGCAGGCCGGGCAATCGTCAGTGTCCGGCGTCCTCCCAGGTGCGCCCGACGCCCACCGAGACCTCCAACGGGACACGCAGGGAGTAGGCGGCGTTCATCCGGTCGGTGACCAGCTCGCGCAGGGTCTCCAGCTCTCCGGGGGCCACCTCGAACACGAGCTCGTCGTGGACCTGCAGGAGCATCCGGGAGCCCAGGGCCGCTTCCTTGACGGCGCTCTGCACGTTGAGCATGGCGACCTTGATGATGTCGGCCGCCGAACCCTGGATCGGCGCGTTGAGGGCCATCCGCTCGGCCATCTCGCGGCGCTGGCGGTTGTCGCTGTTGAGGTCGGGCAGGTAGCGGCGGCGGCCCATGATGGTCTCGGTGTAGCCGTCCTGCCTGGCCTGCGCGACGATCGCGTTGAGGAAGTCGCGGACGCCGCCGAACTCCTCGAAGTATTCCTCCTTGAGCGCCTTCGCCTCCTGCACCGGGATGTTGAGCTGCCCGGCCAGCCCGAAGTCCGACAGGCCGTAGGCCAGGCCGTAGTTCATGGCCTTGATCTTGGCCCGCATCTCCCCCGTCACCTGATCGGGCTCGATGTCGAAGACCCGGGCGGCGGTGGTCTTGTGGAAGTCGTGCCCGGACTCGAAGGCCGCGATCAGCGACTCGTCACCGGACAGGTGCGCCATGATCCGCAGCTCGATCTGGCTGTAGTCGGCGGTCAGCAGGGTCTCGTAGCCCGGCCCGACCACGAAGCCCTGCCGGATCCGGCGGCCCTCGACGGTGCGGATCGGGATGTTCTGCAGGTTGGGCTTCTCCGAGCTGAGCCGCCCGGTGGCCGCCACGATCTGGTTGAACGTGGTGTGGATCCGCCCGTCGTCGGCGATCTCCTTGACCAGGCCCTCGACCGTGACCTTCAGCTTGGCCTGGTCGCGGTGCCTGAGCATGATCGTCGGCAGCTCGTGCTCGGTCTGGGCCGCCAGCCAGGCCAGCGCGTCGGCGTCGGTGGTGTAGCCCGTCTTGGTCTTCTTCGTCTTGGGCAGGTTGAGCCTGACGAACAGGATCTCCTGGAGCTGCTTGGGCGAGCCCAGGTTGAACTGCTCGCCGACGGCCGCGTGCGCCGCCTCGACCGCCTGCTTCACCGCGGCGCCGAACTCGGCCTCCAGGCCGCTGAAGTAGTCGCCGTCGGCGGCGATCCCGGCCCGCTCCAGCTCGGCCAGGACGGTCACCAGCGGCAGCTCCACCTCGCGCATCAGGTGGGTGCCGCCGCGCGGCTCCAGGAACGCCTCCAGCGCGTCGGCGAGCTCCCTGACCGCCAGTGCCCGCAGGCCCAGCTCCCGGGCCGTGTCGTCGTCCTCGTCGTCGAAGAGGCTGGCCTGGCCGCCGGTCTCGGCCTCGCTGCGCAGCTCGCGCTGGAGGTAGGCCCGCACGAGGTCCTCCAGCGCGAACGTCCGCTGCCCCGGCATCGCCAGGTAGGCCGCCAGCGCCGTGTCACAGGTCAGGCCGCGTAGCTCCATCCCCTGCGCCCACAGCGCCAGCATCGGCCCCTTGGCGTCGTGCACGGCCTTGGGCCTGGACTCGTCGCCGAGCCAGGCGCGCAGGGCCGCCTCGTCGGCCTCGGTCAGCGTGGTGGGGTCGATGAACGCGGCGCCGCGCCTGCCGTCCGCGTCGGGGCCGTCGGGCGCGGCGACGGCGATGCTGTCGATCCGGCCGGTGCCGCTGCCGTAGGAGCCCTTGAAGGCCAGCCCGGCCCTGCCCTCGGGCAGCGCGCGCAGCCATCCGGCCACCTCGCCCGGGCCGAGCCTGACGGCCTCGACCTCGAAGCCCTCCTCCACCTCGGGCTCGGCGGAGGCGAGTGTCTTGAACAGCCGGTCGCGGAGCTCTCCCCGGAACTCCAGCGTGTCGAGGATCTTGTTGATCTCCTCGCGGTCTCCCTGGCCGATCGTCAGGCCGGAGACCTCGCGCTCCAGCGGGACGTCGCGCATGAGCTGGGTGAGACGGCGGTTCATCAGCACCTGGTCGAGGTGGTCGCGGAGCTTGTCGCCGACCTTGCCCTTGACCTCGTCGATCCGGTTGACCAGCTCCTCCAGGGAGCCGAACTCGCGGATCCACTTGGCCGCGGTCTTCTCCCCCACGCCGGGGATGTTCTTCAGGTTGTCGCTGGAGTCGCCGCGGATGGCCGCGAAGTCGGGGTACTGGGCCGGGGTGAGCTCGTACTTCTCCAGCACCGCCTCGGGGGTGAACCTGGTCATGTTGCTGATCCCGACCCGGGTCATCAGCACCGTGACGCGGTCGTCGACCAGCTGGAGCGCGTCGCGGTCGCCGGTGACGACCAGCACGTTCATGTCCTGCCCGGCGGCCTGGGTGGCGAGGGTGGCGATCAGGTCGTCGGCCTCGTAGCCCGCCAGCGACAGGTGCGGAACGCGCAGCGCGTCGAGCATCTCGTATATCAGGCTCATCTGGCTGCGGAAACTGTCGGGGCTCGCGCTCCGGTTCGCCTTGTAGTCGGCGTACTCCTCGTGCCGGAACGTCGGCTCCGACCGGTCGAAGCAGACCGCCACATGCGTGGGCTGCTCGTCGCGGAGCACGTTGACCAGCATCGACGTGAACCCGAACACCGCGTTTGTCGTCTGACCCGTCGTCGTGGAGAAATTCTCCTCGGGCAGGGCATAGAAGGCCCGATAGGCCAGTGAATGCCCGTCCAGCAGCAGGAGACACGGACGAGTGGGGGTCGCTTCGCTCTTCGGCACACCGGAAGCCTAGTCTCCTGGTGCGACAGAAAACCTGGTCCCGCACGACAGGAGACATCCCCTTGACCATGACAGACCCCGACGAAGTGACGCGCCGCATGGAGGAGCAGTTCGGCGTCTCCCACAGGGACACGCTCGTCCAGCGGATGGGGATCGAGATCACCGAGGCCGCCCCGGAGCGGGTGGTGGGCCGGATGCCGGTCGAGGGCAACATCCAGCCGTACGGCCTGCTGCACGGCGGCGCCTCGTGCGTGCTCGCCGAGACCCTCGGCTCGACCGGGGCGGCCCTGCACGCGGGCCCCGGACGCATCGCCGTCGGGGTGGAGATCAACGCCACCCACCACCGCTCGGCCACGTCCGGTCACGTCACCGGTGTGGCGACCCTGATCCACGGGGGCCGGACGATCGCCACCTACGACATCGCGATCACCGACGAGCAGGGCCGCCGGGTGTGCACCTCACGCCTCACCTGCATGTTGCGTGACGCCTGACCCCACGAGTATTCGCCCGTATCAGGACCTCCCCTTTTTGCACTCTTGCCACACGAGTCGCTACCGTGGGTGACAGCGATGCCCGTGGGGGGGCCGAGTAGAAAACGTGCGGGGTCGGGGAAGCTCTGCACGGTGCCAAAGGTCTCCCCCGGGCTCGTACGGCCAGGCAGACGCGGCATGGCCCGCACCACGCGGGCGCGGGCCGTACCGGATCGACCTCTAGACGTCGGTGTGCGTCGGGTCGAGCACGCGGCGCAGGAACGACTTGGTGCGCTCGTGCTGCGGCTCACCGATCACCTGGGCGGCCGGGCCGTCCTCGACGATCACGCCGCCGTCCATGAACACCACCCGGTCGGCCACGTCCCGGGCGAAGGCCATCTCATGGGTGACCACGAGCATGGTCATCCCCTCCTCGGCCAGCTTGCGCATGACGGTGAGCACGTCGCCGACCAGCTCCGGGTCGAGCGCCGAGGTGGGCTCGTCGAAGAGCATCAGCGCCGGGTTCATCGCCAGCGCCCTGGCGATGGCGACGCGCTGCTGCTGCCCGCCGGACAGCTGGAGCGGATAGGCGTCGCACTTGTCGGCGATGCCGACCTTCTCCAGGTTCTCCCTGGCGATCTTCTCGGCCTCCGCCCTGCCCCGCTTGAGCACCCGCCGCTGGGCGACCATGACGTTCTGCAGCGCGGTCATGTGAGGGAACAGGTTGAACTGCTGGAAGACCATGCCGACCCGGCGGCGCGCGGCGTCGATGTCGACGTCGCGGTCGGTCAGCTCGACGCCCTCCAGGACCACCCTCCCGGACGTGGGCTGCTCCAGCAGGTTCACGCAGCGCAGCAGCGTGGACTTGCCCGACCCCGAGGGGCCGATGACGCAGACGACCTGGCCGGGGTCGACGGCGAAGTCGATCCCCTTGAGCACCTCTAGCTTGCCGAAGTGCTTGTGCAGGTCGCGGATCTCGACCGCGTGGTTCACCGGAGTCACCGTCCCCTCGCCTGACGCTTCTCCAGCCGGGACGCGAGGTAGCCCAGCGGGATGGTGACCAGAAGATACGTCACGCCGACGACCAGGATCGGCGTGGCGTTGGCGAAGGTCGAGGCCATGTCGTTGCCGAACTTCGTGAGCTCGACGTACTCGCCGGAGACGCCGAGGAACAGCACCAGCGAGGAGTCCTTGAGCAGGGACACGAACTGGTTGGTCGTCGGCGGGATCACGATGCGCACCGCCTGCGGGATGACGATGGTCGTCATGGCCCGCGCGTGCGACATGCCCAGCGAGCGCGCCGCCTCCATCTGCCCCTTGGGGACCGCCTGGAGTCCGGCGCGGAGCGTCTCGGCCATGTAGGCCGAGCCGACGATGGTCAGGCCCAGGATGCCCTGGCCGTAGGTGCCGCCGGGCACCTCGAAGCCCGGCAGGGCCAGCGGCAGGAACAGGATGAGCAGGAAGATCAGCAGGGCGGGCAGGCCGCGGAAGATCTCGATGTAGGCGATCGCGATCCACCGGTACGGCCGTACCGAGGACATCCGCATGAGCGCGAACAGCAGGCCGAGCAGGAAGGCGAAGAAGAAACCGCCGACCGAGTAGATGATCGTGTTCTTCAGGGCGACCGTGAACAGGTCCGGCAGCGTCTCGGCCGCGACCTCGGGCTTGGCGAAGTTCTCGGCGAGCTTGCCCCACTCGATGCGCATGAGGAGGAAGACGACCGCGGCCACCAGCACGACGTACTGGACTGCCCTGCTGATCTGCTGTTTCTTGCGGGGACTGAGCCCGGTCCTGACGGGGACGCCCCCGTCAGGACCGGGCTCGGTCTTCGTCGACTGGTCGGTCATGGATCAGCCGAGCTCGCCGGGCTTCTTGCCGAACCACTTTACGAAGATCTGCTCGTAAGTGCCGTCCGACTTGGCGGTGGTGATCGTGTCGTTGATGGTCTTGAGCAGGATCGGGTCGGCGCCCTTCTTCAGGCCGATGCCGTACTGCTCACCGGTGTCCAGGCTGCCGACCAGCTCGAACTTGTCGGCGATCTCCGGCTTCTTGAGCCAGGTCAGGACGACGGGCAGGTCCTGGACGATCACGTCGGCCTGGCCGGACTGCAGGCCCAGGAGCTCCTTGGGGGAGTCGGCGAACTCCTTGGGGTTGAGGCCCTGCTTCTTGACGTACTCAAGGCCCGTGGTCGAGGCCTGGGCCCCGAGCTTGAGGTTCTTGGCCTTGATCTCCTCCAGCGTCTTGACGCCGAGGCCCTTCTTGGCCAGCAGCGCCTGCGTGGCGTCGAAGTAGGGCACGGAGAAGTCGATGTTCGCCTGGCGCTCCGGCGTGATGGTCATGCCCGCGGCGGCCACGTCGCACTTGCCCGCGGCCATCGCCGCGCCGCTCTTGATGACGGCGAAGTCGATGTCGACGATCTCCTGCGTCAGACCGAGCTTCTTGGCCGCCAGGTCGACGATGTCGACGTCGAAGCCGACGACCTTGTCGCCCTCCTTGAACTGGAAGGGCTCATAGGGAAGGTTGGTGCAGGTGGTCAGCTTGCCGGGAGAGACCAGCTTGGGACCGCTCGCGGCTGCGGGGGCGTTCGACGAGGCGCCGTCACCCGTGCTCGCGCCGGTGGTCTCACCACCGCCGCAGGCGGACAGGCCGAGCGCGCCGGCGACGACCATCGCGCCCACTGCGAGCGCGCGACGGGGAACAAAACTCAGGCCCACGAAGGCCTCCTTACGGTCAATGTCGCATCTCGAACAGCTACCTCAGTGCTGGTGATGCTGCCCCACCTGCATGACCATGCAGATCACCGATACGACACAATTCGGACAACAACCACGCTCGGAGTCGTCTGATCAATACCCTGTCCCGGGCATGGATCCTGACGCGCCCGTTCATCGAACGGTCAACGACTCCTCTTTGAGCCGACCGTCCAGGACTCGGACCGGTTGAGCTCGAATCCTGGAACATAAAATAGCCTATATCTGCACTTCAAGTAGGTTTCACTCGTCTACCGGGTGCACCGCAGGCCGTCCGTCGGGACAGCTCTCCCGCATCCGCGGCACGGGCCCGGAGCCGGTTTCCCGCCGATTCTCCTAAATTCCAACAAATCTCACTAATGCCCTCTTTTTGGGCTGCAGCACGGCCTGACGACCACCGGCGACGCCGCTGGACAGCCGTGGACGCCGCTCTTCGCCGGGACCGCTCATCGCGGCCGGTGGACGCACACCGCCACCGGTTGTCGCCGGCGCATTGAATTCGGCGACCAGACTCGGTTATGTTGCCCGATGTGCGCAACCTCCCAATAAGGTTCACCGGTGCCGCCTTGTGCGGCGTGCTCCTCACCGGCTGCACCGGGACCGGCCAGCCGCGATCCGCCGCGCCCTCGGCCACCCCCACCGCCACCTACGAGCTGGCCCCGCGCCCGGTCCGCGCCGGCGAGCGTCCGGTCAGCGCCGCACCCGTGTCCGACGGCGACGGCCGCTTCCAGGTGATCGGCCTGCAGACGGGCCAGAGCATTCTGTTCGGCACCCACGCCGAATGGCCGGCCAAAGGCCAGTACGTGGTCGTGCGCATCGTCGTGGAGAACTCCGCCCGCTCCAACTCCGGGTTCGACGCCAAGCGGCAGAAACTCGTCACCGCCGACGGCGCGGCCTACGGCATCGACAGGTTCGCGCAGGCCATCAAACGCCAGCCCGACACGCTCCCCCTCGGCGCCGGGGTCAGGGTCGAGATGGACCTGTGGTTCGACATCCCCAAGGAGGCCAAGGTCGCCGCGGTCCGGCTGTTCGGCGACCCGCCGCTCGGCATCCGCGGAAGCACCGGCGGCGTCGAGGTCCCCCTGGCCTGACGACAGCGGGCCCGCCCCGCGCATCCGCGCGGAACGGGCCCGCCGACATCACCCGCTACAGCTCACACCTGCTCGCCCGGCACGTCGCGGCTCTCCGCCCCGTCCCGCTCCGGCGGCACGTCGTGACCGAGACCGCCGCCGAGATAGGCGGCCTGCACGTCGGGGTCGTCGAGCAGATCGGCGGCGGGCGCGCTCTTGACCACCTTCCCGGTCTCCAGCACATAGGCCCGGTGGGCGAGCTTCAGCGCCTGCTGGGCGTTCTGCTCCACCAGCAGCACCGTGGTGCCCCGGCGGTTGATCTCCTCAATGATGGAGAAGATCTGCTGCACCATCAGCGGCGCCAGGCCCATCGACGGCTCGTCCAGCAGCAGCACCTTCGGCTTGGCCATCAGCGCGCGGCCGATGGCCAGCATCTGCTGCTCACCGCCCGACATCGTGCCGCCCATCTGCGTCCTGCGCTCGGCCAGGCGCGGGAACAGCTCGAAGACCTCCGCCAGGTCGGCGCTGAAGTCCCCGGAGCGCGTGTAGGCGCCCATGAGGAGGTTGTCGTACACCGTCATGCCGGGGAAGACGCCCCGGCCCTCGGGCGCCTGCCCCAGGCCCGCCATGACCCGCTTGTGGCCGGGCAGCTTGCTGATGTCCTGGCCGTCGAAGGTGATGGTGCCCGACGACAGACCGCGCAGGCCCGAGATCGTCTTCAGGGTCGTGGTCTTGCCCGCCCCGTTCGCTCCGATGAGCGTGACGATCTCGCCCTCGTTCACCTCGACCGAGATGCCCTTGAGCGCCGCGATCTTTCCGTAGTGGACATGGATGTCCTTGATCTCAAGAAGCATCTGCGGGAGCCCCCAAATACGCCTCGACGACCCGGGGGTCGTTCCGCACCTCGTCCGGCAGACCGTCAGCGATCTTCTGGCCGAAGTCCAGCACCGCGATGCGGTCGCTGATGCCCATGATGAGGCTCATGTCGTGCTCGATGATCAGAATCGTCCGGCCGGCGTCCCGGATGTCCCGGATCAACTGCTGCAGCGCCACCTTCTCCGCCGGGTTCATACCGGCGGCCGGCTCGTCCAGCAGCAGCAGCTTCGGCTGGGTCGCCAGCGCGCGGGCGATCTCCAGCCGGCGCTGGTCACCGTAGGGCAGGTTCTTCGCGTGGTCGTCGGCGCGGTGGGAGATGCCGACGAAGTCGAGCAGCTCCATCGCCAGCGCGCGGCCCTCACGCTCGGCCTTGCGGTGCCAGGGAAGCCCCAGCGCCACGCTGACCATGCCCGAGCGGTGATGCGCGTCCGCGCCCACCATGACGTTCTCGATGGCCGTCATGTTGTGGAACAGCCGGATGTTCTGGAACGTGCGGGCGACCCCCCGCTTGGTGATCTTGAAGCGCTTGACGCCGCTGATCTTCTCATCCTCGAAGCGGACCTGCCCCTCCGTCGGCTGGTAGACACCGGTGATCACGTTGAAGATCGTGGTCTTGCCGGCGCCGTTCGGGCCGATGAGTGCGAAGATCTCCCCCTCGTTGATGCTGAAACTGACATCCTTCAGCGCCGTGACGCCGCCGAAGCGCATCACGACCCCCTGCAGCTCCAGCAGCGGGCGGGCACTGCGCTCCTGGCCGGTCCCTGCGCTCACCTCGGCGCTCACTTGGAGGCCACCTCCTCACCACGCGACTCCGGCCCGGGCACCTCGGCGCCGAGCGTTCCCATCCCGCCTGTTCCCTCTTTCAGCTCCGCCTTGCGTTGACGCGACGGCAGCAACCCCTCAGGCCGGAAGATCATCAGCGCCACGAGCACCGCGCCGAAGATCAGCATGCGGTACTCCTGCAGGCCGCGGAAGCGCTCGGGCAGCCACGCCACCACGAACGCACCCAGCATGACGCCCGGCAGGTTGCCCGCGCCGCCCATGACCACCGCGGCCAGGATCGTCGCCGACAGCAGGAACTGGAAGTCGTTCGGGTTGAGCGAGATGACCTTGGAGGCCCACAGCACGCCCATCGCGCCGCCGATCGAGGCGCCGATGGCGAACGCCAGCATCTTGAACCGGAACGTCGGCACGCCCATGACCTCGGCCGCGTCCTCGTCCTCGCGGATCGCCGCCCACGCGCGCCCGACCCGGCTCTTCTCCCAGCGCTTGACCAGGATGATCACGATGACGGCCAGCGCGACCAGCAGGTAGTAGTAGGGCCGCGGGTCCAGCACGCCGTACTTGAAGATCTTCACCCCGAGGAGCTCGTAGACGTCGACGCCGAAGATGTTCAGCTCGTCGATGCTCGGGGGGTGCGGGATGCCGCGGATGCCGTTGGGGCCGCCGATGGCGTCGGTGTTGCGGGCGGTGATACGGATGATCTCACCGAAGCCCAGCGTGACGATCGCCAGATAGTCGCCGCGCAACCGCAGCGTCGGCCCGCCCAGGGTGATGCCCGACAGGGCGCAGATCCCGATGCCCACCACCAGGATCAGCCAGAAGTTCCAGCCGAGCTTGGTGCCGATCAACGCCATCGCGTAACCGCCCACGGCGTAGAACGCGACGAAGCCGAGATCCAGCAGGCCCGCCTGCCCGACGACCACGTTCAGGCCGATGGCCAGAACCACATAGGTGCCGATCGGGAAGAACAGGATGCTCGCCCAGTCGGTGTAGGGCGACATGAAGCCGCCGATGCTCTCCGACGGCAGCAGCAGGGCTCCGATGATCAGAGCCACGTAGAGGATCCATCGCTGCCAGCCGGGCGTGTTCAGCCAGCGATCGTGCATGTTGTCGCCGTACTGACCGAGCCGGTGACGGATGCCTGCCAGGGAATTCTTCTGGTTCATGCGCGCGCCTGCTGGAGTGATTCACCGAGAATTCCGGTGGGGCGGAACATCAGGACCAAGACGAGGATGGTGAAGGAGATCACGTGCTTCCAGTCGGAGCCGAAGAAGATGGCTCCGTAGTTCTCCACCAGACCGAGCATGACTCCGCCGACCAGGGCCCCACGCAGGTTACCGATGCCGCCCAGAACCGCCGCGGTGAACGCCTTGATGCCGAAGAGGAATCCGATGTAGTAGTTCGTGTTCTCATACGAGATCAGATAGAGCGCACCGGCCACGCCGGCCATGCCACCGCCGATGAGGAACGTCATCCGGACGATCTTGTTGATGTCGACGCCCATCAGGACGGCCGCCTCGGGGTTCTGCGCGGTGGCGCGGATACCACGGCCGATCTTCGTGCGGTTCACGAGCGCGTCAAGGGCGATCATCATGCCGATCGCCGCCACGATCACCAGCACCTGGTCGACGCGGACCGAGTGACCGAAGATCGAGAAAAGCTCGGTCCGCTCCATCAGCCGGGGCAGGCCCATCTGGATACGGCCCTGCTGCGGACGGTTGAAGACCTCCGGGATCACCAGCAGGGCGAACAGCTCCTGCAGGAAGATCGAGGCGCCGATCGCGGAGATCAGAGCCGCGAGCCGGGAGGCCCCGCGCTTGCGCAGCGGCCGGTAGGCGATCTGCTCCAGGGCGATCGCGGTGCCCGCGGAGGCCAGCATGCCGGCCAGGATCATCGCGATGATCACGCCCACCAGGGCGATACCCGTGAGCGCCGAGTTGATGCCGAGCACGAAGGGGACGAACATCGCCCCGAAGGTTCCGATCATGAACACTTCGGAGTGCGCAAAGTTGATCAGCCGTAGCACGCCGTACACCATGGTGTAACCGAGTGCGATCAGGGCGTAAATCGATCCGAAGGCCAAGCCGTCAATCGTGGCCGGCCAGAACTGGTTGATGAAGTCATTGAGCACTAGGGGTTACCACTTCTAGCGGGGGTCGCCTGCACTGTCGATAGCACACCGCTCCCAGCAGGGCCTCGTGGACGCTCTGGAAGAACACGAGGAGCGGGAACCCGTCGCGGAGTTCCCGCTCCCGCGCGTCGACTGCCTACTGTTCTCGAGGCCGCGACTAGCTCAGCTTGGCCTCGGCGGCCTTGCCGAGCAGCGTGATGGCGCCGTCCTTGACCTGGTACATGTAGATGTCCTTGGCCTCGACCTCGCCGTTGGGCCCGAACTTCACCTGCTTGGAGACACCGGCCAGGTCAACGGTCCCGATGAAGGTGTTGATCTTGTCGGGGGTGGTGTTCCCGGCCTTGACGGCCTCGATGAAGACCGTCGCCGCGTCGTAGCCCTCGGCCGCGTAGATCGACGGGTCGGCGCTGAAGGCGGCCTTGTAGGCGTCGGCGAAGCCCTTCACCTTGGCGTCGGTGACGTCCGGCGTGGCGATGTAGCACGGGCAACCGACGAGGGCGCCCTCGGCGTTCGGAGCGCCCGCGCCGTCGATCAGGCCCCTGTCCAGCGAGCCGTCACCGGAGAAGAACTTCGCGTCCTTCACACCCTTGTCACGGAGCTGCTTGAGCAGGTTGCCGGCCGCGGCGTAGTAACCACCGAAGAAGATCGCGTCCGGCTTGGCCGCGGCGACCTTGTTGACCACCGAGGAGAAGTCGCTCTCCGCCGGGTCGAGCGAGTCGTCGACGACCTTGGCGCCCTTGGTGGTGAGCTGGGCGCGGACCGCGTCGGCCAGGGGCTTGCCGTACTCCGACTTGTCGTCGATCACGAAGACGTTCTTCGCGGCGGCGGCGCCCGCGATGAAGTCCGCGATGCCGGGACCCTGGACGCTGTCGTTCGGCAGAATGCGGTGCCAGAACTTCCAGCCGTTCTCGGCGAGCTTGGTGTTGGTCGCCGAGGCGGTGATGCTGGGGATCTCCGCCTCCTCAAGCACCGGGCCCACCTGGGCCGACTCACCCGAGAACGCGGGGCCGATCATGCTGGCGACCTTGTCGGTCTTGATGGCCTGCTGGGCCAGCGCGACGGCCTTGGAGGGGTCGCCCTGGCTGTCGTACTCCACCAGCTCGACCTTCACGGCCGGGTTGGTCTTGTTGTACTCGTCGATGACGAGCTTCGCACCGTTCCTCGGCGGGATGACGATGCCGGCGTTGGGGCCGGTCAGGTCACCCATGAAGCCGATCTTGACGGTGCTGGAAGCGGCAGCGCTGGAGCCGCCGTCCGCCGGCTTGGCCTCCGTGCCGCCGTCACCACAGGCAGCGAGACCGAGGGTGAGCGCCACACCGGCAGCGAGCACGCCACCGAGGCGAGCAGTCTTAGGCCGCAAGGTTGCCTTCCTTTCACCCGGTCCCGTGGTGGGGCCGAGTTCACAGATGCCCTCCCCTGACGGAGCGGCCAGGGGGTTGTGTCGGTTAGTACAGCCAGCGGATGTTACGGGTCGATACAGTAAGGCCCTCCGTTATCGTTTCGTTACAACACCGATCCTTTTCGGCTACCAGCGGCAAAAGCAATGGTCACTGGCAGCCTGACGCCCTCTCAATGATCACTCCGAGTACGCGAAAGCCCACGCATCTCCCTTGACTCAAGGCGATGCGCGGGCTTGTCAAGAAGCAGACCGGGTGCCGTACGGCGCGGCGGAACGCGGCGGGCGGCCCTCCCTCAGGCCTCCTCGGCCTCAGGCGGGCCAGGCGTCCCGTCCACCACGATCTGCGCCACCTGACGCATGCTCAACCTGCGGTCCATCGAGGCCTTCTGGATCCACCGGAACGCCTGCGGCTCGCTCCAGCCGTGCTGCTCCATGAGCCGCCCCTTGGCCCGCTCGACCAGCTTGCGCGTCTCCAGCCGCTCCGAGAGTGTCCCGACCTCCCGCTCCAGCGCGGCGATCTCCTCGTGCCTGCTGACCGCCATCTCGATCGCCGGGACGAGGTCGGACTTGGTGAACGGCTTGACCAGATAGGCCATCGCCCCGGCGTCCCTGGCCCGCTCGACCAGATCCCGCTGCGAGAAGGCGGTGAGGATCAGGCACGGCGCGATCCGCTGCGACACGATCTGCTCGGCGGCCGAGATCCCGTCCAGGATGGGCATCTTCACATCCAGGATCACCAGATCCGGCCGCTGTTCCAGCGCCAGCTTGACCGCGGCCTCCCCGTCCCCCGCCTCACCGACGACGGCATATCCGTCTTCTTCCAGCATCTCCTTGAGATCGAGGCGGATCAGCGCCTCGTCTTCCGCGATCACTACTCGCCGCTGCGTACTCACGAGCAAGAGAGTACCGATGTCCGCTAGATTAGGACCACGCCGGTGCCTGCGACTGATCCAGTTCTGGGTAAGCTCGTCACCGGCAGACACAATCCGGACAGATCCGGAAATATCAGCCGGAATGGCGAAATGGCATACGCGGACGCCTCAAAAGCGTCTACCCGAAAGGGTGTGCGGGTTCGAGTCCCGCTTCCGGCACCCATCCCGCAGAGACCTTCACCCCTGCACGACTCGCTCTTTCCCCCCAATCACCGCTCACCTTCTGTAGTAGGACGAGAACTGTCGGTGACCCTTGGCATGGTTACTTCATGCACCCCCGCGAAACCGTTGACCGTGCCCTCCGGCTCTCCGCACAGGGCCTCATAGACCGTCAAGTCGCCGAACTCTGCGGCGTATCTCTCAGCGCCGTGCAGAAATGGCGGGCGGGGACACGCCGCACCAGCGAGGACGAGGACATCAGAAGGCACCGTTCATGTCCTCGCTGCCATGGGCGGGCGCTCGACTCCGAGGCCTACGCCTACCTACTCGGGCTCTACCTCGGCGACGGCCACATCCTGCTGTGTAAAAAAGGCGTCTATCAACTCTCACTGGCATGCTGTGACACCTGGCCGGGATTGATAGAGGCCGCAGCAGACACCATGGCAATAGTTATGCCCACCTCATCCGTCAGCCGCCGCCGGCACCCGGGCTGCACCGAGGTCAAGAGCTACTCCAAGCATTGGGCCTGTCTGTTCCCTCAACACGGCCCCGGACGGAAGCATGAACGTGAGATCACGCTGGATAAATGGCAGCGGGAGATCATCGAGGTCCACCCGGGCCGCTTCGTCCGGGGGCTGATGCACTCGGACGGCTATCGCGGGACGAACCGGGTCCGTCGGCACTTCAACGGAAGTGACCACTGGTACGAATACCCGCGCTACCTCTTCGTGAACGAGTCCCAGGACATCCTGAAGCTCTGCGAGGAGGCACTTGATCTGCTGGATGTGGCATGGCGCCGCTCCAAGCCCAACACCGTCTCGGTGGCCAGGCGGGAGGCGGTCGAGCGGCTGGACGAGTTCGTGGGGCCGAAGTACTGACGGGCCGGTGGGGGCGCAGGTGCCGGGGCGGGGGTCGAGTAGGTTCCTGGGGAGGAGCGAGTCGGGAGTTGACGGCATGGGTGAGCGGTGAGGGGCGCCGAGGAGGATCGCGGCGGTGTCGTGGTGAGCTTCCCCGGCGGGCTCCGGCTGAGTGGGCACGGCCTGGTGCTCCGGGAGTGGGGCGACGGGGATCTGCCGGCGATGGTGGAGCTGTTCGACGACCCCGAGGTGGCCTACTGGACGCCGCTGGTCTCGCCGTTCGACCTGAACGCCGCGCAGGTCTACCTCAAGAGGGCCCGGGAGCGACGGACGGCCGGGCAGCGGGTCCAGCTCGCCATCACCGTCGACGGCCGGGATCCCATGGGTGAGGTCCTGCTGATGCTGACCGGGCCGGGCCTGGACGTCGCGGAGATCGGCTACGTCGTGGGGGCCGCGCATCGGGGGCGGCCGAGC